>JAFGAK010000201.1 GCA_016933745.1 Bacteroidales bacterium
AAGTATTTGAATTTAAAATAATAACAATGTATAAATTAAAACAAATTAGTTTTTTTCTGCTGGCCATGGCCTTGATAGTCTCTTGTAGCAATACAGCAGAAGTGAGCGATCCAACAACAGAAGAATCTCCCGAAAGTAATTTATTTAGCGTATCAAAACCGATGCTTGACAACACAAAAATGAGCTTGGGAGAAATAAGTGCTCAGGAATTTTTCGATGTAGTTCAGGCCAATGGATCGATTGAAGTTCCGATGTCGGCAAAAGCAGAAATTAGTCCGATGGTTGCAGGCTTTGTTAAGCAAGTACCATTTTTGGTTGGCGATAAAGTAAATGCAGGCGATTTATTGGTGGAATTACAAAATCCGGAATTTATTAAAATGCAACAAAACTATCTTGAAACGAAAGAGGAGTTTCAGTTTGTGCAAGCGGAATACGAGCGCCAGAAAACCTTATCCGAAGAAAATATCAGTAGCACTAAGAATTTTCAAAAAGCAAGCAGCGATTACAAATTAAAGTTAGCGCAGCTGAATGGTTTAAGGGAAACGCTGAAGTTGTTTATGGTAGATTTAAACGCACTTGAAAAAGGCGAATTTACCTCAAGCATGAAAATTTATTCGCCTATATCCGGTTTCATTGCTTTCCTCGAAGCTCCTATCGGTGCTTATGTTGCTCCCGGCGATGTGTTAATGATGCTTATCAATACTTCACACAAGCATTTGGAATTGGAAGTTTTTGAAAAAGACGTTTTGAAAATTGCAAAGGGACAACAAATTCGTTTTCGAGTGCCTGATGCAGGAAGCACTTACTATAAAGGAACTGTATTTCAGGTTAATAAATCGATCGATTCTCAGAAAAAAACGCTTCTTGTTCACGGACTTTTAGCTGACGAAGAAGTCAGTTTCTTACAAGGAATGTATGTTGAAGCCGATATTTTAACAGACGGAGTAAAAGGATTGGCCGTGCCATCGCGCGCTGTATTTGAAGAAGATGGTGCTTTTTACATTTTACGATATGTAGAAACAACGGATTCCGATTATGTTTTTGGAAAAACTGAAGTAAAGTTGGGAAAAGCCAACGAGCAATATACGCAGTTATTAAACTCGGAATTGAAAGAGGGTGATCGCATTTTGGATAAAGGAGTTTTTCGACTGATTGGAAATTAAAACCGTTTAAAAAAACTTACTTAAGTGAATAAAACAAAAAATCGCCGCTAATTTTAGTGGCGATTCTTTTTTAAACGAGCTCAAACTCCTATTTTATTTCTTATTTGGGTCTGCTTTTTCACCTTTTACTTTGTCGTCTTTGCTTAAACCTTCCATAATTTCGATATTGATCCCATCGGATAAACCGGTTTTTACAAATCGTTTTTCAAAGAGCTGAGTTTCGGTTTCTATTTCAACGTAAGAAGAATCGTTCCGAAACTTCAGCATTCCTTCCGGGATCACTAAAACGCTGTCTTTTCTTTCCAAAACAATATTCGCGTTAGCGCTATAACCAGCACGAATAAACTGACCTGCTTGAAGTTTTACATTGGCTTTAATTTCGAATTGAATAGCGCCATTTTCTTCTATCCCTTTGGGTGAAATATATTCTAAGTTAGCAACAAA
>JAFGAK010000202.1 GCA_016933745.1 Bacteroidales bacterium
CACCACCGGGCGTTTCAATTACAAATTGATCGTTTGGATTAAGAAATGCGTGACACATTCCGTTTAGTTCTTCTCGACCACCATTTGCTTTTAGAATGTATTGTTTCCCTTTGACTCCAGGATCTCCTCCATTCATTCCGTATGGTGCAAAGTTTCGGTGTTGCGACAAAACAGATAATTCAACTTGATCTAAAAAAGTAAAACTCCTTAATAGTCCATCACCACCTTTGGTTTTGCCTTTTCCTCCGGAAATCTTTCGAACTGAAAATTCATCAAGACGAACTGGATAACGATGTTCCAAAATTTCAGGATCGGTAATACGAGTGTTCGTCATATGTTGATGAACGGCAGATGCTCCATCAAAATAAGGTCCGGCGCCAGTTCCACCGGCAATGGTTTCGTAATAGCCAAAATTTTTATTCCCAAATAAAACGTTGTTCATTGTGCCTTGACTGCATGCTACAATTCCAAACGCTTTTAAAAGTGTATCTGTTAATCGTTGACTTACTTCGATGTTTCCACCAACAACAGCAGGACATTGATTGGGTTCTTGATCGAAATCTGGATTGAGTAAACCGCGTGGAATATTTATTTTAACGGAGTTCATTAAGCCATCGTTAAGTGGGATTCGTTCATCAACCAATAAGCGCAAAACATAAATAATGACGCTATTTACAATGGCAGTTGTTGCATTTAAGTTTTTGGGATGTACTTGTCCACTTCCTTCAAAATCGATGAAAATGGAACTGCCTTTTATTTCGATGCTAACGGCTAATGGCGTTTGGTCGTCGAGGTATTCAATAGCGAATCGTTTACCATCAGGTAGTTTTTGGATAACTTCTTCGATCTTTTGAGCAGCATAATTTTTTAATTTTTGCATATACTCAATTACGATTTTTGATCCATAAGTTTTAGCTAGATTTTGCAGGGCCAATTCGCCATTTTTATTTGCTGCTAAAGCTGCATTCAAATCTGCCATATTCTCCTCAATCAGTCGACTTGGATATTTCCCTGAATCGAAAATTTCCCGAATTCCTTCCCACTGTACATTTCCTTCTTTCACCAAATAATAGGGAGAAATTACAATTCCTTCTAGTTCCAGATTCGTTGCATTGGTTGGCATGGAGCCTGGAGTCATTCCTCCGATTTCAGCATGATGTGCGCGATTGATTACAAACCCAATTCGTTGCTTATTTTCATCGAAAACGGCCGTAATTAAACTTACATCTGGCAAGTGCGAGCCGCCAAAACGCGGATGATTTGTTACGATTGTGTCGCCAGGTTTAAACTCAAATTGTTCTAAAACACTTCTAACGCAAACGCCTAAACTACCTAAATGGACTGGAATATGTGGTGCATTTGCAACGAGATTTCCGTTGTTATCTAGTAAAGCACATGAAAAATCTAGTCGCTCTTTTATATTAACTGAGAGCGCTGTGCGTTGTAAAATTGCTCCCATATTTTCCGCAATGGCCATAAAACGATTGGTGAAAAGTTCCAATTCACTTTCCTGATTTCCTGTTTTAGGTTTGCGATGGATTTCCGAATCAGATTTTTGCAAAATCAAATTATGGTAGTCGTCCACTTCTACCTTCCAACCGTTGTCGACAATGGTAGTGCTTTTATGATCGCTGATAAGCGCTGGACCTTGAATGCAATGACCAAAAAGTAATGCTTCTCGCGCAAAGACCGGAGCTTCCATTTTTTTTCCATTGCTGAATAACTCGTGATGGAATTTTGGAATAGCAGCCTCATTTTCTTTTTCTTTAGTAGCAGTCAGCAAAGCTTGATCCGTACTTTGACTAACTTTCAGACGGATACTTTCCAGTTCGATGGTTCTATTTTCAACCCAATGCCCAAATAAATTGCGGTATTCAGCTTGGAATTGTTGAACTGTGAGGTCTGCATTTGGATTCCAAGGAACGCTAATTGTGCTGTCTTGACCTTTGAATCTTAGAAAGAGGATACGTTGTTGCTCTAGAGGGTTGGAGTTGTCTTCAAATTGTTCTTTTAAATTGAAGAACAATTGGCTAAACTCTTGATCTAGCTCATTTGATATTACCTTGAATGGCTTTAAGATTTGTTTTTCAGCAAAGCGTTCAAAAGATGCATTTCCAATACCAAAAGCACTCAATAATCCAGCATCTTGTGGAATAATGATTTGCTTCATTTGTAATAATTCTGCAATGGCACAACTGTGCATTCCTCCCGCTCCGCCAAAAGCTAGAAGGGAATATTCTGTTGGGCTAAATCCTTTTGAAGTGGAAATTTTTTTTATCGCGCCAGCCATTATTTCGTTGGCAATTGCTAACAAACCGGAAAGGATTTCTTCTTTGGACACTTTTTCGCCCCGTTTGCTTTCAATATTTTCTAATAAAATTTCAAGACTTTTTTCAGCCGCTTTTTTAGTTACAGGAATCCCAAACTTTGTTTCGTCAATCCGACCGAGCAAGAGATTCACATCTGTAATTGTTAATGGACCGCCTGCTCCGTAACAAGCAGGTCCGGGATTTGCTCCGGCACTTTCCGGTCCAACTGTTAGTTTATACCCATCAAAACCGCAAATAGAACCGCCGCCTGCAGCAACGGTTTCAATTGATATAGCTGGACTATAAATATGTGCAGATCCAATTTCTAATTCATATTTATAATCGAATCCAGAATGAAAACGAGAAACATCTGTACTCGTTCCGCCCATATCAAATGTGATTAGATTTTCATTATCTATTAATTTACCAATAAAAGAAGCACCGACAACACCTCCGGCAGGTCCGCTGAGTAAACTGTCTTTTGCTTCAAAATTTTCTTTGTTCATTAGGCCTCCGGCCGAATTCATAATTCGAAGATTCGCTTGAGTACGTTCGGTAATATTTTGTAAATATTTTTTGATGATGGGAGCCAAATAAGCATTCACAGTTGTGGTTTCTGCTCGCTCTAAAACTTTAATCAGTGGCGATAATTCCGATGAAACAGAAATATACTGCAAGCCTTCTTCGATGAGCAACTGTTTAAAAGCTTGTTCGTGCGAATTGTTCAAATAGGAATGCAGAAAAACAATGGAAAAAGATTCAAATCCTTGTTCTTTGAGTTTGCGAATCGTTTCTTTATAAGTTTCTGTTTGTATTGCTTTTAGAATATTTCCTTTGGAATCAATTCGTTCATCAATCTCAATGATTTCATTTACTAAGGAGGCATGTTTTACTATTTCTAAGCTAAAAATATCTGGTCGTGCTTGGTTTCCTATTGTTAGCAGGTCTTTAAATCCTTTCGTGATGAAAAGCACATTGGATGCTCCTTTATGTTCTAAAAGTGCATTGGTTCCACGCGTAGTTCCCAAACGAATTTCCATTGCCGGAAAGGTAGATTGAAGCTGGGTTTGAGTTAAAAGCCGGGCTGCTACAACAGGAGCTTCTTCACCTGTAAAAATTTCAAAAGCCAAACCATTTATTTCTTCAGAGGAGATCAATGGTTGATCTAATTCCAAAACAAAGGTTTGCGGATTATAGGAGAGAACTTGATACAATTGCTTGTTGGAACTAAGCAAAGAAAAGGTGTAGCCGCTAAAAATATCTGTTTTACTTTCCCAATTTTCTTCGATGAGAAATCTTGTCGAATCCATTTTTTCTAGGATTCTGCCTCTGAGTTTGCCACTACTAAGAATTTTTCTTCGAAGCAATTCTCCATTCGGATGAATTGCAAAAGCATCTGTAAAGGTTCCTCCAGTATCAATAAATAATCTGTAATTAGTCATGGTTTTGTGGTTCTCTATTTTTTGCCAAGCGAAAAGCGATACGAAGTGTTAAGAAGAAACTGAATCCTAAAATCGAATAAATCAGCCAATTATTTTGGTTAAGATCCATACCAAAGGTCGTTGTTATTGCTTTTGAAATATTCCATAACCCGAGCACAAGACTAATCCATACAATAGCAGCAAAAAGGATGTTTTGAAACAAGTTATTCACTTGCTTTTTCATCAATTCCACATTATTGATAGCTATCCAAAGAAAGATGCTTATAAACGGCAAGATCAATCCATTTAAAGCTTGCGCGAAAATAATAGCCGGAATAGGTTTGAAGCCAACCAATCCAAAAGCGAGTCCGGTGAGTAAAACAAGACCCCAAATTGCTTTAAAATAAATTCCGTTTTGCCCCCAAGATTTAGTGTTTCTTTTCTCAAACAAATCTTTGGCTGTAATAGCGGAAGCTAATGGAGCAGTTATGCTGGATGAAAAACCGGCTGCAAACAATCCAAAACCAAAAAACCAAACTGCCCAAGCACCCAATTTTTGGGTCAAGGCTTTTGCAAGTGCAAGAAAACTAAAACTCTCTTCAGCACTTGTTCCAACAATTAAAACCGCCATCGATGTAATTCCTCCTAAAAGGATAGCAATTGAAATACCAAAGCGCATTTCTTGGATGGATTGACTTTTATCAGTAATTCCTGAACCTAAAAAAAGATTATAAGGCACTACGGTTGTCCCAATCAAACCTAAAATGAGTAATGCAGAACCTTCGGGTAAACTTGGAACCAGACTGCCATGAATCAAATCTGAATAGTTAGGTTTTATTAAGATGGCTGTTGTTATAAACGCGAATCCCATCAGAACGACTAAAAGTCCTAAACCTCGTGCAATAAACTGTAAACTAGGAAAGAGTAGGATGATTCCTGCCAAAACTCCAAGAGCAAGAATAATCAGTTTGGCATTTATCGAAGTTAAAACTAGGATCCCTTCTGAAGCACCAAGCAAATTCCCGGTTTGATAAGCTGCTGATCCAATAATAATCGCTCCTATGATTAGCAAAAAGATCAGCCAACCGCCTTTTTTATTGGCAAATTGAGAAGCTACGGCATTGCCTAAACTTTGGTTGCTCACGATGCTCAATCGTGCAGCCGCTTCTTGTAAAACTAAACAAGCGATGGTTGAAAATACCAGAGCCCAAAGTAAATCAAACTGAAATGAAGCGCCTGCCTTAGCTGCAGTGGTAATCGTTCCTGGACCAATAAACGCCGCAGAGATGATCGACCAAAAGAGGATATTTAATAAGCGCTTTTTCATCTTAAAAAATGTCAAGATCATGACCCAAAACAACTTTTCCTTTGTAGTTTAATTGGATTTCAGATACAATTTCTTTTTCTGTTGATCCCCAAAAAAGAATATGTGTTAGAATTAAAAGTTTGGGTTGTGTTTTTTTTGCAATCTCGGCTAATTCCGATTTTGAAGTATGATTTTTTTGATGGTAATTTTTCCAAAAATCGTCTTTGCGTTCAAATCCGGCTTGCGAATACACTTCGTGAATTAACACATCGGCACCTTGGGCATATTCAAGTATTTTCTCACAAGCACGCGTATCGCCCGAAACAACAATCACTCGATCTGGTGTTGTGAATCGAAATCCCCAAGCATTGGGCCAGCTTCCATGTATCACCGGAAAAGCTTCTACCTTAATATTGTCATCTTGGTAGATCATTCCTTCTTGCACAATTTCATGCGCATTTACTCGCCATCCTATATTATTTGCCGGTTCGTCGCCATA
>JAFGAK010000203.1 GCA_016933745.1 Bacteroidales bacterium
GGTTGTGGTGTTTGCCAGACAATTTTATACGTTGCGTTTGGAGCAAATTTTTAAATCGATCTTAAGTTCATCGCATGTAAAACAATTGCATCGTGAGGGAAACCTAGTGAAGCACGGATACCCAATTATATTGCTTTTTATGTTTTCTTTTTCGCTGGCTTTATTTATGTTTCAGCTATTAAGAGAACTTTACCCACATTCGTTTTATTTTTCAGTTGGACAAGGATTTTTATTGGTTTTGGGTGCTACGGTGGCGTACTTTATTGGAAAGTTTTTAACTATTTGGTATTTGGGTGTTTTGTTTCAAACAAAGCAGGATACGTATCGTTATTTAACGGATCAGTTTCTTTTCCAAATCAGCGCTAGCTTCGTATTACTTCCGCTATTAATTCTTTATATTTATTCGGGTTACCAATTTTTTGTTTTGGTTGCCATCATTGTGCTGTCGCTCTTATGGATATATCGCCTACAAAGAGCGTTTGTTATCGGATTAGCATGCACAAATTTTTCACGGTCTTATTTATTTTTGTACCTTTGCACGCTCGAAGTATTGCCTCTTTTAATTCTATTTAAATTGGGTTTTCAATTCGTGTAGTACGAGATATTATTAAAGCTGTTGTGAATTAAATTTTTAGACCCGTGAAAATTAAAAACGTACTCGTTTCGCAGCCCAGGCCCGCAGAAGTAGAAAAATCGCCCTATTATATTTTAGCTAAAAAGTATAAAGTAGCCATCGATTTTTATAAATTTATACAGATAGAAGGTGTTAAGGCAGTTGATTTCCGTAAAGATCGAATTCCTATCCTGGATCATACTGCAGTTATATTCACAAGCAGAAATGCAGTTGATCATTTCTTTAGATTGTCTAAAGAAATGCGCGTTGAAGTGCCGGATTCGATGAAGTATTTTTGTGTTTCAGAAGCTATTGCGTTTTATTTGCAGAAATATGTTCAGTACCGGAAACGTAAAATATTTTACGGTCGTCAGAACTTTGATCAGTTGCTAGAAATTATTACCAAACACAAGACCGAAAACTTCTTGTTGCCTTGTTCCGATGTTTCCGAGCAGGATTTATCTCAAATATTAAAGGATAACAAAATTCAACATAGCAAAGCAATCATGTATCAAACAGTAGCTAGCGATTTATCTGATATAGATATTAATAACTACGATTTGCTTGTGTTTTTTAGTCCATCCGGTGTTAAGTCGCTTTTTACCAATTTCCCTAATTATAAACAAGGCGAAACTTTGATTGGCGCTTTTGGTCCTTCTACTTGCAAAGCAGTGGAAGAAGCCGGCTTAAAATTAAGCATCGAAGCTCCAACTAAAACAGCTCCATCAATGACCATGGCTTTGGAGCAATACATCGAAAGTTTGATGAAAACCAAATAGGGCTTTTTGCTTTAAAGACCCTGAAAATGAATACCTTTAAAAAAGAGGAACGTCTAAACAGTAAAAAAACCATCCAATGCTTATTTGCAAGCGGTAAGAGTTTTTTTAATTATCCTTTTAAAGTGTATTATCTACTTTCCGATGCCAATTCTTCTACATCAACAGCAATCCTTTTTAGTGTTGGTAAAAGACAATTTAAAAAAGCAGTTGATCGGAATAAGCTAAAACGATTGTGTCGCGAAGCTTATCGTTTAAACAAATCTGCATTGATAAAAAAAATAAAAGAGAAAGAAAAACACATGGATATTGCTGTGGTTTTTGTAGGTAAATCCATTCCGGAATACAAAGAGATTGAACAAAAAACGAAAAAGTACTTAGAGCATCTTTCATCGATTGTTTAGCATAAAAAAACCCGGATAAACCGGGTTAATTAAAAAGTTTTGACTAGGAGTGGCCTCGCACAACCATCATCATAATTTTTAAGTTTAGTCTGAAAAACTGATACACTTGCACAAAAAAGTTGCGCCGCCAGTGCATTGTCCACCCTGTTGGACGCGTAGCAAAAGCTTGTCCAGAATAAGGTACGTTTTTTAATCGTTCGTGTATATTTGTCATGATATCTGTTTTTTTCTTTTTTACTCAGGAATTAACGACCAACCGAATTTGGCTTTGGCTTTGTAAAGGAACATATAATGCATAAAAAGCTTCATCCAATGTCCTGCTAAACCAACAACTCCAACGGTTTTTGAAATATCTCTTCCGTATTTTGGGTATTTATCCCAATCCGGAACAATAGGCGAAACAGTCATAGTGGCTGCCTGACCTGTAAACGGACCGTAACCTGCAGAAACGATACAAGCCGCACCCATTTTTGCCATTGTAGCATGGTGTGGATGCCCTTCTCTTCCGGTTTTAATACGATAAGCAATGTTCTGAGCGACCACTTTGCCAATTACGCCTGATGGCATACCTGTTCTTGGAGGAGTTGGAAAAATAGGCGTTCCGTTTTTGCTTTTCTGTGGTTTCGACATGCCGTGAGGAGGAGCAAAAGCAATTCCACTTGCATACATATTATGATAAACCGGACTTTGATAAATTGATGGCCAATCAGAAGCAGCCCATTCTTCATAGGGTTTGCCGGAATAATCCGCATCCACTTTCATCATTCCGTTAGGTGCGAATACGCTAGAAGTAATATCTTCGCCGACTTTATTATAGGCTTTCCAATCACCACCTTTAAATCCGGGAATTAACATTGCAAAATCAAATTTTTGCTCTAAATATTCGCCATCTAAATTTTCGTAAAAAGCTTTGCCTTCTTCTACTTTATAGACACCGGCGCGTTTAATCCAGCGAATTCCGTATTCTGCTAAGATAGATTCTGTAAAAATCTTGGTAGGTGTAATATAACCTCCACGTTCAATATAAGCTCCGCCCATACCAAAGTCACCCAGCTCATATTCGTTACTTATCCAAATAATATCAGCAAACTTATTTAGTTTTCTTTTGTTTATTTCAAAAGCAATGTTTAAGGCATATTCAAAAGCAGCGCCTTGGCAAGTAGCGAGTCCATGTCCTGTTCCAATTAGGAAAGTTTGATGTTCTCCTTTTTCCATTTTTTCGAGCGACACTTGAAGGTTTTTCCATGCATGTGCTGCGTGATCGTAAGTACAAACAGACTGACTGAATTTATCTGGCCCTAAACCTTCGGTAGCAGCAAAATTGAGCTTTGGCCCGGTGGCGTTAACCAGAAAATCGTAGTTAACGAGTTCCTCTTCGCCTTGTCTGCCTTCTTCCACATAACTAATTTTTACGTAAGGACTAGAATTTTTCGTATCTCCTTCCGGATGAACAGAAATTCCCATGGCTTGTTTATATACAATGCCCTTTTTATCGTAAATCGGTTTCAGTTTAAATTTAACCTGTTCCGGTGTCATTAAACCTACACCAACCCAAATATTCGAAGGAACCCACTGATAATTACTGTTTGGGCTTACCATGACTACTTCATGTTTTCTTCCAAGTAATTTTTTTAGATACAATACAGCGGTGTGCCCTGAAATACCGGCGCCTAACACTACTACTTTTGCCATAATTTATTTTTATTATTTGTTTTAGGTATTTAATTACTTATTTATATGCACTCATATTGAGAGGCTTACAAATGTAAAGATTAATTTCGTTTTAACAAATTATTAAGAACATTATTTAAAATAATTCTCAATAAAAACCGAAGATAAAGTGATTTAATAACTAAATTACAATTCGATAGCTGCTTTTTGTTGCTCAATACTAGATTCTATTGAAGGTTTTTTCACGAATAAAAATCACTTATTTTGTTAGATAAAGAACCTTTGGTCGTTATTACAGTAGATGATGAATAGTACAGAATTTAAAAATACAATATTGCCTTTGTCTTCGAGGATTTTTCCGATGGCAGTACGATTGCTCAATTCTGAAGCGGAGGCTGAAGATGCTGTTCAAGAAGTGATGTTGAAATTATGGAATCAGCGTAAGAAGTTGGCTAATCATCCAAACGTAAACGGATATGTTTTCCTTACAGCAAGAAACTATTGCTTGGATCAACTTAAAAAGAAATCTGTTTTTGTTGATTCCTCCAGTCAACAAAAATTGGTAGCCGATTATTTTATTGAAACGGCAGAAAATTCAGCCGAAGGCTTATTTGATTACGTGAGGAAACTTTTGTTTTTGTTACCGAAAAAGGAAAAAGAGATTCTGTTGCTTCGCGATTTTGACGGTCTGGAATTTGACGAAATAGCCGAGCTGACTCAATTAAATAAAGAACATATTCATGTGCTGTTATCAAGAGCACGAAAAGAAATTAGAATCGCCTTACAAAAAAGCAATTACCATGAATAAAGAGCATAAAAAACACTTGCTTGAGCTTTATGAACAAGGTTTGAGTAACAAAGAAGAAGAAAAGGTTTTGCTAAA
>JAFGAK010000204.1 GCA_016933745.1 Bacteroidales bacterium
GAAGATATTATCCGTGCACGTCAAGTGGTACGTGAAGTATATATGGATGAGAAAATAGAAAAATACATTACCGATATTGTATTTGCTTCGAGATATCCTGCTAAGTATAAACTAAATAAACTCGAAGGATTTATCGCTTACGGCGGATCACCACGCGCAAGCATAAGTTTAGCACTTGCCGCAAAAGCCTATGCTTTTATCAAGCGCAGAGGTTATGTGATTCCTGAAGATATCCGCGCCGTAGCGCACGATGTGTTAAGGCACCGTATTGGTTTAACCTACGAAGCCGAAGCCGAAAACATTACATCCGAAGATATCATCAACGATATCTTAAATACAGTGGAGGTTCCTTAAAAAACCAAATCCATCGTATTTTATGCGTAATGCTTTCCATTTGAATGGATTATTTTACAATCGTAAACAAACATTGGTGTGACTGCAAAAGAAATTTTTAAGAAGGTAAGAAAGATCGAAATAAAAACACGTGGTTTGTCGCGGCAGGTATTTTCCGGCCAATACCATTCTGTTTTTAAAGGAAGAGGAATGGCCTTTAGCGAAGTGCGCGAATATCAGTATGGCGATGATGTGCGAGCAATTGATTGGAACGTTACTGCTCGATTTAATAAACCGTATATCAAAATTTTCGAAGAAGAAAGAGAACTTACAGTGATGTTACTCATTGATGTGAGTGGCTCCAATAACTTCGGAACAAATACCAGTTTTAAATTAGATGTGATTACTGAAATTGCTGCTGTATTAGCTTTTTCCGCCATTCAGAATAACGATAAAGTAGGTGTGATCTTTTTCAGCGATAAAATAGAGAAATTTATTCCACCGAAAAAAGGAAGCACTCATATCTTACGTATTATTCGCGAATTGGTCGATTTTAAAGCCGATAATAAAGGCACGAATATTGCCGAAGCGCTTAAATACCTGACCAACGCAATTAAAAAACGTTGTACAGCATTTTTAATTTCCGACTTTATGTGCGATCATTATTCCGATGCACTTAAAATAGCAAGTAACAAACACGACTTAATGGCCATTCGTGTCAGCGATGAACGCGAATCTTTTATGCCAAACGTTGGCTTAATTCAGCTTGAAGATGCGGAAACAGGTAAAAAAATGTGGGTCGATACGGCAAGCAAAGAAGTCCGCAAGCATATAGAACAGCAAGGTAATACCTTCAGAAATAAAGTGCACGATACGGTAAAGAAAAGCGGAGTGGATTTAGCGGAGATCTCTACCGGAGAAGATTACGTTGTTCCTTTGATGAAAATGTTTAAGAAACGGGAGGGAAGAGCCTAATGAAACGAGCCAAGAAAAATAATCTCACACTGAAGGATGATTATTTATGGCGAGTTCCATCCGGTAATAAAAAAACAAATGATAAACAGATGAAAAGATTGATTAGTTTTCTTTTACTTTTCACTTTTGCATTTTCTACTTCAGCGCAAGAAGTAAGTGTAAAAATTGATACGAATGCAATCCTCATTGGAGCGCAAGTGAATGTAGCAATCGATTTTAAATTTCCGAAAGGCAAGCAAGGCTTTTTCCCAATTCTAGCTGATTCTTTGGGCGCAAATTTGGAAGTGGTTGAAAGGTCAAAAATTGATACAATCCTGCAGAAAGAAATGACCAATTATCACCAGGAATTAAAAGTTACCGCTTTTGATAGTGGTTATTTTGTCTTGCCTGCGTTTCCGTTTTATTATAAAAACGATGGCGATACTGCTATGTATATGTTGGTTTCCGATCCTCATTTGATCAATGTTTTTTCGGTAGATGCGGACACCACTCAACCCATCAAACCAATTGTTGGTCCAA
>JAFGAK010000205.1 GCA_016933745.1 Bacteroidales bacterium
ATGGAAGTCGCTCCAATATCGCCTCCTAAAAGTTGAGAAAGTTTTTTAGAAACAGCTAAACCAATTCCTTTACCGGCTTTGGTCACTTTCATTTTTTGATGGGCAAGTTCGTATTCTTCGAATGAGTTTTCCAAATCTTCTTCACTGATACCAATGCCAGTATCGCGAACAAAAAAGCGAATTTTATTATTGCTTTTCAGCTGGTAGCCAATGCTTATAGTTCCTTCCTCAGTATACTTTATAGCATTGTCAATCAAATTGTTAAATATCTGAGTGAAACGCAATATGTCTGTATATAAAGTAAATTTCGGGTCGTCGTTTCCAAAATCCAATTCGAGCTTCACATTTTCTCCTCTCACTCTATAAAGTTTGTCGGCATAGTTTTTCATGATGTCTTTAATTTCACCATTGAGATAAACTGTTGAATAGTGAATATCTATTAAGCTAGCTTCTATTTTTGATAAATCGATCAAATCGTTGAGGAGATGAAGTAAATCTTGGCCACTTCCGTTGATATGTTTTAAGTAGCTTATTTTTTCTTCCTCTGTAATATTTTTGCCTTGCAAAATTTCGGAGAATCCGATGATGGAATTCAAAGGGTTTTTTAATTCGTGTGCTAAAGATGAAATAAAAGTGCTGATATTTTGTTTCGCCTCTTGCGAAATTCGAGCGGTTTCTTCTAAGTTCTTAGCATAATCTCTAACCTTAAGTTGATTATCAACTCGTTTATTAAATTCGTCAGCATTAAATGGTTTAGAAATGTAATCAGCAGCTCCGGATTCAAATCCTCTTACAACGTCTTGATGATCGTTTAATCCGGTTAAGAATACAACAGGAACATTGGTTGTTGCCGGATGTTGTTTAAGTTTTTCGCAAATTTGAAATCCGTTTATATCAGGTAATTTAATATCTAATATGATGATATCGAAATTGTTAGCCCATGCTTTTGTAAGTGCATTTCTCCCGGTAGTTGCCGTTGCAATTTTATAGCCTTTCCCCTCTAAGGCTTTTCGCATCAATCGAATACCAAGACTGTCATCATCGACAATCAATATTCTTGCTTCTCGTGTAATCATGTTTTACTGGTTATCTGCGTAATGTATTCAGTAATTTGGCTTAAAGATAGAATTAATTTTTGAGCATTTAGTTTAATTGCTTCGCGGGGCATCCCAAAAACCACCGACGAATTTTCATCTTGTGCAATCG
Source organism: Bacteroidales bacterium (assembly GCA_016933745.1). Taxonomy (GTDB): domain Bacteria; phylum Bacteroidota; class Bacteroidia; order Bacteroidales; family UBA12170; genus UBA12170. Next base: position 1,207 of record JAFGAK010000205.1, read on the forward strand.
TAATCGCATTGGTTTCTTTCATTTCCAATAAACCGCGCGCGCCGTCATCTCCCATTCCGGTTAATAATATGCCTATGCCTTTGCTCCCAATTTGATTGGCCATACTTCTGAAAAGTACATCAACAGATGGTTTATGTCTGTTTACCAAAGGCCCGTCGATGAGATGCACCACAAATTTATTAGCGATTTTTTTAATTGCCAGATGGATATCGCCTCTGGCAATAAGAGCAACTCCATTTTGGATCACATCTCCATCTTCTGCTTCCTTTACATACACATTGCATATCTGATTTAATCGATCGGCAAAAGCTTTTGTAAAATGAACGGGCATATGCTGCACAATGACTATTCCGGGAGATGAGGATGGTAAGTTAGTTAAAATATCTTGTATGGCATTTGTACCACCAGTAGAAGCACCTATTGCAACAATTGTTTGAGCTTCGTTTGATTTTAATTGCAGTGGTCTTTTTGCTAAGATGGCATCGGCAGAATATTTAGGAGGAACAATGAGTTTTTTTTGCGTTTTTGCTTTAACTGTTGCTAAGCTTGCACTTCGTACTTTGTCGATGATAAATTGAATTCCTTCTTTTTCAAGACCTTCTTGCACAAATGGCTTTAAAATAATTTCGATCGCTCCATACTCTAAAGCTTTTATAGTTTCAACCGCTCCTTTTTTTGTCAGACTTGAAATAATAACGACCGGAATAGGATGCTGTGCCATTATTTTCCGAAGAAAAGTAAGTCCATCCATTTTAGGCATTTCTATGTCCAAAGTAATAACATCCGGTACTTCATCTTTTAATATGGATACTGCTTCGTAAGGGTCTTCGGCTTTGCCAATTACTTTAATATTCGGATCGTGCTCTAAATAGTTTTGGAGCATATTCCGCATACTTCGCGAATCGTCGACAATAAGGACTTTTATTTCCTTAGAAGTTCCCATTTAGAAATTTTGTTTTTCGATGAATTTATGTAAAATTTTAAAATTACCGGTATCCATGAGTATTTTTCTTCCCAAATTTCCTCCGGTGCTTGATTTGATGATTTCTATTCCATATTCCTGCAGTTTACTGTAAGCCATTTCAATGTTTCGGTCGCCAATCTGATACATGCTGAAACTGGATTGGATTATATTTCCTCCTCCAAATATTTTGGCTTCTAAGTTGGATAATTGAGCCCCAGATTGCAACATTTTCTGAATTAATTTATCGATGGCAATATTTCCATATTTAGGAGATGCCAAACCATCGCCATTCCATAATGGAAGCATGTAATGATTCATCCCGCCGATTTTTAATTTACTATCCCACAAGCAAATAGATACACAGGAGCCCAATATCGTAGTGAATTGGACCGGTTTCCTGCTAACTTCTAAGTTGCCGGGATATATAAATATTTTATTCAGCTCGTTCATGCACTATTAAAATAATTCAGAATCTTCTGTACTAAATAAATCTTCTTCATCCATAAAAAGAGCCTTATCTTTTAGTTCAATTGGCGGGATATGAATGCTAAATGTTGTCCCTTCAGCCTGACTGCTTTCTACTTGAATGGTTCCCCCCATAAATTCAGTATAATCTTTAATGATTGATAAACCGATGCCATGTCCTTGGTTAAGCGAATTGATGCTGTTGTTCAGTTTTTTAAATCGATCGAAGATAATTTGAAAATCGTTTTCGTGAATCGGGTTACCAAGGTTATTGATACGGAATGCAAAACCTTCCTTGTTGAGCTCAGCATGAATTCTTATTTTATTCTTGGGTGCTGAGAAAGTGATCGCATTCATGATTAGATTGGTTAGAGTCAATCGTAATTTATCAGGGTCCACTACAAAAGTTTCTATTGCTAGAAAGTGAGTGAACTCAAAATACAAAGCATTTTTTTCTGCTTTGAGTCTTAAGGATTCGATGATTTCGTTTAGAAACGATTCCGTTTTAATTTCTACCAATTCCAAATTCTTTTCTCCCGATTCAATTTTCGCGGCTGCAAAAATGTTTCGTAATTGAAAATCTAAATCCAATGCTTCGTTAAAGATTAAATTTGTCATGGATTGAATTTTTGACAAATCGGCCACTTTCATTTGAAGAATATTCTGAGAGATTCCTAAAATAGAGGTGAAGGGATTGATTATTTCATTTGAAATATTGGATAGAAAATGGCTCTTAAATGAATCGGACTCTTCTAGCTTTTGATTCAGTTTTTTCAACTGATTATAAAGCTCTTTTCTTTCTTTTTTGAGCTGAATATTTTCTTGTTCTAGATTTTCTACGGTTAAATTGTCCATAGTATTTATTTTTGAAAAACGGTTTGACTTACATTTTTGAGTGGAAAATTGAGGTGTGCTATTGACTCGGAATGTCCTAAAAATAGATATCCTCCGGATTTTAATTTTTTGCAAAGGTTTGATATAACATGTTTTTGGTCTTCTTTAGAGAAATAAATTAACACATTCCGACAGAAAATAATATCAAATTCTTGGTGAATTGCATAATCGTTATCCATTAAATTATGCCATAAAAAAGACACTTTATTTCGCAATTCTTTTTTTATTCTTACTTCGGGTTTACTGGCATCCTTATTTTTTAGTAGATAGCTTTTCTTGAAAATTTCGGGTACAACTGCAATCGAATCAATTGGATAGATAGCTTTTTTTGCTTTTTCGAGCATCCGAATCGAAATATCGGTACCTAAAATGCTAAAATCTTTATGGGAATTAGTACGAAGATAATGGTCGGTTTCCATGGCTATAGTATACACTTCTTCGCCACTTGAACAAGCTGCACTCCAAATATTAATTTTTTGACTGGGAAGTTCTTTAATTTCAGGTAGCGCTACTTCGCGCAAGAAATTGAAGTGAATAGATTCTCTGAAAAAATCGGTTTTATTTGTTGAGATTACATCAATCATGTGAGGAAGTTCTAATATTTTGCCTTCTTTTGAGAAAACATAATCCGTGTATTCTTTAAATGTGTTGAAATTTAGTTTATTAAGTCGATTGGTTAAGCGAGCCTGAATCATAATACGTTTATGATCAGGTAATTTTATACCAAAATTAGTATTGATGTATTGACTAATCAAATTAAATTCCCGGTCTTCGAGAATGGCTTTATACGTTGCTAATGGATTAAAATCCGTCATGCTAGTGAGCTTTGTTTCTGGTTTGTAGTAACTTTTGTTCTTTTCCTTTACTTACTGAGTTATTGTTAAATTTAAAATATTGAATACTTTCTTTGAGTGTATGAGCTTGTGCTGCTAATTGCTCAGAAACGGATGCCATTTCTTCGCTAGATGCAGCATTTTGTTGCGCGATGATGTTTAATAATTGAATCGAGCTATTCACTTCGTTTATTCCTGTATTTTGTTGCAAACTTGCGTTGGTAACATCGGATACTAAGGCTGTTGTTTTTTCAATTTCTATTACAAATTGGTTGAGTATTTGATTCGATTTGATGGCTAAATCGACACCTGATTGAGATAAATTATTTATTTCGAGTGCTGCAGCTTTACTTCGCTCTGCCAGTTTTCCAACTTCGGAAGCCACTACGCCAAAACCTTTTCCGTGTTCACCGGCACGTGCTGCTTCAACGGCAGCATTCAAAGCCAAAATATTGGTTTGAAATGCGATATCGCCAATAAGGGATATTTTGCTTGCAATACTTTGGATAGCTGTTACTGTATTCGTAACATTGGTGCTACCTAGTTTTACATCGTTTACTAATTGACTTGAGATTTCTTGAGCAGCAAGGGCGTTGCTTGTATTTTCTTTAACGGTTGATAAAATCTGTTCCATTGAAGCAGCTAATTCTTCAACGGAAGCCGCTTGCTGATTTGAACCATCTGAAATGGTTATAGCATTGGTATTCAGTTCAATGCTTGTTAGTGTAATGTTGTTCGCTGCTTGCTGAGAAAGCTCCAATATATTGGAGAATTTTTCGGATAAAATTTGAAGACCTCGCTGAACTTCACCAAAATCTTTGTTACCTCGTTCCTCAATTTGAGTAGATAAATTTCCCGAAGCTATTTTCTGAATTAAACGCGTAATACTTTTAATTGAACGTTTGATTCCGATCAAAATAACCAACGACATAATCATCGAAACTCCTAATCCAATCAGTAAGATAAGACCAAAATAAAGTTTTGATTTGTTAAAATCTTCTTCGTTGGTGCTTCTGATCGAATTTGCCTTTTCAATCAGTATGTCCATGAGCGTTTCGATGTTATTTTGGCTTTCGACTAACAAATAATTTAGTTTTGAAATTTGACTTAAGCTTTCAATGCTTTGGTTGTTAGATTGATCCAACCAGTTGTTAATTTGCTTATTATATTGTGATATAAGCTCATTTAACTGAGCCAAATAATGAAGCTCACTTGGATTAGCGGTAGTGGTTTCTACGTTTCCCAATAATTCTTCAATTTCAGCAAAAGAGTCTGTAATTGCCTTTCTTTTTTGCACTATACTGCTTTTATTTTCCGCAATATGATTTACATCTGTTTGAATAGTAGTCAGTTTATTTGAGATTGATTTTAAGTCCTGAAAGGGCCCGAAAGCTTCTTTTAAAACCACTTCCAAACTCGCATTGCTTTCCGAAATTTTATAAATTCCGAAAATTCCCACAGCCGTGACCATCAATCCCATGGTGAGAATTAGAATTACTATTTCAGTTGTTACGCTTAATTTTTTCATCGTTTGTGGTTGGTTAATTATTTTCTTTCAGTCATCATTTTAGCTTGTCGGAATACCTTCACTTAATTTCGAAAATACTTGAGGTACGTTCAATATTAAAATAAATTTATCTTCTACTTGAATTACTCCTTCGATATAATTGCTGTTGTATTCAACTCCTAAATCAGGCGGCGGTAAAATTTGTTCGTCGCCAACTTTTATTACTTCTTGAACTGAATCTACTAAACTTCCAATCTGAAACGATTCGTTGTTAATCAGAATCTCCAAAACAACGATACAGCTGTCTTTCGTAATTTCTTGCGTCGCAATTTTAAATCGAGGATGCGTATCAATTACAGGCAGCACTTGTCCTCTTAAGTTCATTACACCCAACACATAATCAGGCGAATTTGGCATTTTAGTAATTTCAGGAATTCCCAGAATATGTAAAACATGTTGCACATTTGCCGCAAAAGTTTCATTTCCTAATTTGAAAGTTAAATATGAATTTAATTTGTTCATGTTTTATGTATTTATTTATAGCGATCAAAAATTAAAAAGTCTCAAATTCGTCGTCCAGATCGTCTCTAGAGTCTAAATCGATTTTAAATCCTTTCGGTTTGCTTGGTTTTTCAGTCATTTTAACAGGTGATTTTTGTTCGATAAATTTTGAAACCACACTGTTAGGAGTTATGTCGGTTTTTTGTTCTTTTCCAATTTTGAAGAAACTGATCGTGTTTTTTAATTGCTCGGCTTGAGCTGCAAGTTCTTGTGCTACGGTTGCCATTTCTTCGCTGGCTGCCGCATTTTGTTGTGTTACATGGTTAAGAGTTTGAATACCTGTGTTGATTTGATCCACACCGGAACTTTGATCGGAACTCGATAAGCTGATTTCTTTCACTAAGTTAATAGTTTTATTAACAGTAGGTAAGGCTATGTCGAGCAATTCTTTTGATTTCAAACTCAAATTAACGCCCGATTTTGATAAAGCTTCAATTTCGGCTGCAGCTACTTTACTACGTTCGGCTAACTTACCAACTTCTGAAGCTACTACTCCGAAACCTTTTCCGTGTTCTCCTGCTCTGGCTGCTTCTACAGCTGCATTTAGTGCTAAAATATTGGTTTGGAAAGCAATTTCTCCAATTATGGTAATTTTTGATGCAATGGATTGGATGGCATTCACCGTTGTATCGATGTTTTTTATTCCGGTTTCGTATTCTTTTCCTGCTTGAACAGAAATTTGCTGAGTAACTTGAGCATTCTTCGCATTCTGAATAATATTCGCGGAAATTTCTTCCATCGATGCGGCCATTTCTTCTACAGAAGCTGCTTGCTCAGTTGAACCTTGGGAAATTTGCTGACTGCTTGTACTCATTTCATGACTTGTAATGGCAATATTATTCCCAGCTGTATTTATGACTTCTAAAATGGATCTTAAATTTTGAACCAGTCCTTTGATATTATGTAATAACTCTCCAATCTCATCATTTCCATATCCTTCAATTTCCACGGTAAGGTCGCCAGATGCAATTTTTCGGATGGTAGCATTCGCAGTTTTTAGTGTATTTCCGAGTGTAGTTACGATAAAAATGGCCAATCCTACAATAATAATGACAGCTATTAAACCAATATTTCGGGCCTTGTTTAGTGATGAAGAATAGAGCGTTTCACTCCCAGATATAATATCATCCACCATGCTATTTTGCTTAACAATGGCTTTGTTAATTAATTTAGTAAGTGGCTCAATGGCGGTGTATAATTCGCTTTCAATGAATTTTTCTAATTCGATTTCGTTTTTATTGAAAATAACTCGTTCCAGTTTATCTAATGTAACGTTTACTTTTTCTTCGGCTTTATTTATTCCTTGCGCTTGTAAAAGTGTAGTTTCGTCTTTGTCGGTGTTGTAAAAATCTTGCCAAAGTTTTTGAATATTCAATCGAGCCACTTTTATATCATTGGCTCCCGATTCCCATGAAATACTGTTGTTGTGAATTTTGTTGGCTGCATCAACAATTACAATTCCGTAGTTGTTCATAATCCCATTCAAAAGAGTTACCGGTTTAATACGATCAGAATGCAGTAACTGAATATAATCCCGTGCTTTTCCTAAACTAGAAATGCTATTATAGCTTTGTACACTTATGATCGATGTGGTTAAAATCGTCATAAAAATGATGATGTGTGTAATCTTAATATTTTTAATAAAAGTTTTCATAAAGAGATGCCTTTAGGTTTTTTTTGCTTTATCGATCGAATAAATAATTTTATTAGTATCTAATACGAGAGCAACTTGACCATTTCCCATAATTGATGCTCCTGAAATAATATCGTGTTGATGGAATTGCTTGCCAATTGATTTTACAACTACTTGAGATTGTTTTTCTACTTTGTCAATGATGATTCCAATGCGTTGATTTTCATAATTAACGACAATCATTTGTTCTACTTCCGGTGCTTTGGTTTTCACTGAAAAGTGATTACGCAAGTATATAAATGGAAGTTGTTCAGAATCGATAATGATTGAATTGTTAAATGCATTTTCGATAAGACTATGCGACAATGGTCTAATTTTATTGATAGAAAGTATTGGGATAATATAGGATGTTTTGTCAATACTAACAATGAGACCATCAATAATAGAGAGCGTTAGAGGTAGTTTAAGTGTAAAAGTAGTTCCAACGCCTAAATTGCTGTCGATTAACAATTCCCCTTGTATTTTTTGAATATTTTTTTTGACAACATCCATTCCAACACCTCGGCCACTAATATCAGTTACATTTTCGGCGGTACTAAAACCGGGTTGAGTAATTAAATCGAATATTTCTTTTTTACTCAGTTGATCGTGAGCTGAGATTAATCCTTTGGAAACACCTTTTTTTCGAATGATTTCAGGATCAATTCCTTTTCCGTCATCAATAATTTGTATATACACATTGGTGCCGGAATAAAAAGCTTTTAACTTGATTTGCCCAATTTCCGGTTTCCCGATTTTGATTCTGGTTTTCGTATCTTCTAGTCCGTGATCAATGGCATTTCTAAAGATATGGAGTAATGGATCAGTTAGGTTTTCGATGATTGTTTTATCGAGTTCCGTATCGGTTCCTTCAACTGAAAAATGGACTTCTTTGTTTAATTCAGAAGATAAATCTCTAATCAATCGTTTAAATCGCGTTAGCATACTTTCGATCGGAATCAATGAAATTTCGAAGGCATTGTCTCTTAATTGTCGAGTGAGTTTTTCCAAATGCTCAATCGCGTCCGATAAATCTGAACTTTTAATTTGATCGGCTAATAAATTCAAACGTGCTTGCGAAGTCACCATTTCGCTCACCAAATTCATCAAAGTCTCCACTTTTTTTGATGATACACGGATCGTAGTAAAAGTGGCTGGACTATTGGATGGTGCTGAGGCAGCAGGAATGTTTTTTTCTTCTACATTAGTATTACTTGCATTTGAAGACTCAATTACCGATTCAGGAATCGATACATCTATTTCATCTTCAGGTTGTTCTGCTGAGACTTCAATTTGGTTGTTGTTTGGTGGCGGATTCTGAGTTATTAATTCTTTTCCCAATTGAATGATTTCATGAATAACGATGCTATCATCGCGGTAGCTTTTGAGCTTTTCTTCAAACTCAGGATAACGTAAGAGATCGTGTGTTCCAATAAGTTGGATATCTATTTCACTGTCTTCTTCAACGAAAATAAAAACATCTTTCAGATCGCCAATACTTGCTTTTGTAGCTAAAACGATTTCCCAGGATATGTAACAATTGTCTAATTTTAATTCTTTGATATCAGGGATCAAATCTGTATTTATTTGAACGTAAGCATTCCCTAACGAAACTAATTCATCAATTAAATAAAGCGGATTTGTTCCGTTTTGTAGAATTTCAGCATTTGGCTCAAAATTGATAAAATAGGTATTAATGCCGTTTTGTTGGACTGTTGGAAGATCTGCTTCAAAGTCAGCCTTTTTTTGGGCGCTTTTTGCTTTTTTTTCTCCGTTTTCAGTAACCGCTTGTATTTCTTCAACAAGTGAATCGTATATTTTTTGTGTGGCCGCATCCGGATCGTCAGGAGTTTTTAAAAGCTCTTTAATTAAATCAACTGATTTTAATGTTAGAGTAAGAATCTCTGTGTTAAGCTTTAGTTCTTCGTTTCGTATTCTGTAATAAATACTTTCTAGGTGATGCGTAAAATCCGAAACGGCGTTAAACCCAAACATTCCACCACTTCCTTTGAGTGTATGCATGACTCTAAAAACGCGGTGAACCGCGTCTTTATCCGTAGGCATTTCTTCTAGAGTTAACAGCGAATCTTCCAAATCACTAATCAATTCATGTGCTTCCTCAAGAAAACTATTTATAAGATCGTTCATTGGTTCGTTTTTATCGGAGTACTTTATGAATTGTTGCCAGCAGTTTATCGATTACAAAAGGTTTTACAATCCAACCTGTTGCTCCGGCATCTTTTGCTTCTTTTTTGATCGAAATTTGCGTTTCTGTGGTTAAGAACAAAATAGGTGTGTGTTTGTACTTTTCAATCTGCCTAACTTTTTTAATCAGTTCTAAACCATTCATAACAGGCATATGTAAATCAGTAAGCAAAAGATGAATGATTTCGCCATTGAAATATTTTAGTGCGTCCTCTCCATTATTAGCAACCATCACATAATAGCCTGCATTTGTGAGATTGTACTGAACCAATTTTCGAATGCTTTCAGAATCATCTACAAGTAATATCGTTTTTTTCATTCGGTGGTGTTTTCAATATAATTAAATCCGGCATGTTTCAATAAATCACTCAAATCGTCGTCCAATTGAAAAGTAACTTTGATGTTTTTTCCAAGTTCTTTTTCGGATTTTTTCAAGGAATGTAAATACTGAAGCATTGTCAAGTCAATAATACTGGCATCATAAATAACCAGCTCGATATTTTTTTTGTTTTTAATTTCTGCGTCAATGCTTTTCTTGATGTGGGCGATGTAATGAATCGATAATTCACCTTTAACTTTGATTAAAGAGCCATCTGCCTCTTGGTTAGGGAAGCTGGTGATAGAATAATTGTCCATAATGTTTCCGTTTTCAGTAGCTGTAGTTAATGCTGCTAAGAATTTGCAGTAAACTTAACAAAAAAAATTAGAAAGCGCTAGAATTAAGTTTAAAAATTAAAGGCGCATTCAGTAAACAACGCTTTTATAACTTATCGAAGGATTGTTTTTATTTCGAATCAAATTTTAAAGAAGGCTTAAAATAATGGATAAAATAGTTGCAAAACGTTTTACATTGTTTTACATTTGTAAAAAAATAAACATGTTTTTTGATCACGTAAAAACGAAAGCAGATTTAAAAACGGAATTTCGGCGGTTAGCCCGGAAGTATCATCCCGATTTGGGAGGTGATGCGGCTATGTTTTCTTCCTTGGCGCAAGAATATGAGATCTGCAAATCGAAGTTGGGCGCTTTTGAAAAATTGCTTAGCGAAGTTCAAGTGGGAGATACCGTTTGGGTAAATGGAACCGAATGTGAAGTGACTTGGGTTGGCACTGAAGTTTTTATTGCAAAAGCAAAAGGCAGAGCTAAACATGCAGTATTTAAAAAAGATACAGGCGTGGGTTTAAGCAATTCAAAGTACCGAGCTTCCTTGTTAAATTCTTTTTTTAATTCCCAAAATAAAGCGAAATGATTAAAGAGAAAAAAATACACACGGGTTTTCGTATTACCAAAGAAAACCACGAACTGCTTAAGTTCTATGAGAAAAATTTGGGATTGAATCGTACTTCGGTGTTGGAACTGATCCTTACCGTTTCTGGAAAAGACAAGAAAATGATGCTTAGTTTGTTGAAAAAGGCCATTTCTTAGAGGATTTCCATTTTGAAAGCTTAGTTTTTCTAAATTTGGAGAAACTAACAGATTACAACTATGATTATTTTAGAGATTATCAAATACACCTTACCTTCTGTCGTTGTATTTTTAACGGCTTACTATATTCTAAAACAAGTTTTTGCCTCACAAAAGGAGCAGCAACAAGCCGAAATGGAATCGCAAATAGCCAAAGAAAACTTAAAACTAATTTCCCCTGTTCGGATGCAAGCTTATGAACGCATGGTTTTGTTTTTAGAACGAATTGCTCCTTCCAATTTAATCATTCGACAAAATCAAGCCGGTTTAACTGTTTTTCAATTTCAAACCCGATTGATTAATGCAATCCGCGAAGAATTCGAACACAATTTATCACAGCAACTGTATATTAGTAATAAGGCCTGGGAAGAGGTGGTACAGGCAAAAGAAGGTGTGGTGAAACTGATAAATACAGCCGCTAGTCAATTGAAATCGGATGATCCTTCTCTTCAATTGGGCCAATTGATTATAAATGGAGAAAATGCGTTGAAAAAAGCAATTGTAAAAGAAGCAATTTCTGTCTTAAAAAAAGAGATGGAGAAAAAAGTTGGCTAAGTTTTTGTCTGTTAATTAAACCTTATTCCTTGGTAAGAGTCAAAACAAGGTAATTTTTATAATTGAGCAGAATCTATTCAGATAAAGAAATAATCGCATTAATCCTAGGCGCTGATACAAGCGATTTTGGATTTCGCATATTGGTAAAAAATTACCAAGAACGCATCTATTGGCATATACGAAGAATGGTTTTTGAACATGACGACGCCAACGATATCGCTCAAAATACCTTTGTTAAAGTATGGCAAAACATCCATTCTTTTCGTTCAGATTCGAATCTTTATACTTGGATTTACCGAATTGCTACCAACGAAACGCTCGATTTTATTCGCAAGAAAAAGAGATACGTTTTTTCGCCGGATGGAGATTACAAAGATTTATTATTGAAGAATTTAGAAGATGATAATATTTTTGATGGAAATGAGATTGAGAAAAAATTTCAGAAAGCATTGCTCACATTGCCCGAAAAGCAGAGGATTGTATTCAATATGAAATATTTTGATGAAATGAAATACGAAGAAATTTCAGAGATTCTGAACACCTCTGTGGGAGCATTAAAAGCATCTTATCATCATGCAGTAAAAAAAATTAAAATAAATTTAACAGATGATTAAACCACTTACGTGTTTTTTAGTCAAATTAGTACGATGAAAATGAAGAACGAAATGGAAAAAGATTTAGATGCTATTTTAGGAGGAATTTCTAAAACGGGAGGTTTGAAAAAACCGGATGCAAGCTATTTTGAGGATTTTGCTGCAAAATTGCCGCTTACAGATTCATCAAAATCGAAGAAAATACTTTTTTCAAGTAGAACGATTTGGTATTCAGTAGCTTCTTATGCTGCTGTAGCACTCATTTTAATGCTTGTCGGATTTTTTGTTTACGATAGTCAAGTAAGTAAATCGACTGACTTTAGTATTTCGATGGATGAGTTGATGGCTTTAAATGATTTTGATAATTACAACGAAGAATTAATTTATAGCGAACTTGCTATGATGGAAGATTTTGATCAGACTTCCGAAGCAGAACTGGATGCAATGATGCAAGTCGATGGCTTATCAACCGACGAGATCATGGATGCTTTTTCAACAACAGATTTAAATAAATAAGGATGAAAAAAATTATTTTATTGGCTTTAAGCCTTTGGCTTTCGATGAGCGGAATAGCTCAAGGAATGCGGAATTCGAAAGAAATGCAAGAGAAATATCGTTCTCAAAAAATTGCTTTTATTACAGATAAAATGGCTTTGACTCCTGAAGAAGCCAAAGTATTCTGGCCTCTTTATAAAAAGTTGGAAGATGAAAAGGATGCACTTGTTAATGAATTGCAGGAATTTAGATCTCAATTTCCTGAACAAGAAATAGATATGACGGAACAACAAGCCAAAGAATATTTGATGTTTTTAAATAAGCATCATTCGGCTATGAATAAGTTGATACAAGAATATCAAGCAAAGTACCTGAAAGTAATATCTGCAAAAAAATTACTTTTGTTAAACGATGCCGAGAATGAATTTCGGAGGCATTTACTACGTGAATTTAGAGGCGGCAGAGGAATGAATCAACGGTTTCCCGAATAGCTTTTTTTTATAAGTTTGCCCAAAAGTGGAAAATGCATTTACGAGCCGGATGTTGCTATAGCTTAAACTATCAAATCATCGAGCCTTTTTTGGCCGATGAAATACTAAATAATTCACAACCTTCTATTTACGAAGTAATTCGCCTACACCATGGAGTTCCCTTATTTTGGGATGCACATTGGATTCGTTTTCAATATGGAATCAACGCGATTGGCCTCAAAGTAAAATTTGATAAACTCAAAGTAGAGAAAGCACTGCGGAATTTAATCGAGGAAAATATGTTTTCATCTATTAATATTCGGATTGATGCGGTTGATGAGAACATCCTCTTGTATGGAATTCAGTCTTTTTATCCAAGTGAAAACGATATTCAGCTAGGAGTGGATTTGAATTTAACTTCAACCGTTCGAATAAATCCAACCATCAAATTTTATCGTAAACAATGGAGAGAAGATCGGCATTCTGAAATAAATAATGCGGGAGTTTACGAAACTCTTTTGGTTAATCCGGAAGGGATGATTACCGAAGGTTCGCATTCGAATGTGTTTTTCATAAAAGATCAAACTTTGTATTCTGCCGATGAATCAAGTATTTTGTCGGGAATTACTCGCAGCGAAATTCTAAAAATCGCAAAAACGAAAAATATCTCCGTTGTTTATAACCAAGTTTTTGCCGATAATTATTGGGAATACGAGACCGCATTTTTATGTGGAACCTCTTACAATGTATTACCAGTTAAGCAAATCGAACAAAAAGTGTACAGCATCGATCATCCGTTATTAAATGCATTAAAATTCTCCTTTGATCAGCATTTTTTAAATGAATATCTTAAGGGAATTAATAAATGGAAAAAATAAAGCAAATTATTTGGGACAGGAATGGCACCTTGCTCAACGATGTGGAGATGTGCATGAGGGTCATGAATAATCTTTTGCAAAAATATGCATTGCCAGCTGTTTCGTTTGATAGATACAAATCGATTTTTGATTTTCCGGTTCAAGCATACTACGCAAAACTTGGCTTCGATTTCAATAAAATTCCATTTGAACAAGTCGGTCATGAATTCATGGATGGCTATTTTAGTGAGGTTGATAAGTGCGATCTCTATCCCGATGTGCTTTTTACCTTGGATTTTTTTAAATCGAAGGGATTTTCTCAAGTAGTACTTTCGGCAATGGAACACAATGCCTTGCATGCCACCTTGCAAAGTAAAGGCATTGAACGCTATTTTAAACAAATCCAAGGAATTGATAATCATTTAGCTACAAGCAAGGTTGAGCTGGCTGCTGACTTAATAAAGAAGACAGGAATTTCGGCAGAAGAAACTTTATTAATTGGAGATACTTTGCACGATTTGGAAGCAGCAGAATCAATACAATGCAAGTGTGCACTTATTTCGAAAGGCCATTTTTCCAATGAACGTTTATTGGCAAAACACGATTTGGTTTTTGATTCTTTATCAGAATTAAAAACAAACTGTAAACTCTTCTAGGCTTCGATTCAATTCAGCTAGCATATAGTCAACCCTTTCATATGCAGTTCTGTTAATATCTTGTGAAAACTCTTTGCTAGATAGACTGTATAATTGTTCAATTCATTTACCTTTGTTTTCCGTATTGATCCAAATTTAATTAAAAAATTTACCATGGAAAACTTAAGATTTAGAGCACTGGCAGATACTTTTAATCGCAGAAGAGTTGATTACAAGATGCCCGACAAAAAACCGTCTGAGTACTTTGGCGAAATGACATTCAATCATTCTGTTATGAGAGAATATCTAACCGATGAGTCCTATCGCAAAGTAATGAGCGCCATCGAAAAAGGAACCCGCATCGATCGTGAAGCAGCTGATCAAGTAGCCGCCTCCATGAAAGCGTGGTCGATTTCAAAAGGAGCAACGCATTATACACATTGGTTTCATCCTTTAACTGGCTCAACAGCAGAAAAGCACGACTCATTTGTAAATCCTGATAAGGGAGGAAAAGCCATCGAAAATTTTAGAGGAAATGAGTTGATTCAACAAGAGCCGGATGCTTCTAGTTTCCCGCATGGTGGAATTCGTAATACTTTCGAAGCCAGAGGATATACTGCTTGGGATCCTACATCGCCTGCATTTATTTTGGGAAATACGCTTTGTATTCCTACTATTTTTGTCTCTTATACCGGAGAAGCGCTCGATTATAAAACACCACTTTTAAAAGCTTCTTATGCTTTAGATCAAGCAGCTAAAGAAGTATGTAGGATGTTCAATGGCGAAGTAAATAGAGTGTACGCAACTTTAGGTTGGGAACAAGAATATTTTTTAGTGGATCGCTCTTTATTTATTGCTCGTCCGGATTTGGTTTTGACTGGAAGAACCTTATTTGGTCACGCTTCCGCGAAAGATCAACAACTTTCCGATCATTATTTTGGAACTATTCCCGATCGCGTAAAAGAATTTATGAAAGAGTTCGAAACGGAAGCTCATAAGCTTGGAATTCCGGTTAAAACTCGACATAACGAAGTAGCTCCAAATCAATTTGAGTGCGCTCCGGTTTACGAAGAAGTTAATATCGCGGTAGATCATAACCAATTGATCATGTATTTGATGGAAATTGCAGCTCGAAATCACAATTTTGAAGTGTTGTTTCACGAAAAGCCTTTTGCAAACATCAACGGATCGGGTAAACACAATAACTGGTCGTTGGCTACCGATAAAGGACATAATTTATTTGCACCAGGTAAAACTCCAAAAGAGAATCTACGTTTCGTAACATTTTTGGTAAATGTTTTGAAAGCAGTAAGCGAATACGAAGATTTAATTCGTGCAAGTATTTCTTCTGCTGGTAACGATCATCGTTTAGGAGGTCACGAAGCACCACCTGCTATTATTTCTGTATTTATTGGAACACAGTTAACGCAACTATTAGACAACATCGAAAGAAGTAGTGATAAATCCGTTTTGAACGATGAATTAAAAGCAGGATTGAATATAAGCGTTCCAAATATTCCTGAAATCTTATTAGATAATACAGATCGGAATAGAACTTCGCCATTTGCATTCACAGGAAATAAATTCGAGTTTAGAGCAGTTGGTTCTTCAGCCAATTGCGCAAAACCAATGATTTCGTTAAACACGATTTTAGCAAAACAATTGAGTTTGTTTAAAAAAGAAGTAGAGGCTGCTTTGTTGGTCGATTCTGATTTTGAAAACGCAGTTTATCAAGTAATTAAAAAATACATCATTGCCTCAAAACGAATTCGTTTTGAAGGAAATAACTACAGCGAAGAGTGGGTAGTAGAAGCAGAAAAACGTGGTTTATCAAATATTAAAACTACACCAGGAACACTCAATACTTTGACAGATAAACGCATTGTTGCCTTGTTTGAAGAAACCAAAGTATTAACAGAGCGTGAACTTGCCGCCAGACGATTAATTCGTTTGGAAAAATATACAAAGAAAGTTCAGATAGAATCTCGTGTTTTAGGAGATATGGCAACCAATCATATTATTCCAATTGCGATTCGCTATCAAAATACTTTGATTGAGAACGTGAAAGGATTGAAAGAAATCTTGGATCTTCAGACCTATGGAAAAGTATCTAAGAATGAATTGGATATCATAACAAACATTTCTCATCATATTTCTGAAATCAAAAGAGGTGTTGATAAAATGATTGAACAACGCAAAGTCGCAAACAGAATTGAAGACGAATACGAACAAGCAGTAGCTTACGATCAACAAGTAAGAATTACCGGAGAGCAGATTCGCCGACACATTGATAAACTGGAGTTGCTTGTTGATGATGAGTTGTGGCCATTACCAAAATACAGAGAACTGCTATTTATTAGATAGCTTGGTGCTGTAATTATTTTTATCTTTGTTAGTCTAATTCGTAAATATTTATCTATGAAACAGAAATATGTTTGCCCAAAGTGTGGGGGCACCAATTACGAAACGGACGAAATAAGAACTACTGGAGGTCGTTTTGCTAAAATTTTTGATGTCCAAAATAAAAAATTCTTTACCGTTACTTGTACAAATTGCAATTATGTTGAATTGTATCGTGGAACTACCAGCACGATAGGTAATGTTTTCGATTTTTTTACAAACTAAAGAATTATGAAAAGGATACTATTAATTGGGATTGCTTTCTTGTTTGGTATTGAATTCGTGTCAGCACAGCTAAGTTCAATAAAAGTGAGTTCTTCGTCGGATGATTTGGGCGAGAATGGAATCTTTTATTCACTTCCTAGAACGGTTTTGAAAGTGGATGTTATCTTAACTCGGGTGGATGAGGTTCCAGGACCTTATTCTTCTTTTGCTCGACAAGTTTTGGGATTGACAGATTTTATTAAAAGTGAAACATCTTCCTATTCCGTGAAAGGAATTTATGTGAGTTCTTTTGCAGAAGCTGATCCGGATGCGGTTTATTTTTTGAATTTTGGAGAACGTGCCAGCAAAGCAGATCGAAGTTTCTTGCTTCAATTGCAAGCAAATGGGGTTTTAAAAGGGATGGATGAAACCACTCCTTTGGATCTCAATGATAAAAAGGCGCAAATTGAATTACGTAAAGAACATTTGATGCATGAATTCAATTATTTCGCTGATCTGAATCAAGTGCTAAAAGTAGATACCATTATTCGGAGAATTTCCGCAGATACAACTACCATTGAAGATGTTGTTTTCAATCGATCGATGGTTGAAAAATCGATGGAACAACGTGCCCATGATGCTGCTACAACTTACATGGATATCCGGAAAAATCGCTTGGAGTTGCTTTCAGGGTTTCAAGAGGTTAATTATTCTGCTGATGCTATTCAGTTGATGAATGCAGAATTGAGTGGGATGGAAGCTGATTATTTGGCTTTGTTCAAAGGAAAAAAATATCAGCAAGAGGAAAAGTTTTCTTTTTACGTTTGGCCGGATAATAGCAAAGCTCAACAGCAATATGCAATTTGTAAATTTGATTCAGAAAAAGGTATTTTACCTGTTTCTGGGAATGCCGGTGAGCGAATGAATTTAATGCTCGAACCAAATAAGATAGCCATTGTTTTGAATAAGCAAGATAATTTGGAGCAAACAGCAGGAATATTTTATCGTGTTCCAAACAATGCCCGAGTTTGGGTCGATTTTAATAATGAAGTTTATTTCAATTCCAATTTATTAATTGCCCAATTAGGCGCATTGGTTTCTGTAAATACACTTAAAACTGTATTTTCGATCGATCCTGAATCAGGAATGCTGAAAGCAATAGAGATTAAATAAAAAAGGCTGCTCCCATGGAGCAGCCTTTTTTATTTAGATTAGAACGGCCAAAAACTATTGTCGTTCCATATATCAGCTTTCAATTCTTCGTTTATTTCATGTAAAAAATGTTGATGCGATTTTTCCCAATCGGCCAACATGGTGTATAATTCTTTTTCGTTTGGATCCGTAGCTTCAGCCGCACGATCGGAATATACTTTCACGGCACGTGTTTCAAAATCCATTGCAGCGGAAATCGCGGCAGCTTCAAAACTGGCTGCGTTAATTTCTTTTTTCATAGCATCTGTCAAAACTCGCATGGCAATTGCTTCTTCAGGATCGTCTACATGACCTTCTGGTTTTAAGAATTTTTGCGTTTTTTCATAATTTGAGAATTGCTTCGAAAGGAATTTTATATGTTCTTCTTCCTCTTCAGCCATCATTTCAAATATTTTTTTTGCTGATTCGCTATCCGATTTTTCTGCTACACTAGCATAAAAAGCTCTTCCGCGTCTTTCTAATAAAATAGCTTCTTTTAAAATATCAATTGCTGTACTTGCCATGATTCTTATTTTGATTTGTGACACAAATATAGTTGAAATATTCTTGTTTTTGCAATTTATAAACCCGTTTCGTAGGGTAATCTAGCCACAATGGATCTGCCTAAAGTAATTTCATCTGCAAATTCAATTTCATCACCAATAGCCACACCGCGGGCGATGGTGCTTATTTTAACTGCTTTTTCTTTTAATTGTCGGTAAATATAAAAATTGGTAGTGTCGCCTTCAACAGTTGCAGAAAGGGCTAAAATAATTTCTTTAATATTTTCTGTTTCTATTCTGTTTTTGAGTTGTTCGATAGTTAAATTGGATGGACTAATCCCATCCATCGGGGAAATTAATCCACCTAAAACATGATAAAGTCCAAGGAATTGACCTGTATTTTCGATTGCTATAACATCCCGAATATCTTCAACTACACAGATTAATTGAACGTCTCTCTTGGGATTATTGCAAATTTCGCAAATCTCATGGTCAGAAATATTATGGCACTTTTTGCAAAACAAAATATTTTCTCGCATTTGAATAATGCTATTTCCCAATCGCTCGCTATAGGCAGCATCTTGCTTTAGAAGATGAAGCGCTAATCGCATGGCAGTTCGTTTTCCAATTCCCGGAAGTTTTGATAATTCGCCTACCGCTTCTTCGACCAATTTTGAAGAATAGTGATTTAACATAGATTTGCTTTTCTTTTGTATTTTTGGCAAAAATAACGAAAAATATGCGGATTAAAACGATTGTTTTCCTCACAGTTTTAGGAGTATTAAGTTTGATGGAAATCAAACAGACGAACGCTCAAAATGTAACTGATGGTCAAGGGAAAAAACAAGGTGCATGGATCAAATCGCAAGGTGGAATAAAGATCTATCAAGGTCAATTTCTAAATGATATCCCGGTAGGCGAATTTATTTATTTTTATCCCAATGGGAAAGTGAAAATAAAAACAAGATTTTCAGAAAATGGGAAAGTGAATCATACGAAAATGTTTTTTGATTTAAGTGGCAAGAAAATTCAGGCAGAAGGTAAATACGTTGAAAAACAGAAAGATAGTACTTGGAATTATTACAACGAAGATGGAATTTTAGTGCTCATCGAGAATTACAAACAAGGAAAAAAACATGGAGAATACCTTGTGCATAATTATTTGGGTCAGCTTCATTTGCAAGAATTTTATGTAGATGGACTAAGATCCGGTGTGAGCTCTGAGTATTTTGAAACCGGTGAGCTTTTTCGTCAAATAAATTTTGAAAAAGGAATTAGAAAGGGTCTATTTAAACTATTCTTACCAAATGGAATCATTCAGTTGGAAGGAAATTATCAGAACGACTTGAGAGAAGGGATTTGGACAACTTATAATATAAAGGGCGAGGTTGAGTTTCTTGATCATTATAAAAATGGCGTACTAATTCGGCGAACTAATCAAGAAGGAAAGGAGCTAAAAATAGAGTCTAAAGAAGAAGATATGATACCACTTGATATCGATCCAAGTCAAATTGATCCAACAAAAATTCATTAACTCACATTTAATTAACTTTTAAAATGCTCAAATGAGTATCATTAATTACTAGTGAACTTCTTTAACTCAGACTTTTCTTTTTTCATGTTTTTTTTATAGCTTTGTTTTTCTATGAACAAAACCGAATAATCATGAAAAAAATCACTTTCTTTTTATTGCTCGCACTGTTTGCTTTACCTAGTTTCAGTCAAAATGTTTCGGATGTATTTACCAAAAAAACGATGACTTTTTATGGTCTTGATTTTTCAAATACAAAATTAATAGGAAGCAGCACCTTTGTTGATCCTCAAACAATTAAATCGAAATTCTATAGAGAATGGAATGACTTGATGAAAATTGAACGGAAGAAATACGATGTTGCTAAGTTTTACCAGAAACGAATAGCAAATTATGCGTTCGATATTGTTACAGACCGGAATAAGCTTCCAACCGTTGAAAATATGGTAATTGACGAAGACCATAGCATTGGTAAAGATTTACTAGATAGAATCATATCAAAATATCGGGATGATGATCACGACGGATTAGGTCTCACTTATGTTGTTGAGTCAATAAATGCATACGACAATGAAATGCGCATTTGGGTGACTTTCTTTGATATTAAAAGTAGGAAGATTCTTTTAACTGAGCTATTTGTTGGTAAAGCCGGCGGTGCTGGAATTAGAAATTTTTGGGCAAAAGCCTACTATAACGTAATGAGAGAATCAGAAGCCGCATTTAAGAAATGGGAATTACTCTATTCTGAATAAATAAAAAAAACCGGAGATTATCCGGTTTTTTTATAGGTTTTAGTTTAGCTCTTTCTTCACTTTTTCAAGTTCCTCTTGGGTAGCTTCAACGGTTTTTTTTGCCGCCTTTTTCAGCTTTTTCTTTCCCTTCTTTAGGTTCTTTTTGGTGCTTTTTAAAGCCTTACTTTTTTCGATGTCTTTTTTGATCTTTTTGGCTTTTTTCTTGACTTTTTTAGCCGCTTGTTCTGTTTTTTCTTCCAGCTTTTGATTTGCAGCAAAAACTTGACCGCTATAAGCAAAAAGAATTGTTAAAAGTAAAGTAAGAAGTTTGTTTTTCATCGTGTTATTATATTAGTGCTAGGGTTATTATTCATCTTTCATCCATTCAAACAATTGATAATGATCGCCATTCATCCCTGTGTTTGTATACGTTTTTTGTGCATTGACATTGGTTTTATCAACATATAAACGAATTCCACGAACCTTATTGTCTGTTTTCACAATTTCTTGGATATAGGCATACATTTTGCGGTAAATGCCCATGCGTCGGTATTTTTCTTTTACAAAAACGGATTGAATCCAATAGACCACTCCATTTCGCCAATCGCTCCACTCTGGGGTAATCATTAGCGATGAAGCAACTTCTCCATCAATTTCTGTCACAAAATATTGTCCTTTCGATGCATCGTGATAAGCAGCGGTAACACCTTTTTCTACGGTTGGTTTATCGAGTAATAGATTTTCAGTTTCAAATGCCATTGCCACTTGAAATTCAACAATACTTTGTAAATCTGATTCCTTAGCTCGTCTGATTTGTATATTCATAATTAATTATTTGAGTGCATGATAAAGTATTTCAATGGGATGAAGTGCATCCACATCGGTTCCATCTTTTATTTGGCATCTGCACGATGTTCCATTTGCTGCGATTAACGTATTTTCTTTTGAATTTCGGATAGCCGGAAATAAAACCATTTCGCCAACTTTCATCGATAATTCATAATGCTCTTTTTCATATCCAAAAGAGCCTGCCATACCGCAACATCCTGATGGAATTTCAGTTGCAATATAATTCTCAGGAAAATTTAGAAGTGTCAAAGTGCTATTGGTAGAGGCAACTGCTTTTTGCTGACAATGGCCATGCAGTATAATCTTTTTACTTTCCGAAGTAAAGAGTTCTTTTCTTATTTTGCCTTTTTCGATTTCGCTTACTAAAAATTCGTCAATCATTAAGGCGTTTTTGGCAAGCTTTTTTGCTTTCGCAAGCAAAGAATCGTCCACCAAATCGGGGTATTCATCTCTGAAAGTTAAGATCGTTGAAGGTTCAATTCCTACCAGCGGATGCTCTTTAGTGATTATTTCAGAAAGAAGCTCAACATTCGTATTTGCTATTTTTTTCGCTTTGCGTAATAATCCTTTCGATAAAAAAGTTCGTCCGCTTTCGCGATGTTTTGGAATACGAACTTCATATCCTAATTTATGTAGTAAAAGAATCGTTTTCATTCCGATTTCGGTATCGTTATAGCGCGTAAATTCATCATTAAAAAGGTATACGATTCCATTCGGAAAGGGCCTGTTAATTTGAGCTTGATTCTTTAAAAACCATTTCTCGAGCGTTGTTTTATATAACAAAGGCATGGCTCGTTTGTTCGAAAAGCCAATTGCTTTTTGAAAAATTCCTGATAGGAATCTATTTTTGTAAAACGCGTTTATCAAAAAAGAAAAAGGCATTGCAAGCGCATTTATTTGAGAAATGTTTGCGATCAATTTCGATCGCAAAGGAACTCCGTGAACGTCGTAATAATGCTGTAAGAATTCAGCTTTTAGTTTGGTTACATCTACATTCGAAGGGCATTCGGATTTACAAGCTTTGCACGACAAGCATAAATCCATCACTTCGTA
>JAFGAK010000206.1 GCA_016933745.1 Bacteroidales bacterium
TCTGTTCGAAGGCGTTGATTATGTTTTGGGAAACGAAGAAAAATTTAAACTGGTTGAACATGTGGAGCAAGCCTATGATAATTGTTACTCTGTTGCTGGCGATATCAACAAAAGCAAAGTATTCAGTCCATCCTATTCCATGGGAGATCGAACACGAAGCTTTTTAAAGATTCAAGACGGCTGTGACTATTTCTGTACTTTTTGCGCAATTCCTTTTGCTCGGGGCAGGAGTCGTAGCGATAGCATTGAAAATCTGATAAAAGAAGCTGAAATTATCAAACAGCAAGGAACCAAAGAATTAATTCTGACTGGAGTAAATATTGGAACTTTTGGAGAAAAAGTAGGAAGTAGTTTGTTTGAACTTTTAAAAGCTTTGGAACAAGTAAAAGGCATTGAAAGAATTAGAATTGGCTCCATCGAACCTAATTTATTGACGGATGAAATTATACAATTGGTTGCCAATTCGAAAGTAATTATGCCGCATTTTCATATTCCTTTGCAATCCGGATCTGATAAGATTTTGAGCCAAATGAAACGGAAATATCGCCGCGAAATTTTTGCCAATCGCGTTAGCAAAGTCAAAGAATTACTGCCAAATGCTTGCATTGCTGCCGATGTAATTATTGGATTTCCGGGCGAAACCGACGAAGACTTTATTCATACGCATGATTTTATCGATCAACTTCCGGTTTCTTATTTGCACGTTTTCACCTACTCCGACCGACCAGAAGCCAAATCAAGCACTTTTACACATAAAGTTTCTGCTTCGATAAAAAAGGACCGTAGTGAAAAACTGCGTCTGCTTGGTCAATCGAAAGCACGTATTTTTTATAAAGAACAATTTGGAATAGAACAACGTGTTCTTTGGGAAGCAACCAAGAGCAAAGGCTATTTGCATGGATTTACAGAAAACTACATTCAAGTTAAAACTCTTTTCAGTACGGAACGCATCAATCAAATCGAAGCGATTAATCTGAATAATTTTGATGAAAATGGCGACTTTTTAATTAGCTTTGAAAGCTAAATCGCTGCCTGAATTACATTTTTTCCAATCAGGCAATTAAAAAAACACATATGATTCATTATTCGAATCTTACACAAGAGGTTGTTGCATTAAGTAAAGAAATTGGAGCTTATTTGCTCCAAGAAATTAAGACTTTAAAGCAAAGCGATGTGGAAGAAAAAGGGCTTCATAACCTGGTAACACGCGTAGATAAAACAGCCGAAAAGAAAATTGTTGATGCACTTGACAAACTTCTTCCTGAATCTGGATTTATTGCCGAAGAAGGCACCAGTAGTAAAATTGGCAAAACCTATAACTGGATTGTAGATCCATTGGATGGCACAACCAATTTTATTCATGGAGTTCCGCTTTACTCCGTGAGTATTGCTCTTAAAGAAAATGACGAACTGGTTTTGGGAGTTATTTACGAGCCCAATTTAGATGAATGTTTTTATACATGGAAAGGCGCTCCCTCTTATCTAAACGGAAATGAAATTCGTGTTTCAGACATTCCAGATATATCGCATGCTTTGTTTGCAACTGGGTTTCCTTATCACGATTACGGCCAACTTGAGCAGTTTATGAAATTCTTTGTTTATCTCATGAAAAACAGTCGCGGTGTACGCCGATTAGGTTCTGCTGCAGTTGATTTGGCTTATGTTGCTTGTGGACGTTACGATGGATTTTACGAATACGGCTTAAATCCGTGGGATGTTGCTGCAGGTATTTTACTAGTGCAAAATGCCGGTGGAAAAGTGTACGATTTTTCAGGGAACGACGATTATTTATTCGGAAAAGAAATTGTATCAGTAAATAGTTTTATTGCCGATGAATTTGAGCAACTGATTATCAAACACTTTTAATTCAATTAGTTCCTAACTATCTTTTACGCCAAATAAATATTTAACTATCTTTGAAAAAAGCCTAATTATGACAAAAAGGAAAAGAGAAAAACGCATGAAAGAATCGCCTTTAAGAAGTCTTTTAAAAGCGATTAGCTGGCGTATTATTGCATCACTTACCACTTTTCTAATCACCTTTGTTATCTTCAGAAATCTCACAAATAAAACGTATGACGAAACCTTACAAACGGCTGGAGCAATTACCGGTGTAGATTTCTTCGCTAAATTATTATTTTATTACTTGCACGAGCGTTTATGGACCAATATTGATTGGGGAAAAAGCTGGCGCAGAGCACTTTGGAAAAGACAATATCGACTTGCACACAAAAAAAGTTAAACACAATTTGAAACAATAATCAGATGAAAAAAAACATTCAACTTCTATTTGCATTGTATTTTGGTCTAGTTGGGATTGTGTTTGCTAATCAAGCAGATACCACTAAGAAAAAACAAAAAATCATCTATCAGTTTGATATTAAAGAGGAAATTGCACCTCCGGTTTGGCACAAAACACAAAAAGCTTTTGCCGAAGCGAGTCGGATGAATGCAGATTTGATTCTGATTCACATGAATACCTACGGTGGTCAGGTAGATGCTGCAGATTCTATTCGGACGAAAATTCTAAATTCCAAAATCCCTGTTTATGTTCTGATCGACAATAACGCAGCATCAGCAGGGGCATTGATATCCATTGCTTGCGACAGCATATACATGGTTGCAGGAGCAAATTTTGGAGCGGCAACAGTGGTAAATCAAACGGGTCAAGCCATGCCCGACAAGTATCAATCGTATATGCGGAGCATGATGCGATCAACTGCCGAAGCCAATGGTCGTGATCCACAAATAGCGCAGGCCATGGTTGATCCAAGAATTGTTGTTCCCGGAGTAATTGATTCTACCATGGTACTCACCTTTACTCCATCAGAAGCGATTGCAAATAACTATTGTGAAGCAGAAGTTGCCAATATTCCTGCACTTTTGTATAGAATTAACCTAACAGATTATAGCATTGAAAAACAGCGATTAAGTTTTACTGATAAACTCATTGGGTTTTTAATTCATCCCATGGTAAGTGGAATACTCATCATGATGATTGTTGGGGGAATTTATTTTGAATTGCAATCTCCTGGTGTTGGTTTTCCGCTTGCAGCAGCCGTTCTTGGTGCCGTATTGTATTTTGCACCACTTTATATTGAAGGATTGGCAGATCATTGGGAAATCATTCTTTTTATTGTAGGAATTTTCCTTCTTGGATTGGAAATCTTTGTGGTACCTGGTTTTGGAGTGACTGGAATTTTAGGGATTTTATTCATTATTACTTCCCTTGCCTTAGCGATGGTTCAAAATATTGGATTCAGTTTCCAGGTTCCCGATATTCACAATCTCGTTTTTGCTCTTTTGTATGTAAGTGTCGCATCATTGCTTGGATTAGGAGGCTCCTATTATCTCACTCTAAAACTATTTGGAGGCAACTCTTTTGGAGCTTTAAGTTTGGAAACTACTCAGCAAAAAGAAGATGGATTTAGCATAAAAGATACTGCTTACCAAACGATGCTTGGAACAAGCGGAATTGCTCAAACAGTTTTGCGTCCATCGGGAAAAGTAAAAATCAATAATAAATACTATGATGCGGTGGCTAAAGTTGGATTTATTGCACAAGGACAAGCCATCAAAGTAGTAGCTTATGAAAATGCTCAACTCATTGTAATGGAAGCTTAAATCATGGAAATCAAACTTTTAAAAACAGATATCACTCAATTGGATGTGGATGTAATTGTGAATTCGGCAAATACAACTTTGCTTGGTGGCTCAGGTGTAGATGGAGCTATTCATAAAGCAGCAGGAAAAGATTTGCTAGAAGCATGTAAACAACTCAATGGTTGCGAAATTGGGCTGGCTAAAATCACACCTGGATTTGATTTAAAAGCGAAACACATTATTCATACAGTTGGACCAATTTATGAAATGCATACACCCGAAGAGGCTGATAAACTCCTAATTTCTGCTTACTGGGAGAGTTTAAAGCTTGCCGATGTTGTTGCTTGCAAAAAAATCGCATTTCCAAATATTAGTACGGGTGTTTATGGATTTCCGAAAGATAGAGCTGCTGAATTAGCAATCCATACGGTTTTGAGTTTTGGGAAATTAAACCCAAAACACCTAAACGAAGTGATTTTCTGTTGTTTCGAAGAGGAGAATTTCAAACTTTACCAAAAACTACTTGCTAACTAATTTAATTCGATAGTGATTCTCTCTTGGCATTCTCGTATCTTTATTGGATTGATTTCGCTTCTATTTGTTGAAACTTCTTATTCGCAAGCAGTTGATTCTATTACTCAACTTCAAATTAATAAAACCCAAGCTTTTTTGGAAGTTTATCAAAGTAAATTTGATGCTTACTTGATTGAGATGCATTCCATCGATAGTTTATATCGGCATGGAGATTCCTTATATACAGCTAATCTAGAAATCTACAACCGCGCAAAAAATGCGTTTAAATCATTGAAGACTAATTACAAAGCGCAATTACTCCCCTACCAAAAACTATCCAAATCAAAAAACAGAAAAGAAGCTTTGGAAGCCAGAAATATGATGCAACTCATTAAAATCCGATTTCAAGACAATGGAAAAGAAGCCGCCAATACTGCCAATTTTGCAACTCGCGAAATGGATCGAGCTCAAAAAATGATGAATCGAGCCAAACAAAAAAGAGATTTGTTATTGCCAAGATTCAATCAAACGTTGGATCAACTGGAACTTTATGAAGTTAAATTAAAAGATTTGAAAGAAAGTTTGGAACCGATTAACTAAAATAGCGCTTTTTTAAATAAAGCGATGCATGAACTAATCCAATCAACACCGGAACTTCTACCAAGGGACCAATTACAGTAGCAAAAGCTACACTGCTACTGATCCCAAAAACCGCAATTGAAACCGCAATTGCTAATTCAAAATTATTGCTAGCGGCAGTAAAACTCAAACTTGCACTTTGTTCGTAATTTGCACCCGCTTTTTTACTCAAAAAGAACGAAACAAAAAACATCACTACAAAATATATAATAAGTGGTACGCTGATCCTCATTACATCTTTTGGAAGCTGCACTATTGCTTCACCCTTAAAAGAGAACATAATAACGATGGTAAAAAGTAGCGCAATTAGAGTTATAGGGCTAATTTTGGGTGTAAATTTTGTTTGATACCATTTCTCTCCTTTGCGTTTGTAGAAATATTTACGACTTAAAAATCCTGCGGCAAAAGGAATCCCTAAATAAATCAAGACTGACTTGGCAATTTCTACAAAAGTAATTTCTATTACTGTACCCTTAAGGCCTAATAATTCGGGAAATACTTTAGCAAATAAAAAAGCGTAGATTGAAAAAAACAACAGTTGAAACAAGCTGTTTATTGCCACAAGAGATGCTGCCAACTCCCGATCTCCTTTTGCTAAATCGTTCCAAACAATCACCATTGCAATACACCTTGCCAAGCCTATAATAATTAATCCAATCATATAATCCGGAAAATCTTTCAAGAAAAAAACTGCCAGAAAAAACATAAGTAATGGCCCGATAATCCAATTCTGTATAAGCGAAAGCAGGAGTATTTTAGGAAATTTAAAAAGCTTTCCAAGTTCCTCATATTTTACTTTTGCCAAAGGTGGATACATCATTAGGATAAGTCCTAAAGCAATAAATATATTTACAAAACCTAGAGAAAACAATCCAATAAAATCGGCAAAAACAGGAAAAAAATGACCAATTCCAATTCCTACCAACATGGCTAGAAAAATCCATAGTGTTAAGTACTTATCCAAGAATTTCAATCGTCCCATAAGGATTGTTAATTTTTAATATACTGAATATAAAACTGATGAAAATCACGTTTTATCTCATCCCGAATCCGTCTAAATTCATCTAATATTTCTTGAGGACTTCCAGTAGCTTCAGCAGGATCTTCAAATCCAATATGCAACTTGGTTTTTACCTCACCACTAAATACAGGACAAGATTCGCGCGCATGATCACAAACTGTAATGACATAATCGAAACGGAGATTTAGAAATTCATCTACATTTTTTGGAAAAGAAGCTGAAAGATCAATCCCTAATTCATCCATTACTTTTACCGCATTCGGATTTGTTTTGTCGCTTGGGAAAGTGCCCGCAGAATGCACCTCTAAATGCTTATCAAACGACTTTAAAAAACCTTCGGCCATTTGACTTCTGCATGAATTACCTGTACATAATATGAGTATTTGCATGATTCTATATTTTTTACAAAAATAGATTTTTAGCTCGGTTACAAAACAATAAATACCATTAATTGAATCGAATGCTGTTAATAAGGTTGTGGATAGAAAGCTTATAACACCATTTTTGAACAGCTTAGAAATTAACTACATTTACAAACACAGTCTGTAGATTATGAGCATAAAAAACAAATCCAAAACCAAAAATCGATTTAGAATATTTCAATTTAAATTGTCGTATCGTCAGTTTCAATCGCTACAAAATTACAGTGCTATTCAAAAATCTACACCAATAAAGGTTGTGAAAGAAAGAATTAACGATTGCATTGAAGACTATTCGGATGCTCAAATTGGCAAAGATAAAAGTGCAAAAAATCAATTGGATTTATTTGAACGCATTCCTCCGGAAGAACAACAATTGGAATTATTCAACTAAGGCTCATCAAAAATCGAATTAATATAAAAAAGAAGTTCCTCAGCATCGATCGGTTTTGGAAAATAAGCATCGCAACCCGATTTTAAAATTTGTGCTCTTTCATCGGCCAAAGCAAAAGCAGTTACTGCAATTACCATTATTTTTGGTTCGAATTGCTTGATTAATCTCGTACTTGTTTCTCCATTCATCACGGGCATCAACCAATCCATTAATACCAACTGTATATCCGATTCTTGCCGAATTCGATCATAGGCACTTAAGCCATCTTTTGTAAAAATAAGTTGTACTTGTGTAGATCTGAATATGCTTTTGTAATAATCTAAACTATTCTTGTCATCATCCACAATCAAAATTGATTTCCCTAGCCAATTATAGGATACAGGCTTCCGATTTATAGGCGTTAATTGAGGCTGTTTAATGGAACTATTGTAAGTATAACTAGCTAATTCAAACCCTATTTTTTGAAGTTTTTCTTCTTCTTTGAGCAACAAATTTCCCGCACCAATCACTTTAAGCAACATCGCGCTAGCAATAAGATTCAAATCATTTCCTGTGCTTAAAACATCTTTTTTATCCTTGGCGTTATTTATCTGTTCTATTTTGTTTTTCAAATCCAGATTTTCCAATTCCCTCGCGCTAAAGCTTACATAAATAAAAAGTTTATTTTCCGAAATCAATTCATTTCCTAATTCAATATTACCAGTCGAATTCAAATCAAGGGCATAGACAAGCAAATTCGTTAAAATCTGATGTAGCAAAATTTTATCTGCATGAACCACAAATTTATCACTACTAAGATCTTTTTCACGCAGATTAAATGGCTTTTTTTCATCAATCTTAGATCCATAAACCTCTATAAATTTAGTGTAGACTGATTCGAGAATATCTTTCAAGTTCAAGAATTCCGGCTGTAAAAGAGTATCGTCGAATTGCGGTTGAAATGCAGTGCCAATATTCTTCATCAATTGCAATAGCATATTCGCATTGTTGTAAATCAATCCGGCATATTTTCTAATTTCTCCGATGGATAAATCTTCATTTTTGATGATATCTGAAAACCCAAGAACCGTATTCATTGGCGTAATTGCATCGTGAGTGAATTGTGAAAAGCTAAAAGCAGATTCGATGTGCTCTTCTGTAGGTTCACTTTTATTTACTTCATTAACTGAGTCTGGTTTCTGACAGAAAAAAATCAACAATTGTCCATTTCCCAAAGAAACAAAAAATAAGTGCATCAATAATTCTGCTTTGTTAAGGGTGGTTAATGAGAATTCATAAGTTCCATCTGACTGAGCTACAAGTTCTTTTGGGTTATAAAAAAATTGACTTTTGATAAAATTACGTTCATGTTCCTTCTCAAAAGTACGATTCAACCAATGATTAACAGCTCCTTTTTTTACCAACGGTGTGCCAAACAAACGCTCAAAACCGCCATTGGTAAATACAAAATGACCTTCTTCATGAATCATAGCAATCGGAAAAGGACTAAATTCAATCATGCGTTTAAGCAAAGTCTCACTTCGATGCAAATCTTTTAAAACTTGTTGATTTTCTTTCAGTTCACGATTTAGATTTTTATTTTCAAACACCATTTTACGCCAACGTACGCGCAGCAAAAAATAAGTCATTAGAGCAGCAACAACTAACAAGATGCTGAGCACTAAAAAGATCGAGCTTCTTTCATTAAGCACCGAATACGTTGGATTATAGGTATCAAACCATTTTTCAAAAATTGCTTTATACTCACCTGTTCTATGAAGCTGCATCAATCCATTATTGATTTGAGTAAGCAAAGCGGAATCTCCTTTTTGCACCACAAATGAATATTCTCTTGGCAAGATTGGTAAACCTACCGTAACAATATCATGCAAACCATTTCGCTTGGCAATAAACTTGGCTTGTAAATCAGGCAATAACGCACAAGTTGTATAGGAATCTTCTACCAACGACAAAGCATCTAATTGATTTTCAACAGCTAATATCCGATCAGGCAAAATGCCATTCGCCGTAAGGTATTTATGTAAAATACTGCTATTCTCAACTACCACCCGAATTGTTGGATCTTCTTTCAATTCGCTTAAACTACCAATCTTACTCCCTTCTTTAACAAAAATGGAGTGTGTAATAATAATGTAAGGCATACTGAAATCAAATAGTTCAGCGCGATCAGGATTGTAATACATCCCTGCCAACATATCAAATCCTCCTTGTTCCATTTTCTCTTTGATGATAAACCAGTCGCCAGAACTAATATTCGTAGCATAGCCAAGTTCAGAAGCTAAAGCTTTAACCAACACAATATCAAAACCTTGCGGCTGATTATCTTCATCAACATATTCAAAAGGGAAATAAGCATTATCCGAACCAATCTGAAGCACCTTATTTTGGGCATCTATTTGATTCGATAAAACAAATAATACGATCCACAATAATTTCTTCAGAGACTTATGATTACAAAAAATTTCCATGCTCAAAAACATAAATAGAAAAACAAGCTTGAGAGTGCAAGTTACAGTTTTTTAGAATTAAGCACCTTTTAAGAATTGTTATTTTTTGGTTCGAAGGAGTTATTAACAGGCTGTTTAAAAATAATTTCATATTCAGAACCAATATATGCATATATTCGCACTCTGAGAGTATAATTATACAATTCAGAGCTATGAACAACAAAGCCGACCGCCTCAAAATCATTCGTGAGATAATTAATAAGAATAAAATTAGTCGTCAAGAAGACTTATTATTTCTATTAGTTAACCGTGGATTTGACTTAACTCAAGCCACATTATCTCGTGATCTTAAAGATCTTAAAGTTGGAAAAATTCACGACACTCATCTAGGAAGTATTTATTTTATTCCTCACGATGATGATGAACAGCCTTTACGCGGTGCACTTTCATTGACTTTTTCTCATAATACTGGTGTTCTAAAAACAGAAGCCGGTTTTGCAAATAGTGTTGCTGTTCGGATAGATAGTGCCGAAATAGAAGAAGTGCTTGGCACCTTAGCCGGAAATGATACAATACTCATAATTTTTAAAGAGGGAATTCAAAGAGATCATTATCTGACTGCTCTCCAGCAGCATTTTCCCGACATTGATTCAATATTTGTTGATTAATACTCGGCCCTCAACTCTAACAGTTGAGGTTTTTTTTTATGGCCTATGAAAAACAAAGCAATACTTGTACTAGAAGATGGAACTCAATTGGAAGGAAAAGCCTTTGGATTTGAGAAAAGCATTTCCGGCGAAGTTGTTTTTAACACTGCTATGGCAGGTTATCCAGAAAGTTTAACAGATCCTTCTTACAAAGGACAAATTCTCATCGCTACCTATCCATTGATTGGAAATTATGGTGTTCCGGGAAAAGATAAAAAAGACAATTTATTGGAATTCTATGAATCTGACAAAATTCAAATCAGTGGTTTTGTTATTTCTGATTATACCGAAGCTTATAGTCATTGGAATGCAGAAAAAAGCCTGAACGATTGGATGATTGAAAACGAAATTCCTGGAATTTATGATGTAGATACGCGTGCACTCACCAAGATTCTAAGAGAAAAAGGAAGCCTTCTTGGTAAAATTATTATCAATGAAGAAGAAGTGGAATATTACAATCCAAATGAAACCAATTTAGTAGCTGAAGTTAGTACTTCTCAAAAAGAAGTCTATGGCAGCGGGCAATACCGCATCTTATTAATTGATTGTGGTGTTAAAAATAATATCATCCGTCATTTTTTAAAACGCGACACAACCATTATCCGAGTTCCGTGGGATTATGATATTAGTCAGGAATCTTACGATGGGCTTTTTATTTCAAACGGACCTGGCGACCCTGTTAAATGCGATATCACTATTAAAAACATTGAAGGTGCTTATCTAAAAGACCAGCCGATGTTTGGTATTTGTTTAGGCAATCAACTCATGGCTTTAGCCTCCGGTGCAAAAACGTACAAACTAAAATACGGACATCGTAGTCACAATCAACCTGTTCTCCATGTAGATACGAATCGGGCATATATTACTTCGCAAAATCATGGATTTGCAGTCGACAACAATTCCTTAAACGATCAATGGAAACCTTTATTTATCAATTTAAACGATCAAACCAACGAAGGATTTAAACACATCGAAAAGCCTTTTTTCTCGACTCAATTTCATCCCGAAGCGTCGAGCGGGCCAACTGACACCGAGTTTCTTTTCGATTTATTCATCAACGAAATAAAAAAGTACAAAAGTCATGAAGTATAAAAAAATCTTGATTTTAGGTTCGGGTGCATTAAAGATTGGCGAAGCCGGCGAGTTCGATTATTCCGGTTCGCAGGCCATCAAAGCTTTAAAAGAAGAAGGCATCGAAACCATACTGATTAATCCCAATATTGCTACTGTTCAAACATCTGAAAAGCTTGCTAGTAAAGTGTATCTTTTGCCATTGACAGATTATTTTGTTGAAAAAATCATTGCTGAAGAACGTCCGGATGGAGTTCTGCTATCATTTGGCGGACAAACGGCTCTGAATGTGGGCATCAGTCTGTATAAGAAAAACGTATTCTCAAAATATAAAGTCGAAGTTTTAGGAACTCCAATCGAAACGATTATTTTAACCGAAGACAGACAGCTATTCGCCGATAAACTAAGATCGATTGATGTTAGCACGGCAGAAAGCACTGCAACAACTACCGTTGAAGAAGCGTTGATTGCTGCTGAAAAGATTGGCTATCCCGTTATCGCTCGTGCAGCATTTACGCTTGGAGGTCAAGGAAGCGGATTCTGTTACCAACCCGAAGATTTAGTAAAACTTGCCGCTTCTGCATTTGCCTTTTCGGATCAGTTACTCATCGAAAAATCTTTAAAAGGATGGAAAGAAGTTGAATATGAGGTAGTTCGAGATAAATTCGATAATTGCATTACCGTGTGCAACATGGAAAATTTCGATCCATTGGGAATTCACACCGGCGAAAGTATCGTCATTGCACCTTCGCAAACATTGAGCAATACGGAATACCATAAACTTCGCGAAGTTTCGATCAAAATAATTCGTGCTGTTGGAGTTATTGGCGAATGCAATGTTCAGTTCGCCCTCGATCCTTATTCCGAAGATTACCGCGTGATTGAAGTCAATGCCAGACTTTCAAGATCTTCTGCATTGGCATCCAAAGCAACCGGATATCCACTGGCTTTTATAGCAGCTAAATTAGGATTGGGCTATGGTTTGCATCAACTGAAAAACAGCATAACAAAAACCACATCTGCATTTTTTGAGCCCGCTTTGGATTATGTAGTGGTAAAAATTCCACGATGGGATTTGGGTAAATTTGATGGCGTTTCGCATTTACTCGGCTCTTCCATGAAAAGCGTTGGCGAAATCATGGCAATTGGTAGAAGTTTTGAAGAATGCATTCAAAAAGGCTTGCGCATGATCGGGCAAGGAATGCATGGATTTACAGCCAACAAAGAGCTAAAGACAAGCAATCTTGACGATGCTTTAAGCAAACCTACTGATCAACGTATTTTTAATATTGCTAACGCGATGAAAGAAGGTTATTCCGTAGAAAGAATTCATGAACTTACCGGAATCGATCGTTGGTTTTTAGAAAAACTGAGTAATATTCTTCGTATCGAAAAAGAACTTGCAGCTTATAACACACTCGATTCACTTACAAATGAACAACTTAGACAAGCCAAGAAATCAGGGTTTTCCGATTTTCAGCTAGCGCGAATTGTTTTAAAAAGTACGGATCATTCCATCGAAGAGGATTTATTAAAAGTTCGAACCCATCGTAAAAAACTCGGAATCGTTCCTGTTGTAAAACAAATCGACACCTTAGCAGCTGAATATCCAGCACAAACAAATTACCTGTATCTGACCTATCACGGTAGTAAACATGATATTGAATATAAGAACAATAACAATTCGATTATCGTTCTTGGATCGGGAGCTTATCGAATTGGAAGCAGCGTTGAGTTTGATTGGGGAAGCGTAAATGCTTTGGACGAAATCAGAAATCAGAATTATGAAGCCGTAATGATTAATTACAATCCGGAAACAGTGAGTACGGATTACGATGTGTGCGACCGGTTGTATTTTGACGAACTTTCGTTGGAACGTGTTATGGACATCGAGGATTTGGAAAAATCAAGAGGAATTATCGTTTCCGTTGGTGGTCAGATTCCCAACTCTTTAGCACTCCGCTTGCACCGTTTGAATGTTCACATTTTAGGAACTTCTCCTGTTTCAATTGATCGAGCAGAAGATCGACATAAATTCTCGAGCATGCTGGATGCATTGGGAATTGATCAGCCCAA
>JAFGAK010000207.1 GCA_016933745.1 Bacteroidales bacterium
CGATTCATTGCGGCATCGTCCGTTTTATGACGCATGATTTCCAAATAAAAATCGTCTCCAAATATTTCTTTATACCAGAGCAAAGCTTCTTCCGCTTTTTCTACAGATTCATTCATTATCTTCTGAGAAATCTCGCCACCAAGACAAGCTGATGTAATAATAATACCTTCGTGGTATTTTTCGAGCAATTCTTTGTCGATTCTTGGTCGATAATATTGTCCTTCCAACCATGCTAGAGAAATCAATTTCATCAAGTTATGATAACCAACAAGGTTTTTAGCCAAAAGCACCAAATGCCATCCCGAAGCATCTATTTTGTTTTCTTTGCGCGCCATACCGCGCCTAGCAATATAAGCTTCGCAGCCGATAATTGGTTTAATTCCAGCTTTTGTAATGGTTTTATGGAAAAGTTTTGCACCAAATAAATTTCCATGATCCGTAATTGCAACTGCTTTCATATTATCTGCTTTCGCTTTTTTAGCTAAGGCATCGATGTTAGTTGCTCCATCAAGTATGGAATATTGTGTATGTAAGTGAAGATGAGTAAATGAATAGTTTGTATTGGTTTTCTCCGTTTGAAGGAAACTTAAATTTTCGTTGAGATTTTCCGTGGAGAGGGGAATGCTTGGATTTTGTTCAGTTTGAAGATCCTTTGGGTTATAAGGAGCTGTATTTAAACCGATTGCTTTAATAGTTTTGGAATTATGCGCTTTAAAAGTTGCCAATTCATCTTCGGCAAATCCAATTTTATCTTTGGGAATAATTTCCAAGCGAATAAGCTCTAAAAAACACCGTGTTGTTGCTTCTACATCAGCAGCAGCATTATGCGCTTGGTCAAATTTCTGTCCAAAAAGTTTTTCGTGTAGCTCTTCTAGTTTAGGCCATTTGAATCCTCCACCACGTCCTCCGGGTAATGCGCAATATTCAGTCGATTCGTCTTTGGTATCAATTGTTTTTCGATGATGCAACTTCGTTGCAATTTCTTTGCGAACAAATTCAGCACCAATCACATTAATATCGAATTCCACATTATGACCAATGACGTAAATGCAGTTTTCGAGTGCATTGTTAAACTCTTTTAAAACAAAATCCAAAGCAACACCTTGCTGATTGGCTCTTTCGGTAGAGATTCCATGCACTTTCTCAACAGC
>JAFGAK010000208.1 GCA_016933745.1 Bacteroidales bacterium
GAAATCCAATGTGAAAATTGATTATGTGAATGTTGGCATTGCCGGACAACATATCAAAAGTTTACAGCATCGTGGAATTATCATCCGGAAAAACATCGACGACGAGATCAATCAAAAAAACGTGGATGATTTGATGGAAAGTATGCGTAATTTAAACATGAGTCCGGGCGAAGAAATCATTGATGTCATTCCTCAAGAATACATCATCGATGGAGAAGCCGGAATCCGCGAACCCGTTGGGATGCTTGGAAACTCTTTAGAAGCAAACTTCCATATTATTATCGGCCAAACTACGGCCGCAAAAAACATATACAAATGTGTTTTAAAAAGTGATTTAGATATTGTTGATTTGATTCTCGAACCGATTGCATCTGCAAAAGCAGTTTTAAGTGATGAAGAAAAAGAAGCCGGTGTTGCGTTGGTAGACATTGGTGGTGGAACAACGGATGTGGCCATTTTCCACGATGGAATTATCAGACACACCGCCGTTATTCCTTTTGGTGGCGATGTGATTACCGAAGATGTAAAAGAAGGTTGTTCGATCATTAAAAAACACGCTGAAGAATTAAAAGTAAAATTCGGATCGGCATTAGCCAGTGAAAATAAAGACGAAGAAGTTGTTGCAATTCCGGGTTTACGTGGTCGTCCACCCAAAGAAATTACACTCAAAAATTTAGCAAGTATTATTCAAGCGCGAATCGAAGAAATTATTGAACATGTTTATTTCGAAATTAAAAATTCGGGTTACGAAAACAAACTAATTGCAGGAATCGTTTTAACAGGAGGCGGTGCTTTGCTAAAACACATTGCACAGCTCACTGAGTTTATGACCGGAATGGATACACGGATTGGTTATCCAAACGAACACTTGGCCGAAGGCACACCAGAAGAGCTTGCATCTCCCACCTATTCCACTGGTATTGGGCTAGTTATAGAAGGGCTGGAACGCTACGATTACGAAAATCGTAAAAACACCAACAAAGAAGGAGTGCCTGCACCTAAACAAGAGCCGCTTCGGAAAAATGATAAAAGCTTTTTTCAGAAAATTCAGGACTTCTTCGACAATGAAGCCGAAGAGACAAAATAGAGTAAATGAGCGGGGTTTTTCTCCGCTTTTTTTGCTTCGATATCAACAATTATTTTGTTAATAAATCCACTTGCATCGTACAATTGCAGCGACTTTAAGGGGTAAATTAGTACATTAAAATGACCGTACTATGTTAAATTTCGATTCTCCTAAAAACCAATCAAATATCATTAAAGTATTAGGTGTTGGTGGAGGCGGTGGAAATGCCGTAAACCATATGTTTCGACAAGGAATAAAAGATGTAGATTTTATTTTGTGCAATACCGATAACCAGCATTTAGAAGACAGCCCTATTCCAACTAAAATACAGCTTGGAAACAGCCTAACTGAAGGACGAGGAGCCGGCTCTAAACCCGCAGTTGGAAGAAATGCAGCCATCGAAAATATCGAAGAAATAAAAGAATTGCTTCGTAACAATACCAAAATGCTTTTTATTACTGCAGGCATGGGCGGTGGAACCGGAACAGGTGCTGCTCCAGTTATTGCCGAAGCAGCTAAAGAGTTAGATATTTTAACTGTTGCTATCGTTACTCTTCCTTTTGGTTTTGAAGGCAGAAAGAGAACGGAATTAGCAAAAGAAGGTATTGCTGAATTGAAAAAACATGTAGATACAATTCTAATTATTAACAACGACAAATTAAGAGAATTGTACGGTAATTTATCTTTATCGCAAGCATTTAACGAAGCAGATACGGTTTTAACCACTGCAGCCAAAGGAATTGCTGAAATTATCACCATCACCGGTTATATCAATGTGGATTTTGAAGACGTTAAAACAGTTATGAAAAATAGTGGCGTTGCCATTATGGGTGCCGGCAAAGCCGAAGGAGAAAACAGAGCTACTTTAGCCACTGAACAAGCTTTATCGTCGCCATTATTAAATGATAACGACATTCATGGAGCTAAAAACATGTTGCTTTATATTGCTTCTGGCGAAGAAGAAATATCGATGGATGAAGTAACCGAAATTACTGAAATTATTCAGCACAAAGCTGGTTATGATTGTGAAGTAATTTGGGGAAGTGGGCAAGATGCAGCGCTTGGAAATAGCATTAGCATCACTTTAATTGCCACCGGATTTGACAGACCGGACAAAGACGAACCGAAAACTGCATTACCAAAAAAAGTAACTCAACTTCATGAAGATAAAGTTGAAACCGCTGCAATGCCATTGCCAAAAGTTCAACCTGTGGTAGAAACTAGCAATGAAATAGAATTAATTGACAAGGCAAAAACCTTTGAGTCTGAATCAAATACAAAAAAAACCGTTTATACTTTAGATAATACAACTAAAAGCGAAAAGAAAACGGAAACTCCGGATTTTAGCATCCAACCTAGCAAAGAACTAATTATAAGAGAGATTTCAAGTTCATCCCATCCTACAAATGACAGCAATGAAGATTTAGATTCGCTATTTGAACAAAAAAATTCCAGCGCTATTAAACCATCCGCTGAAAACACCGAAGTACAAGACTTAAAACACAAAGAACGCACAAAAAAGTTAAGAGAGTTGTCCTACCTTGGAAACAAGAATATTGATGAGTTAGAGAATGTTCCGGCTTACAAACGTAAAAACGTAAACCTGACGTTAAATATACCGTCTGAAGACTCTGAAGTTTCTCGATTTACACTCTCTGAAAGTGATGAAGGATTAGAGATAAGAACAAATAATAAATTTCTACACGACAATGTTGACTAATACTAACTAGAACGAACGAACCCGGTTAGCCGGGTTTTTTTTTACCTTTGTATTTTCAAAACAAACAATTTATGAGCCTAGAAATTCAAATCAATAACGACATTAAAAAAGCAATGCTTGCCAAAGACAAAAAAACTTTGGAAGCATTGAGAGCAATAAAAGCAGGTTTACTTCTCATTAAAACCGGTGGCGATATTCATTCAGAAGAGATTCCGGATGCAGTAGGAATTCAATTATTGCAAAAGCTCGTAAAACAGCGCAAAGAATCGGCATTAATGTACAGCAATCAAAACCGAAAAGAATTAGCTGAAGAAGAATTATTCCAAGCCGGTATCATCGAAAAATATCTTCCAGAACAA
Source organism: Bacteroidales bacterium (assembly GCA_016933745.1). Classification (GTDB taxonomy): domain Bacteria; phylum Bacteroidota; class Bacteroidia; order Bacteroidales; family UBA12170; genus UBA12170. The sequence goes on from JAFGAK010000208.1 coordinate 3,146, forward strand.
TTGAGTGAAGAAGAATTGAAATCGATGATTGCCAAGATTATTGCAGAAGCAGGTGCTAGTTCCATGAAAGACATGGGAAAAGTGATGGGTTTGGCAAGCAAAGCTTTAGAAGGCAAAGCCGATAACAAAACAGTTTCTGCAATTGTAAAAGAACTATTAGGCTAGATTAAATCTATTTTTTAATCTTCAATATGCAAATTTTAATAAATTTGCAGCCTAATTCCTTCGAAAGACGGAAAGGCGGGGTGTAGCGCAGTTGGTAGCGTACTTGACTGGGGGTCAAGGGGTCGCAAGTTCAAGTCTTGTCACTCCGACAAATCAAAAGCTTTGAAACAAATTTGTTTCAAAGCTTTTTTTCGATCAATACTAAAAACACTTCGATTTCAGAATTGAACCTCCTTTTTCCTCTACAAATAAGTTAAAATTAACAAAAAACACTGACCCATTAGTCGACTATCAATACCTTTGTATAGCAATCAAATAAAAACTTATCCACCAAAAACTCACTAGCCATGGCAAACAAAACTTCGCAACATATTCTTGGAACCTCAGCTAACTTGCTTGGTTTTTGCTTGTTTGTTATTACTTCTCTACATGTACTCGACAAAGCAGAACTAAGCATAATCGATGAGTTGACTTCGCTCGTAGCCTTATTCCTTACCTTATCCTCTGTTTTATCTTTTGTCTCAATTCGGACAGACAATATGAGGTATGAATTTAAGCTGGAACAAATCGCAGATTATTTATTCCTTATCTCTTTAATTGGTATTTTAGGAATTATCATTTTTATAACAATTAATTTCTGGGCATAACTAAGGAGCCGCTTGCATTAAAACAACCCAATCTTTCTCATCATCCGTAAATTTTAGTAAATTCGTAACCAAAGTGTATAAATTACATCTTAGAAATAGCGTTTCTCTTTCATGAAAAAAATACCGAAATACGTCAGCTTTCGAATTTTCCTTTCCTCGGCATTGCTATATTTCTTTCTCGTAATCCCGTTTGTAGGTTTTATGTGGTTTCAAAAGATGCCTGATTTGTTAAGGTTAGACAATCGGTTAAATCTCCATCAAAAGGACAGTATTTTATCAATTAACGATCAAACAAAAACTACCGCAGAACCATCTATTACGGATTATGATCAACCCGATGTTCTTTCAACCGAAATAAACGAGTTAACTCCAGTTTCAAACCCAAAACCCGAAGTGATTGGAAATAATTATTTAGGTAAAAGCTTCGATCTTCTTTTCAATGCTTTCTTAGTCAGTTTATTAGCGTTGGCATTACTAAGTATTCCTTTCAAACGTTTTTTCAGAAGAAGAAAAAAACACTTATATATCAATCATAAACTTGAAGATTTTTGCCGAAAATGGCTCCTAAGAACGCCCATTCTACATGCATTGCTATTTGCAATACCTCACTTAATCAGTCTTAGTTATGTTATTTACATTCTTGGAAGCGCATCGGAAATTGAAGAAATAAAAACAACCTTGCTTCGCGACTATTTCTTTGTAAGCCTATTATCTGCTTTTTTAACGGTATTATTTGTGTATTACTGGTCGAAACACCGTGTGCATTTATTCTATTTAGAAATTTTATTTACGCCTGTTGAGCTTCGAAAAAGAATTTTTAAAAATACCAAAGGAAGAATACGAAATCGTTTGTGGATTGCGAGTGGAATGACTACTTTATTGCCTTTAAGCATCGTCATTTTTTACATTGTTTTGAGTATTACCAATTTCGAGGAGTTAGCAATCGAAAATATAACCCCTGATATCAAAACCTTACTTTACGGATCTTACGCCCAATTAAACGACAATTTTTCATTAGACAAAACACTGTATATCAACTCTATAAATGCATATATGATGATTGCAGGAATTAGCACAAGCATTTTTGTTTCGCTCATCTATATTTTCACTTTCGTGCGATGGACTACCTTAGATATAGTTTCTCCCGTAAAAGAATTGCTATATAATATTTACAAAACTGGAGAAGGCGAAGGCGAGGCTAATTTCACGATTGTCCGAACAAATGACGAAATTGGCGAATTAAGCGAAGGTTTTAATGCGATGGCGCACCGTATCAAAGATCACATCGATGATATCAATCAGTTAAGCATTTCCTATTTTCGTTTTGTTCCGAAACAATTTCTAGAGTTTTTAGGAAAAGAAAAAATTACCGATATCAAATTGGGCGATCAGATTCAAAGAGAAATGACCGTCATGTTTTCGGATATTCGATCTTTTACTGAAATTTCGGAGAATTTTACACCCAAAGAAAATTTTAATTTTATCAATCATTATTTGGGTTACATGGAACCTGTTGTTATGCGAAACAATGGATTTATTGATAAATACATAGGCGATTCCATCATGGCACTCTACAGCATTTCTGCAAATGACGCGATTAATGCAGCCATTGAAATGCGAGCCAAACTCCAAGAGTTTAACGAAGATTTAAAACTTAGCGGACAAGCTATTATCGACAGCGGAATTGGGATTCATACGGGCGATTTGATGTTAGGAATTGTTGGAGGAAGAAGCCGGATTGAAGGAACCGTTATTTCCGATCATGTAAATCTAACTTCTCGCCTCGAAGGTTTAACCAAAGTTTATGGAGCGCCAATCATCGTGAGTCAGGATTGTTTAATTAAGATAGATAACCCACTTCAATACAATTTTCGATTTTTAGATATTGTAAAAGTGAAAGGAAGAAAATCATCCGTGAATATTTTTGAAATTCTCGACGGTGAAAGAGTCATACAGCGGAATTTAAAAATCAATACCAAAGAGAAGTTTGGTAAAGCAATTGAATTGTATCGAAATAAAGCTTTTGAAAAAGCACTTGTGCTTTTCGAAGAAATCCGAACCATTAACCCAAACGATAAAGCCAACTTACTCTATATTGATCGTTGCTTAAATAATATACACAAAGGAATACCAGAAGATTGGGACGGCGTAGAAATTCTAACGTTTAAATAATTGCATCGAAATCCACTAGCTTTTTAAGACGCTTATCCACTCAAAAGCCACAATAAATAATCAGACACATACGTTTAAACAATAAACGATTCTTTTTGGAAACAGAATTATATATTTGTATTTCCAATTAAATAACGCAAAAATGTCAATCGATTTATTAATTATGAGTTACGCATTGCTAATGGTGCTTTTGATTTTCATGTCGGAGAAGCTACCACAATTTAGTTTGCGTATTGTACTGATCGGGTTGTTCTTTAGTCCAATTATTGGGTTTATCAGTTATTTCTATTTCCAAAAAGCCTAAAGAACTACAGCTTCTTATCGGTCATTGTTTGATGGATTTTTGAAGCTACCAAATCAATAGCAACATGGTTTTTCCCACCTTGCGGAACGATGATATCAGCATATCTTTTTGTTGGCTCAATAAATAGTTGATGCATGGGTTTTACCCAATCTTTATAATGTTCCAAGGTTTTATTATAAGCTCTTCCACGTTCTTCCATATCTCTACGAATAATTCGCATCAATCGGTCGTCCGGATCCGCATCCACAAAAATCTTAATGTCCATTTTATCGCGTAGTTTTTTATTAGTCAGAATTAAAATCCCTTCAACAATAATCACATCGTGTGCCGAAACTGATACAAACTCTTTTGCTCTAGAGCAAGTTAGATAAGAATAGATGGGCATTTCGATCGCTTCGCCTTGACGTAACTTATCAATATCCTGATTCAACAATGCAAACTCAATAGACGAAGGATGGTCAAAATTTATTTTGGCCCTTTCTTCGGCGGATAAATGTCCATTATCTTTATAATAAGCATCTTGTGGAATTACTGCTACCGAGTTTTTTGGAAGCAATTCTATTATTCTGCGTACTACAGTGGTTTTTCCTGAACCAGAGCCTCCGGCAATACCAATTACTAACATCGAATAAATTTTAGGCTAAAATACTTGATTTTCATTAGTCTTCCAAACTTGAAAATTAACAAAATTTACAAATAATATCTGTGTAATATACATGCTTTAACTTGAATATATTTATTTTTGCCAGCACAAACTAAATTAACGATAAAACCATTGTAAATTACTGATTATGAAGAACAAAATAAATATACAAAAAACCTCTGCGCTTTTCCTTGGTGTTTTGTTACTCAGCTTCCTATTTATAACAAGCACCTTTGCTCAAGTATTTGTTCCCGTTAATTGGGATTTAAGTACTAAACAACTCAATGAAAACGAAGTTGAATTGATCTTCAAAGCAAACATTGATGAACATTGGCATCTTTATTCTCAAGATATTCCAATGGCTCCACCGGCAACCACTTTTACATTCGAGTCCAACGGAATGTATGAAAGAATTGGGCTTGTGTCAGAGAGCGAAACCATTTCGGAATACGACGAAAACTTTGAAATGGTTTTAAAGTATTTTGCCAACGAAGCTACGTTTACCCAAAAAATCAAATTACTTTCTACAGAACCTTTTGAAATTCGCGGCTCAATAAATTTTATGTCGTGCGACGATACTCAATGCCTCCCTCCCGCTGATGAAGATTTTTCATTCAAAATCAACGAAACAAATACTGAGGTCCAAACTAAAACAACTGCTACAAAAGCAAACAACGATTTAACTACTTCCATTTCAGAAACAAACGACACAACGGAAGGAAGCGATACATTAATTGGTTTTTTCTTTGTTGCTTTCCTCTTTGGATTGGCTGCCATTTTAACTCCTTGCGTATTCCCAATGATTCCGATGACGGTGTCTTTCTTTATGAAAGATAGCGAAAACAAAGCCAAAGGAAGAATGCAAGCCACTGTTTACGGAATTGCTATTATTGCTATTTATGTTTTTATAGGTTCCGTTTTAGCAGTAGTTGCCGGACCTGGAATTGCCAATTGGTTAAGTACACACTGGCTTCCGAATCTATTATTTTTCGCCATCTTCATGATTTTTGCTGCTTCATTCTTTGGCATGTTCGAGATAGTAATACCCCATTGGTTGGTGAACAAATCAACTGCTAACGAAGATAAAGGCGGAATTATCGGACCAATATTCATGGCTTTTACATTGGTACTCGTGTCTTTTTCTTGCACCGGACCCATCGTTGGAACTATCTTGGTTGAATCGGCCGGAGGCCAAATTTTAAAGCCTATTATTGGAATGTTGGGCTTTTCTTTAGCTTTCGCGATGCCTTTTACGCTTTTTGCTTTCTTTCCACAATGGTTGAATAAATTACCAAAATCAGGTGGTTGGCTAAATTCCGTAAAAGTAGTTTTAGGTTTTCTTGAATTGGCTTTGGGATTGAAATTCCTAAGTATTGCGGATCAAACCTATCATTGGGGAATACTTGACAGAGAAGTGTATTTGTCTTTGTGGATTGTTATTTTTGCCCTATTAGGAACTTACCTATTAGGAAAAATAAAATTTGCTCACGATAGTGATGTTCCTCATGTTAGTGTACCTCGACTAATCCTTTCTATTCTAACTTTTAGTTTTGTTATTTATATGATTCCCGGATTGTGGGGAGCGCCTTTAAAAGCTCTATCAGGCTATATTCCGCCTATGCATACACAAGATTTTGATATTGAAAAATCAATTCGAGATCAACTGAAAACGGCTAACTTTAGCAGTGCTAATGCGAAAAAAGAACTTTGCGAAACACCAAAATATCACGATTTCTTGCATCTTCCTCATGGTTTGGAAGGCTTTTTCGATTACGATCAAGCTTTGGCTTGTGCCAAAGAGCAAAACAAACCCATTTTCATCGATTTTACCGGACATGGATGTGTGAATTGTCGAGAAATGGAAGCCAATGTTTGGGCCGATCCGCAAGTTTTAAGTCGGTTAAAAAACAACTTTATTGTAACTGCTCTTTATGTTGATGATAAAACCACTCTTCCTGAAGAAGAGTGGATTGTATCTGAATACGATGGAAAAGTGAAGAAAACAATTGGAAAGAAATTTGCCGATTTTCAGATTAGCAAGTTCAATACCAATGCACAACCTTTTTATGTTTTACTGAATCCTAACGGCGAAATGTTGATGCAACCCAAAGCCTACGATTTGAATGTGGATCGTTTTGTTGATTTTCTGGATGCGGGTTTAGAGAATTTCAAAAGCGATAAAAACGTAACACTGAAAAAATAAAAACCGGAAGTGATAAATCACTCCCGGTTAATCACTAAGTGGGTAAATCTTATTTATTCAGCACTTTTTGTGTTATGGTTTGTGTAGAATAAGCTACACGCACTATCAACATCGGGCTGTCGGTTTCGATAAAAATCTTATCTGTTGTACCAGCGGCCAGCGATTGGTTGAACACCATTCGACCTGACAAATCAAATACTGAAACTTCTTTTGCTTCCTTTTCGAAAATTCCGAAGCTTCGGATATACAGCCAATGATTGGTAGCATACACTTGTGGCAACGCATCGGCCGATTCTATTTCATCTAGTGCGGTGGCTTCTCCGGGTGAAAAATGAAGCAGAAAGCGGCTTTCTTCATCGGTTGACAAGGCATTGAAAGTATAGGTTTCCATAGTAAACACATCCATCATTTGATGTGTAAATGTATCTTCGAGCTGAACGTCCGTAAAGTCGAAACCCTCAACATTTTTTAGTCGTAAGGAATGTTGCCCGTCGGTTTTTACCCTAAGATTTACCGGAATAATTTTAGGAGCATCCCTTAGTTCTCCAAACATATCGAAACAGAAATTTTCCTGATTATGCGTTGCATACAGCTGCGAAACTTCTTCGAACGAAAACAGCTTGCTCACATCTTCTCCATTATCAAAATCATCGGTTGATGTTGCTGAAAAACCTAACCAGAGCTCGTCGGCTGCCATACCGTTACCCAATTCCAGCACTAAATAATTGCTTTGATTTTCAAGCGTAGCATTCACCGATTTATACACATTCCGACCCGAGTGAACGCGAGTGCTTGCCGGAAGTGCGAGGCGGGCATCAGAAGTAAGTGCTCTCACCATAAATCCTTGGCCAAGCGGCACGATTCCATTCTCCAGATTGCCTTGTCCGCTACGGTTTCTGAACAAAAAACTTTTGCTTACATCATCCCAAATCCAGATACTTTCTTCCATATTTTCTACTTCAATATAGCTGTTGTCCCAGTCGAATGCACTGGAAAAGGGATTTGCGAGGAAGTTGTAACCGGAAGAAGTTCGCACCAATGCCGGAACAGTTTCAGACGACCACAGCCAATCCTGCGCTTGTAGTTCTCCTTCAAAAGTAGCTATTAACGGATTGTCGCCTGATACATCTACCATAAATCCTTTACCGGACGATAGAATCATATTTGCATCTTCTATCAGCACTAATTTTGAATCGGATTCGCGAAACTCGCTGAGGGTCGATTCCGGGTTACCGGGAGTGATCAAGACATTAGCCCTGGCTCCATTAAGCGGAGCTCCTACCGAGTGATTGCCATTGGCAGCAAACACTTGCTGAACGCTGGCATTCGGGTTTCCCGACTGAAAAATAAGCGATCCCATCTGCTGATCGTTTCCGCTTATCCAAATGCCTTCGTACCCATTTTGGTTTTCCAAAGCTCCTTCAAACGTAATCATTCCCTGTGCCTGAATTTGTCCTGTTATGCTGTTTATTGCTGAACCTTTCTGAATCAGATAAGTTCCCGGTTTTACAATAAGTTTGCTTTTATTGGTGAGGAATCCATCGGCATTGGCCGAAAGCCAGAAGAATGAAATGCTCAGAAGCAGCATCAATTTATTCCATCTTTTCATCTCAGCCTCCTCTTATTGGTTAAGCGATTGGTATTCGTAATCAATCGTGACTCCTGCTATACCAAAAACGTAAGAATAAGGATCTGGAGGATCCATCAAAACGGAAACATGAATAAAATAAACATAATCATCTTCGATAGTAATCGGTTCAAAAGAATTGCTTTGAACCTTTTCAATCGTATTTTCAACTAATATGCTTGCTTCCTGTGCATCCAAATTAACCATATCAAATTCATCTATTTTTCGTTTTACCAAGGACACTTTATAATCGTTTCCACCAAACAAATAAAATACACTGTTCGTGTAGCCTTTGATTACTGCATTTTTGGGCAATTTGATAGGTGCATAAGCTTCTATAATTTGTGGTTCTCTCACCCAAATTTGTAGAAATCCGACTTCATAGAATAGTATAGTCATTTCGCTTAAAAAGTTTAGTTTGAAATCGCAGCCCGGAATCTGAAGTTTAGCCGTTCTGGCATTTTCAAAAGTGATGTTTTTTCCATCGGCCAGTACAATGTCGTCATTAGCCTGAATCTGACCCTGAACAGTTAAACCTCCGTTTATTTTCGCCTGATTTTCTTCAAAATCGCCATAAATAAGAGGACTTTCTGTTTCTGAATTATCGATATAAAGTTTGTTACTTTCGGTTTCATTGTATCCGGCTTTATTTCCGATAAATACATTTCCGCTTGCATTTGAACCAAAACTACCAAAACCGGCTTCAAAACCTAAAGCCGTATTATTACTTCCGGAGCCAACATTGTATAACGCAGCAGAACCCACTGCTGTATTCTGATTACCAGTGGTATTAAGTTCCATACTATTGCTACCAAATGCGGTATTTTCTGTTCCTGTTGTATTTGACAAAAGACTAGAATGTCCAAATGCCACATTATTTTGGCCACTTGAATTTCTTGTTAAGGCAGATAATCCAACTGCTGTATTCTTGTTTTGACCATCATCTGATCCAGGATTTGAACCCAAAAACAAACTAGAATCATCATTTTTTGCATCACTTAAATCATTGAGCGACGAAACATTTACAGGCACTTCTTCCCAACTTGCATTTCCGTCGACATCGGAAGTTAACACTTTTCCTTCAGCAGGATTTCCTCCGGTTATAGAAAGAGTTCCATTAATCTTTAGTGATTTAGTACTAAAATCGCCTTGAATCAAGGGAGATTCAGATTCTCCGTTATCAATAATCAATTGATTATCCAATTCATTATCAATTCCAACTCTATTTCCGATGATAATATTACCAGATGTACTAATCGTATTTTGAGAGAAGCCAGCCAAAACACCAATTGCAATATTATTATAACCTTCGGAATTGTTTTGCATTGCGCTTTGTCCGAGTGTAATATTATAGTTACCTGTCATAGTATTTCCAGCTAAAGACCCAAGATGAATTCCTGTTGGAGTGGTTTTGGCATCACTTAATTCGTTTAATTCGCTTGCTCCGCCAATCGGAGCTTCTTGCCAACTTGCATTTCCATCGGCATCAGAAGTTAGCACTTTACCATCAGTTCCACCTGCAATTTGAAGAGCGTTACTTACGATTAAGCTATCCGCAACAGTCAATCTTTTCGCTACTTCAAGATTTCTACCTACGGCTAAATCAATATTAATCTTCATGTTTGTATTGGCTGTTACATCTTGCATTACCAGTAATTCTTTAGCCACTTTTAAGTCTGCATTCACATCCACTTTATCCGTTGCAAAATCTCCTCCAATAAGTGGCGCGGATGAATCGCTGTTTTCGATATAAAGTTTGTTGCTTCCATCTTCTTCTTTGCCGGCATTGTATCCCAGAAAGACATTTCCACTGGCCGTTCCACTAACATTTTGTCCGGCACCGCTACCAACGGCTGTATTCTGGCTTCCACTGTTTAACATCAACAAACTACGGTTTCCCAACGCTACGTTGTCCGATCCGGTTCGGTTGACTCCAAGAGCCGTAAATCCGTTTGCTACATTGGTATTTCCTGTAGTATTGCTTGCCAATGCGCCTGCTCCGACAGAAGTATTTTCGTTTCCACTTTCGTTTTTAGCCAACGAAGCAAAACCTAAAGCTGTGTTGTTTTCACCATCAAGATTGGTTTTTAAAGCCTGTGGACCAACGCCAACGTTCCAATAAATCCCCTGATCGTTCTGGCCGGATTGGTCGCCCAGAAACAAACTTTTTACATTCGATTGTGCGTCTTCCAAATCGTTAAGATAAAGCGCCAAATTGCCAGCTAATTCAATCCAATATCCTTTAGGTTGATTGTAATACCAGAAACTGGAAAAGTTGGTATCGTACACGAGGAGACCATTAGCAGGCAACTGAATTCCAGTCCGTTGCAGAGTATTCATTCTTGGAATTAAAATTCCTTTGGCAGTACTTGCTACGTCGAGCATTGCTGATTCATCTGGGTCATTTCCGGTTTCATTTACAGCCACCTGAGCTTGTCCACTTATCATTAGAACAAACAAAAATGCCAATAAGAGTAGATGTTTTTTCATTTTTTTCATTTTTAAGATTAGATAAATATTTGTCGTTTCCATTTTTGGTCGCCATTCAATACTTTTATTAAATAGTTTCCTTTTGGGAGATTTATTTCGATAGCAATAAAATTTGTTTTTTTAGCAGATTTTTGAATCATCACTTCTCCATATTTATTTTCCACCTGCACATTTGCATAATGAAAAATAGAGTCAAACTGTAGATAGAGAAACTGACCTGTATTGTGAATGACAATTTGCATTGTTGTGAATTTTGATTTCGAGACAAATGTATCAGCCATTAAAAACAAGAGCAAAAAAAACAGGTAGATTTGAGGTAGACTGCAATGCTATTTAGCCTTTATTTTTTGTTAAAATTTAGATCAATTATTTTTTTATCCCATTGACCATCATTTAATTAATGTTTTTCAGTTGAAAATAAATCGTATTTTCTCTGAAACATCAAACCAAACAATTATTGATTTATATTTAGGCATTATAAAACCACGTTAAACTTCGTATCAGTATGAAACTAACTCAACGGATTCTGTTTACAGCTTTACTTGTATTGTCATCACTGGCTCATGCTACGGAAACTTTACCCGACTCTACAAACCTTCATCTTCAACAATTAAACAAAAAAGAACAGATTGATTATCTGATAAGTTTATCGAAACAGTATAAACTAAAAAATGGCGATTTATCGCTGATGTTTGCCCGGGAAGCGACGAAAAGGGCTTCGCATTTAAAAACAAAAAAATACCTGGCAGAAGCACTCATTGCAGAAATGAATGCTTACGACATCCTGGCCAACTATGATTCAATTGAAAATCTGGCAAATCAATTAAACGAGTTGAATCCCGATGAAGGCTTGACTATTGAATCGAACTATTTACTGTCGAAGGCACAATTAAAAAAAGGTGAATATGAAGATGCAGGAAAAAACATTGAACGCGTTTTAAAATACTTTGTTTCAACGGGTGATTCAAACTCTATTTATGATGTTGCCAAAATACAAGCCGATTTATATACACAACAAGGGAATTATCCAAAAGCTATTTTATCAGTGCAACGAGCTTTAAGCATTGCTGAGAATAAGCAAGATACAGCTAAAATCATATCCGCCTTATCGAGTATGGGTGTGTTTTACATCCGTACGGGCGATTTTAAAATTCCAAAAAAATATTTCTTACAAGCTTTTAAACTCTCAACCAAACAAACATACACTACGGAATACAAAACTTTACTTTCCCATATGGGCGCTTATTACAGTCGTATTCGCAACTACGATAGTGCTAAAATTTTTATCTTACACGGGCTGGAACTATCCAAAAAAATGAACAAACGCGATGATATTGCAGGAGCTTACCTAAACCTAGGAAATCTCTATGCTCGTCAGCGGCAATTTTCAATTGGTAAAAACTATTTTGATGAATCGTTGAAGCTATTTGGCGAACTGGGCCTTGAAATCAATCGCGCATATGTTTACGACTCTTACTCCGTTATGTATGCCGTACAGGGTAAAATGGACTCCAGCATTTTATTCGCAAAAAAAAGCCTCGAAATTGCTGAAAAGCTCGGAAATGCAGATAAAATAAAATCGGGGCTTTACAGTCTGGCCAGAGGATACGACCGCCTAGGCGATTATAAATCGAGTTTGGATTATGCAAAAAAATACATCTTGTTAACTGACAGCATTGTAGGTGAGGAAATACAATCCAAAATTGCCGATTATGAAGCAAAGTACGAAACGGCGAAAAAAGAGCGTGATATCATTCAACTAAAAGCCGAAAAGCAAGCTCAAAAAGATAAAGAAGTCATGTTATGGATTTCTTTTCTCGGAGCACTTACAGTCTTGCTGCTGGTTGTGCTAATCATTAGTCAACGACGAAAAAAAGATCGGATTATTTATAAACAACAAGATCTCGTTCACAAGCAGGAGCAGGAGTTAGCAAATGCTAAACTTGAACAAAGTAAATTAAAAGAAATTGAACTTCAGAACGAAATACTGTACAAAAGCAAACAGCTCACTACTCACGCCCTGAATATGATGCAAAAAAATACGCTCATGCAGGAAATTCAGGAAGAACTTCAAACCATCTCAAAAAAATCGAACTCCACTGACAAAGCCAGCTATGGCCGACTAAAAAGCCTGATTAAAAGAAATATGAACTCAGAAAAAGACTGGGAAGTATTTAAACTATACTTTGAGGATGTGAACGAACAGTTTTATGCAGAACTTGAAAAAACGGCTCCGGGCTTAAGTGCCAACGATCAGAAATTATGTGCACTACTTAAACTTAACCTAAATATCAAAGAAGCGGCCTCTGTTTTGAATATTGAACCTGCCAGCGTTAAAACTGCACGGTATAAGCTACGCAAGAAACTTGGATTAGATCCAGAAACCGACTTGCAAGAATTTATTCGTAAAATAGGTTAGCTTTTCTTACAACACATCACTTTGAAGAAAACCACTTTTCGTAATCCATCGGTGTATTGATATTGGCATGAATACTTTGGTTAGTAACCGCAATGCTAATCTTATTTTGGGTATTTAAGAATGATTTAAAATCATCTACATCGCTCCTCTTAAGGTTAGCAACAATTTCTGAACCGAGTAAGATTGGGTGACCGTTTTTATCCTTACATCGAGGAACAATAAAAACATTCGGCTTACAGTCTTGAAGCATTTGCTGCAAAATGTCCTTCGAAACAAAAGGATTATCAACATTTTGGATAAAAACATTTTCCTCGGTATTAACTTTTTTCAAACCTAATCGAATCGAATGCAACCTTCCAAGGTCAGGATTTGAATTTTCGACCAATTTAATGGATTGAGAAAAATCTTTAAGCTGTGATTCGATGGCTGTATAATTAGATTTATTCGCAACAACCACGCCTTTGTTTCCTTTAAAACTCTGATAAACAGTTAAGATATGTTGTAGAAAAGAGTGGTTCACATCAAAAGGTAAAAATGCCTTATCTCTTCCCATGCGTTCGGATTTTCCTGAAGCTAATATGATAAAAGAGAACATGAATCCATTATTTTTGAGAAACGAAAATACTAAAATAAAAAAGCAAGTCGGGGAAACTTGCTTTTTTTGAGGGGAGAAATTCAATTATTGCGTTAAATTCATAGGAAAGGCCTATAATATTCATGAACGAAATTAGAATTTCCATTTAATTTTTTAACTCCTTAATGCCAAACGTCCAAATCTAATTACCAAAAGCCTTGATTTATTGTACAAGCGTATAAACATCTTGAGGAAGCAAAAAAAAGCCACTGAAAACTATCAGCGGCTCAAAATCGTGGTCGTATTTTATTATTCAGGATGAATTGCTTCTGTAGGACATACATCAGCGCAAGATCCACAATCAGTACAAATATCTGGATCAATCACGTAAATATCACCTTCAGTTATTGCTTCTACTGGACACTCGTCGATACATGTTCCACAAGCAACACAATCATCATTAATTACATAAGCCATAATAATAAATTTTAACGTGTTAAATAAATTCTATTTTGTTGATGCAAATGTAAAAATATTTTATCATTCACATTCACAATAATTTTTCAAAAAAAAAGATTTATACTCTTTCTAAATTAAGAAATTGAAGGGTGAATATTAGGGATTTAAAGTAAAATTACAACTACATTTGCGGGATAAAAAATCTAAATTCTAATGACTAATAAAATAGATAAAGTTATTGAACTCGATCACGTTGTAATTCGCTTTTCAGGCGACTCAGGTGATGGAATGCAGTTGACCGGAACTTTATTCTCAGATACTTCTGCTTTGATGGGTAGTGGAATTGCCACATTCCCTGATTATCCAGCAGAAATTAGAGCTCCTCAGGGAACTGTTGGTGGTGTATCTGGTTTCCAAGTGCATTTTGGCTACGATATTAATACACCTGGTGATTATGCCGATGTTTTAGTAGCCATGAACCCAGCTGCATTGAAAGCAAATGCAAAATGGACAAAGCTCGGTGGTAGTATTATCATCGACCGTGATGCTTTTACAGCCAAGAATCTTGAAAAAGCAGGCTATAAAACACAAGATCCGATCACAGAAGACAACTTAGGTAGATTCAACATAATTTCTGCTCCTATTTCTTCCATGACTCAGGAAACATTAAAAGAAACCGGAATGGATAATAAAACGATTCTCCGAAGTAAGAATATGTTTGCTTTGGGAATGTGTTATTATTTATTTAACCGCGAATTAACTTTTACAGAACAGTTTTTTGAGAAAAAATTCAAAAAAGTTCCAGCCGTTATTGAAGCTAATAAAATGGTTTTAAAAGCCGGTTTCAATTATGGTTATAATGTTCAAGAGCTTACTCCTTATAAAGTTGCTGCTGCAGAAATTGCACATGGTACGTACCGAAATATCAATGGAAATACAGCAACAGCTTGGGGGCTGGTAGCCGCTGCAGAAAAAGCTAATCTTCCTTTGTTTTGCGGATCCTATCCTATTACTCCTGCTACGGACATTTTACATGAACTTTCTTATCTAAAGAATTTAGGTGTTAAAACATTCCAAGCTGAAGACGAAATTGGTGGAATAACATCTGCTATTGGTGCTAGCTTTGCTGGTAGCTTTGCTGTAACAACAACTTCTGGTCCAGGTTTAGCGCTTAAATCCGAAGCCATCGGTTTAGCTGTAATTACTGAATTACCATTGGTTATTGTAAACGTACAACGCGGTGGCCCTTCCACTGGATTACCAACAAAAACTGAGCAATCTGATTTATTACAAGCTTTGTACGGAAGAAATGGTGAAAGTCCGGTAGCTGTTATTGCAGCTAGTACCCCCTCCAACTGTTTCCACTATGCTTTTGAAGCTAGTAAAATAGCTCTTGAGCATATGACTCCGGTCATTCTTTTAACAGACGGTTTCCTTGCAAACGGAACACAGCCTTGGAGAATTCCAGATATGGATGATTATCCAACGATTCATCCTCCAATTGCCAAAGAAGGCACTGAGAATTACAAACCTTACCAGCGTAATCCAGAAAATCTTGTTCGCTCTTGGGCCATCCCGGGAACTCCAGGATTAGAACATCGAATTGGTGGTCTTGAAAAAATGGACAAAACAGGAACTGTTTCGTATGTTCCTGAAAACCATCAAGTAATGACGGATCTTAGAGAAGAAAAAGTGGCTAGAATAGTTGCTGACATTCCAGATCTTGAAGTCATTGGTAATGACGAAGCTGATTTATTAGTGATTGGTTGGGGTGGTACGTATGGGCACTTATTAACTGCTGTTCATGATCTTCAGAAAGAAGCAAAAAGCATTAGTCTAGCTCATTTCAATTATATTAAGCCTTTGCCTGCAAATACGAGAGACGTATTGAAAAAATTCAAGAAAATTGTAGTTGCCGAAATTAACAATGGGCAATTTGCAAGTTACCTTAGATCCGTTTTCCCAGAATTTACTTATTTACAATACAATAAAGTAATGGGATTACCTTTTACATCGATCGAATTAGTGGATAATTTTAATAAAATTTTAGAGGAGAAATAATCATGGCTGCTGAAGTAAAATTAACTTTCAAAGATTTTAAAAGCGATCAGGAAGTACGTTGGTGCGCCGGTTGCGGCGACCATGCAATTTTGAATTCCGTTCAAAAAGCAATGGCAGAAATGGGAGTTCCCAAAGAAAAATTTGCCGTCATTGCTGGAATTGGTTGTTCTTCTCGCTTTCCTTACTATATGAATACGTATGGCTTCCACACAATCCATGGTCGTGGAGCTGCAATTGCATCCGGTGCTAAAACCGCCAATCCAGATCTAAGTGTTTGGGTAGTCAATGGTGATGGTGATGGATTAGCAATTGGCGGAAACCATTTTATTCATCTTAACCGTAGAAATATCAACTTAAATCTTTTGTTGTTCAACAACGAAATTTATGGTTTAACAAAAGGACAATATTCTCCAACTACTAAGGAAGGTACAAAAACCAAAACTTCTCCATTTGGAACCATTGAACATCCTTTTAATCCAGGTGAATTGGTATTGGGAGCACAAGGAAAATATTTCGCTCGTTCAATCGATGTGAATATGAAACTTACTCAAGAAATCCTTATCGATGCGCATAATCACAAAGGAACTTCCATTGTAGAAATTTTACAAAACTGTGTAATCTTTTCTGATAATGTTCATGGATTTTATACCGATAAAGAAAACAAACTCGACCGTCAATTGGTACTTCGTCATGGCGAAAAAATGATTTTTGGTACAAATAACGACAAAGGATTGGTTCTTGACGGATTAAAACTTAAAGTTGTGACTATTGGCGAAAATGGAGTGACAGATGATGATATTCTTGTTCACGATGCTCACGAAGAAAGTCCATTTTTACATTGGATGTTAATCAACATGAAAGGACCTGATTTCCCGGTTGCTTTGGGAGTTATCCGGTCTGTTGAAGATACCGTGTATGAAGAAAAATTAGAAGCACAAATTGCTTCGGTAAAAGCTTCTTCACCAATTAAAAACATGAACGATCTTTTACGTAGCGGCAGTACTTGGACTGTATAGCACTCGCTGAATTGATTTTAAAAGGCCTTTCTTTTTGGAAGGCCTTTTCTTTTTATTTATAACTTTGTGTAAAATATAGAAAGATGGAAAACAAAAGTTGTCTTCAATGCAAAAGTGAATCAAATTGTTTTGGTTCCTTAAGCAGTACCGAATTGCAACAGATCGATAAAAGCAAAGTAGCAGTTACATTCAAAAAAGGCGAAACAATTGCAAAACAAGGATCGTTTGCTTCTGGGTTAATTTACATTCAAGAAGGAATGGTTAAACTCTATAAAGAAGGACCGGATGGAAACAACCTCATCTTAAACATTTTTGGAAGAGATGAATTAGTAGGAATTTCTTCGCTTTATGGCGATAACGTTTTTAACTATTCCATTGTTGCTATCGAAAAATCGAATATCTTTCTTATTGAGCTCAATGTATTAAAAGATCTAATTCAAACCAACGCAAAATTTGCAACTGCCGTTTTAAAAAGATCGAATCGAAATACGCTCCGGGCTTACAATCAGATGTATAACTTAACACACAAACAGTTAAACGGGCGAATGGCTTCTGCGCTTCTCTTTCTTTCTAAAGAAGTTTATATGAGTCCCTCTTTTAAACTAACGCTAAGCAGAAAAGATTTAGCTGATTTTACAGGTATGTCAACCATGGGAGCTATTCGAGTTTTAAACACCTTTAAAACAGATCAAATAATTAACGATAAAAAAGGTGTTATTGAGATTCTTGACATGGATGCGCTAGAAGTTATTTCAAAGGTTGGTTAATTACGGTTTTTATGGTAACTTAGAGCATGATTCCTAACGACGAAAATAGCAATCCTTCTCCCGAAGCGGAAGTACCAAAAAAGCGAAAACGCTTTGGTCTTAAGTTTGGTATTATGATTACTGTTCTTGTTTTCTTTCTTTGGCTTTTACCTTACCTCTTTGCTCAATTACTTTTCCAAACAACTATAAAAACCGCATTCGCTGAGCTAACTCAACAAAAATACACACTGAATTTTGATAATTTAAAGATCAATATTTTTACGCGTAAAGCTACTTTTTACAATGCATCTGTACAAAATAACCGAAGCTTAGACACCTTATCAAATTCCACATTTAGGTTGCATACAGATACATTACTTTTTCACAATATCAATCTTTTTCAACTTCAAAAAAAGAGCGTATTAAAGCTAGATAACCTCATAGCCAAAGCCATTGAAATAGATGTAGATCTTGCGGATTTGCCTGAAAAAAGAGACTCTAAATCCTTATTTCTTCCACTAAGTAATTTTCTAAATTCGATAGCAATTGGGAATTTTTCTGTTGATAGAGCGCATATTCGTTATGCCAATTCAAAAGATACATTACTTATTCCTGATTTAAAATTTGCAATACGAAATCTCCATGCCGATTCTTTAAAAGACTCCGTTTATACAAATCGTTTTCACTATTCTGATGCAGATATCATTTTGCAAAATCAGGAGTTCATTCTTCCAAATAAGCGACAAAACATTGCTTGGAATCGCTTGGAATTATCAACCCAAAACAAATATATCAAACTAAACCAATTTTCTTTTCAAACCCCAAAAACGGATACAAGTAAAACCGCGTTAAATTTTAAAATTCCGCATCTCTATTTGAATGGTTTTGAATTGGATTCTCTGCTTTTACACAAAAAGCTCATTGCCGGAGAAGTCGATCTTCTTTTGGATACATTTCAACTTGATTTAAAAACCGATTCTTCTTTGATTGCAAAACAAAGTTTTCAAGAACAATTAGGCAATTTATTAAAGCCCTTATTGGAGGAAATAAAAATCGACAGTGCAAAGATCGTTTCCAAAAACAGCCTATTTTCTTTACCCAACAACAAACAAATTTCGTTGAACGGTGTTTCAAACGGAAAATTTTTGAGGATTTACTTTGACGCAAACCGAAGCGATTTATTGCAGATAGAAAAAGGATCTGTTGATATTAATCATTTGTTTTTCACCAATTTAACATCTAAAATGAATTTTAGTGTTGAAAATAGTAATTTCGACCTAACCAATAATACGATCGCATTCAATCATTTAAATTTTGAATCAGACTCGATGGTTTCTTTGCAAATCGAGCTGGAACAATTGGCTTTCAGAGAACTCGATTTTAGAAGTTTGTTTGCAAATAATTCACTTCGCGCTAGCGAAATCTTGTTAAGCAATGGAAATTACACGCAACTAAAAGCCGGCAAAACAAAACCCATCGATCAAAATATTAAACAACTTGAGCAACAAATTTCCCAACTATTTAGCGAAGTTAAAATTGAACAAGTTCGATTCGAAAATTGGAATTATATTTTAAAATCGAAAGGAATTCGTGCAGAAAATGCCACAATCTTATTAAACAATTTTAAGTCGCCTACAGATGCTACCCGCAGTTTTGGATTGTTTTCTGATTTTGAAGGAGAGATTAACCGCATTAGCTGGCCCAGTGAAGATCAAAGACAACATTATTTGGCAAACAAACTGGAAATAAATAGCAAGAATCAAAACATTCAAATACAAAAAATCCAAAGCTTTCCACGATGGAAAACGCTAAAAAACGAAATGATTTCTGAAAATGCTCGTTATAAAATTTTCGGACAGAAACTTAATATTTCTTTTGAAAAACCTTTTGATCAGCTGGATAAACAAGATACCTTTCAGATTAGTCAATTGTTTGTAGACAGCTTGAGCGTACAACAGTTTGGGAAGAATAAGCTGGAATACAAGAATAAGAAAAAGAAAGTGCTGCTATATACTATCAACGAATTTGAATTAAGAACTGGGAATTTCGCCACTTATAAAGATAGCTCGGTAATTAACCGATTGTCGCAAATCAATGGAATTCACCTAAGCGGCGATACGCTTATTTACCGAAAAGATAGTTTGAGTTCTATTAACTACAAACATCTCTATGCAATCACTAAAAACGGATTTTACCAAAATACGGCCAAAGGCTTAAGTTTCAAGTTTAAGAAAATTGATTTCGATTCAGACGATGAACTAATTGGTTTATATGATCTACAAGGTTCATTAAAAGAAAATGATCCGAACGGGAAAATAGAGCATGCTCTAACATCCAAACTTGTTCAACTAAAAGGATTCGATCACAATTTATACCTGCGTTTGCAACTGATTGCGGCCAAAGAGTTCAATATTCAATCGCCTTCCTTAGTGAGTAAAAGTGTACTTTTGGAGCCGAAAAATTCAGGAAGTCTGAAAGACTTAATATCGAATGAAAACCTAAGTTCCTTGCCTTATTTACAATTCGACAGATTTATTATACGTGATTTTACATGGCTTGCAACTTACACAACAAAAGGAGATACCTTCATCAGTTCCTTTGAAAAAGCAAACTTAAGCGCACTCGATTTTCGTTTGAGTAATCGCTCCTTTACAGATCCAAATCGAGTTTTATTCTCAGAAACGCTCAACTTTGATGCACATAATTTAAAACAGTATTTCGATAATGGAAACTATTTATTGCGAGTAAATGATATCGGATTTTCATCTGACGAAAGAAGATTGACTTTCGATAAACTTCAGTTTTACACGCTTCAAAAAGAAAACCAGAACAATTATCATTTTGCTATCGATCAGATTGCACTTCAATCCATCGACTTAATTCGCTTTCAACAATCGCAAGATTTATGGATTGAAAGTATTTTAATCTTAAATCCCGAAACGAGATTGAAAATCTATACTTCGGATGAAACTTCTCCTCTATTTAACATCAACACACTAGCACTTTATCCTTCTATTCATCCCTATTTTAACAGTATTCAGTTGAGAAAGATTGATGTGAGAGACATGACTTTGAACTTAGAAATGCCAAAGGATGCCAGCACCAATGTGTATAATTTAGGTCGCCTAGATTTACAAATGGAGGCTATTTCTATCGACTCTTTAACGCAACCTTTTTACGATAACCGCTTCTTTTATGCTGAAAACACACGTGTTCGTCTACGAAATTATTCAGCTCGGATTGCAAGTGATTTATACCGAGTAGAATTTGATGATTTGCGCTTATCTACTCAGCAAAAACTGATTGAGATTGACTCTATTCGGCTTATTCCTCAATATGGTTATGATCGATTTGCCGAAAAAGTTGGATACCAAACCGACCGATTTGATGTGACAGCAAAATCAGTTCGGATGCAAGGTGTTAATTTTCAGGATGCTTTATTCCGACAAAAATACACCGTTCAACACATAGCTATCAGTAACGCTGTTGGCGAAGCCTATCGCAATGGACTTATTCCAAGAAGAGAAGATTTCTATCCGCTAAATCCGTTGCAAAAACTATTAGCGCTTCCTCACTTTATTCAAGTAGACAGTTTGTATTTTCTCGATAGTAAATTTACCTATAAAGAACTTGGAGAACATGCAAATTATGCCGGACAAATCTTCTTTGATCACTTAAATATCCAAATTTATAACGCGACAAACAATCCTGATTTCATTGCCTTTGGCGGTCATTCCTTATTCAATGCTCAAACTCTTTTAATGGGGAAAAGTCAACTTAACTTGGCCGTTAATTTTCCGTTATCTGAGGGTGGAAAATCTTTTGATTTGCAAGCACATTTAGACAAAACTCAGATCGAAGATTTGGAGCCTATTCTTCGCCCGCTTGCCTTAATTCAAGCTCAAAGTGGCACAATAAAAACATTGGATTTAACGCTTAAAGCAAACGACGATTATGCAACCGGAGAAATGTTAATGCTTTATGACAATCTAAAAGTAGAAGTTCTTAATAAATCGCTCAAAAAAGGGATAATCAATTCTTTCTTTGCCAACGCATTGATTAGAAGAGAAAATCCGAGCTATTTAATTCCACGAAGAGGACCTATTTACTTTGAACGCAGGAAAAACAGATCTTTATTTAACTATTGGGCCGAAACCACTATTCTTGGAATGAAAACAAGTATGGGATTAGCAGATCGGAGAACTGCAAAAAAATTGAAGCGTTTAAATAAGCAATAGCATTACAAAAATCCTAAATCTAATTGAGCTTCTTCGCTCATCATATCTTTGTCCCAAGGTGGCTCAAAAGTCATTTCGATATGAACCTCTTTTACTCCTTCAATTGCGCTCACTTTTTCTTTCACTTCGTTGGGGAGCGACTCCGCAACAGGACAATTTGGTGCAGTAAGCGTCATCACAATTTCAACATTTAGTTCTTCGCTTACTTGTATTTCATAAATTAAGCCTAAATCAAAAATATTAACCGGAATCTCAGGATCAAAAATGCCTTTTACTGTATCGATGATCTTTTTTTCGATTTCCATTTTAGAAGTTATAACAGGTTTTTCTTTCATCGGTTCATCACTTTTAGGCTTTTCTACTTTCTT
The DNA here is from genome assembly GCA_016933745.1 of Bacteroidales bacterium. GTDB lineage: Bacteria > Bacteroidota > Bacteroidia > Bacteroidales > UBA12170 > UBA12170. Next base: position 25,278 of record JAFGAK010000208.1, read on the forward strand.
TTTTTTACCCCATCCAAACATAACTTGCTTAATTTTCTTTGGTTTGAAACGCCAAAGCGTATAATTTAATTTGTTTAATCATGGATGTCAATCCATTGGCTCTTGTTGGAGATAAATGCTCTTGCAATCCTATTTGATTTAAAAAAGCAAGTTCGGCATTTAAAATATCGTTCGGATTTTCGCCAGATAAAACACGAATTAATAAATACACAATGCCTTTGGTAATCACAGCATCGCTATCGGCTTTCAAAATCATTTTTCCGTCGATCATTTCGGCCGAGATCCAAACACGCGATTGACATCCATTAATTAAATGACTTTCGTTGCGATACTTATCTTCAATAATTGGTATCGATTGTCCCAACTCAATCAAGTAATTGTATTTATCCATCCAATCTTCGAATAGAAGAAATTCTTGAATTATTTCCTGTTCTTTTTCTCCAATAGCCATATTGTAAATTTCTTGCAAAAATAATGAATTAGCCAAACATATCAATGGTTTTATGAATAGCTGCTACCAAACGATCCACCTCTTCTTTGGTATTGTAGGCTGCAAATGAGGCCCGTATAGTACCGCGAATTCCCAAACGATTCATGATAGGTTCTGCACAATGATTTCCTGTTCGGACTGCAATTCCAAGCTGGTCCAAAATAGTTCCTGCATCGTAAGGATGAATTCCATCGATTAAAAAAGATAGCACACTTGCTTTCTTAGCTGCATTTCCTATTATTTTTACACGACTGATTTTATTCAATTGTTCAGTTGCATAATTTAAAACTTCCGATTCGAATTTCGATAATTGATTGAGATCTTCTTTAAGAAGAAAATGAATTGCAGCTTCTAGTCCTAAAACACCTTCCACATTGGGGGTGCCCGCTTCAAATTTGAATGGTAATTCGTTGTAAGTTGTTTTTTCAAATGTAACACTTTCAATCATTTCTCCACCACCTTGATAAGGTTGAATTTGCTCCAATAAATGCTTTTTACCATACAACACACCAATTCCCATCGGCGCATACATTTTATGACCTGAAAACGCATAAAAATCACAATCGAGTTCCTGAACATTTACCGGAATATGCGCAATGGCTTGTGCTCCATCAATCAAAACCAAGGCCTTGTATTGATGCGCTAAATCGATTATTTCTTGAATCGGATTGATAGTGCCAAGTGCATTTGAAACATGACCTACCGCTACTATTTTAGTACGTTCGTTCAATAGATTGGCATATTCGTCTAATAAAAGTTCACCTTCATCATTTACAGGAATAACCTTCAATTTGACATTTTTTCGTTCGCAAAGCATTTGCCAAGGAACAATATTGGAATGATGTTCTAATTCTGTAACAATTATTTCGTCGTTTTCTTTCAACATCGATTCGCCTAAAGAAAAAGCCAAAAGATTGATTGAATCTGTTGTACCTTTTGTAAAAACGATTTCTTTTGAACTGCTTGCTTTGATGAAATCTTTCACCGTAATTCGAGCTTGTTCGTGTGCCTCGGTGGCTTTTTGCGATAGTTTGTGAACGCCTCGATGAATGTTGCTATTGAAGTTCGTGTAATAATCAACAAGGGCATCAATTACAACTTGCGGTTTTTGTGTGGTTGCAGCGTTATCTAAATAGACAAGTGGAAATTTGTTTATTTTTTGTTTTAAAATGGGAAACTGATTGATTAACTGCTGCTGATTTTTATCCATAGAATTAGATTTTACTCATATCGATTTCAAAGTTATACTTTTCTGGGCTACTACATTGCAAAACGCATTGATCACATATGGATAATTCACCCCTTAAGCGTTTTTTCACCATATCTTCGATGCGATCTCTGAGAGAATCAATTCGAATTTCGGAAGTAACTTCAGCAGCAAATGCATACATGAGTAACATACGCGCATTATCTTCGCTAATTCCTCGTTGTCGGATGTAGAATAACGCGCTATCGTCGAGTTGTCCAACGGTAGCACCATGACTGCATTTTACATCATCAGCATAAATTTCTAAAAATGGTTTAGAGTTGATCATTGCTTTATCGGTAAGAATAATGTTGGCATTGTTTTGAAACGCCTCCGTTTTCTGAGCATCTTTTCTTACTAAAATATGACCGTTAAATACAGCGCGTGCATAATCATCTAAAATACCTTTAAATTGCTCATTACTTGTACAATTTGGCATGGCATGATCAATGAATACTTGATTATCAATATGTTGATTTTTATCGGCAAGATATACACCTAAAACATCTGCATGAGCACCTGTTCCATTGAGCTTGGTATAAGTTTCATTGCGAATTAAGCCACCATTCAATATAATGCTGTTCGAGCTAAGTCTAGAATCGCATTCCTGTTCGATGGCCAAACTGCTTATTAAAGTTGAATTGTTATTGATATTTTGCAATCGATAATGATCGAGTGAGGCATTTGCGCCTAAAACAATTTCGGTCACTGAATTTGTTAAACTCCGCTTGTAATTGTATGAATCGTCGCATTGAATAAGCGTTAATTCACTACCCGGTTCTAAGATGATTAAATTCCGATTTTGAACAAATACATCTTCGGTAGTTCCAACTGCGTTAATTAGTTGCAATGGTTTCGAGAAGGCGACATTTTTAGGAACATAGACGAATAATCCATCTAAAAACAAAGCTGTATTTAAAGCTTGGAATGCATTTTTTTCAGTTATTGCATATTTCCCAAAATGTTTATTTACCAAATCGGGATAAACCTCAAACGCAGCACTTAAACTTCCAACAATCACACCGTTTTCGAGTGTATAAATCGGATTGTCTTTATACACAAATCTCCCTTTGTATAGATTGATAATGAACGAATCTAATTCGTGCACTTCACACTCAAAAACTTCATTCAATATTTCAGGCATACGCAAATCGTCTGTTGCCATGCTATAATCAAATGATAAAGCCGTTTTTGGATCCGTATTCCTCCATTTTTCCAACTTTTTATGCGGAAATCCCAAGCGATTAAAATCGTCTAAAGCCACAGATCGCAAGTTTTGCAATCCGGCAAATGCACGCCCTTCTTTTGCAAGAATGGTTTTGTACCATTTTGGGATACTTTTTAAAGCTGGAATCGAATTCATTTCTGTACTCATACCAACTATCTTTCTGTATTATTTTTGATCCAATCGTAGCCCTTTTCTTCCAATTCCAAAGCCAATTCTTTTCCACCAGATAAAACTACTTTTCCTTCAAAAAGAACATGAACAAAATCTGGAACTATATAATCCAACAAACGCTGATAATGTGTAATCACAACAGTTGCATTTTCGTTGGTTTTAAGTTTATTTACACCATTTGCAACAATTCTCAATGCATCGATATCTAATCCTGAATCGGTTTCATCGAGAATGGCTAGTTGAGGCTCCAGCATGGCCATTTGGAAAATCTCGTTCTTTTTCTTTTCACCACCTGAAAAGCCCTCGTTTACCGACCGATTCGTTAGCTTGGAAGTAATTTCAACCAAATCTTTCTTTTCTGCCATGCGCGCAAGAAATTCTTTTGCCGACATAGGCTCTTCGCCGTGGTATTTTCTTATTTCGTTTATGGCAGTGCGCATAAAGTTAGTCATACTAACACCCGGAATTTCTACAGGGTATTGAAACCCCAAAAAGATTCCTTCTTGGGCACGCACTTCGGCAGCCATTTCTTGGATGTCTTTTCCATTGTAAAGAATTTCACCTTGCGTAATTTCATAACCTTCTTTGCCGGCAATAACAGCAGCTAATGTACTTTTCCCGGTTCCATTAGGACCCATGATTGCATGAACTTCGCCTTTATTCACTTCTAAATTTACACCTTTCAATATTTCTCTACCGTTGATCGAAACATGAAGATTTTTTATTTGTAATAACATTCTATCTTGTTTTTTTACCTTTATTAAGGTAATGCTTAAACTTCTTTTAATTAACCCACGCTACCTTCTAAACTGATGCTCAGAAGTTTTTGAGCTTCCACAGCAAACTCCATTGGCAGTTTGTTAAGGACTTCTTTTGCGTATCCATTCACAATCAATCCAACGGCCGATTCCGCACTTATTCCGCGCTGCTGACAGTAAAACAATTGGTCTTCGGATATTTTGGAGGTGGTCGCTTCATGTTCAATGATGGAACTCTTATTTGCTCCTTCGATGTAAGGGAAAGTATGAGCTCCACATTTATCTCCCAAAAGCAAACTATCGCATTGCGAAAAGTTTCTACTATTGGAAGCACGTTTCGTCATTTTTACCAAACCACGATAACTATTGTGACTGAATCCTGCAGAAATTCCTTTTGAAATAATCGTACTTTTTGTGTTTTTACCCAAATGAATCATTTTTGACCCGGTATCTGCTTGCTGATGATTATTAGTCACAGCTACCGAATAAAATTCACCAATCGAATTATCACCGGCTAGAATACAACTTGGATACTTCCACGTTATGGCAGAGCCAGTTTCTACTTGAGTCCATGAGATTTTTGAATGATCTCCTTTACAAATACCTCTTTTAGTTACAAAGTTGTAAATACCACCTTTTCCGTTCTTATCGCCGGGATACCAGTTTTGCACCGTTGAGTATTTTACTTCGGCGTCTTTCATTGCAATAATTTCCACTACGGCTGCATGCAGCTGATTTTCATCTCGTTGTGGTGCTGTACAACCTTCCATATAACTCACATAAGAACCTTCTTCAGCTATAATAAGTGTACGTTCAAATTGACCGGTATTGGCTGCATTTATCCTAAAATAAGTAGATAATTCCATTGGGCTACGCACTCCTTTTGGAATATA
>JAFGAK010000209.1 GCA_016933745.1 Bacteroidales bacterium
CATGTTTATCTTAGCAAAGAAAGCTATGCAAAAAACAAGGAAGGTTATCTTTTAGAAATGCACGACAACGACTTCATTTTGAATTACAAAAACGGAGACACCAATTACTCGCTAACCGAAACAGCTAATAATTTTGTGTTTTTCTCGAAAGAAGTTGAAGTTTGTTTCTCGAAAGGTGGATTTCAGGTAAAAGACATCCAAATCAAAGATAAATCAGAACAACTAATCCATCTGCAAAAAGCAGCAGAAATGCGATTTATTTTAGAAGGAGCGAAATTACTTAGCCCTTCGATTTAAAAACTTCTTACATCCGCATAAATTTAAATATGTAAATATAAAAAGGCTTGCACTCCTTGTTTTCTTGCTTTTTTTGCTTTTTGATCATTTGTCTGCACAAACTGAAGGCGAGCTAGTTGTTAATACAAGCACCAGTTCCTCAGGAGGAAATTTTGCTCATAAAAATATTTTGGCCATCTGGATTCAAGATGATGCAGGAAATTTTGTAAAACCCTTACTTGCTTATGCACAAACGCGTATTACCTATCTAAATACTTGGCAAGCTAAAACAAAAGCCGCAGCTAGTGAATACAACAGAACTGACGCGATTACTGGCGCCACGCAAAGAAGTCACGGAACACGAACCTGTAGTTGGAATGGAAAAAATTTCAATTGAAAATTAATGGCCGATGGCACCTATTAGGTTTGGATGGAACTCACGGATAAAAATTCAACCCGTAATTTTACTTCCATTGCTTTTGAAAAAGGCGAAAATTCTATCAGTCTAACCCCACCCAATGTTGCCAGTTTTTCGTCGACCACGATTAATTGGACGCCAAACGTTTCTACCGGATTGGAAGAAATAGCATCTAGCAAATCGCATCTATACCCAAATCCAAGTAACGGAAATTATACGATTCTGTGTCCTGATTTTAAATCCTATGAAATCAGATCTTTAAATGGCGAATTTATCCATCATAGTACACTCACAAAACAATCAATCTAAAAAATCAGCCACAAGGAATTTATCTGGTCATTATATCTACAACTAAAGGTGTATTTAAAGAGAAAATTATGTATACAAAGATTTAGTTTCCTTCATATTCTATTGATTTTTATCAAATCTTCTAGTATCTTTAGTCGTTCAAAATGAAGAAAACTTATGAGGACTAAAAAACAATCAAATACTGATTTATTGGATAAGAATCCCAATAACTGGCGCGGCCCTTTTTATTACAATCCTGCAGATTTTAGAATCATCGTCCCAAAACATAATCCAAAATTTGGGATAACTTTAAATTTCGGAAATATTTTCACCTATCTGGTCTTAGCCGGTTTAATCGCTATTATTATCTCACTTAATCTTGTATTGTAAAGAAGAAAAAACGCAATCCTATGAAAAAAATAATACTAATTTTCAGTGCACTCTTAAGTATTTCAACGTTTGGTCAGGGTTTCATAAAATCAGTTGATTCAGAAGATTTGGGGTTAATTCTGGGGAAACCATGTACAATTACCTTGGCTTCAGGAGAAAAAGAAACCGGAACCTTAAGTAGCGCCATGTTCCTCAACGGGTATTTAGACAAAATAACCTTAAAAAAAGAGAATAAGGAAAAGCTGAAACTCGAACCTGAGGATATAAAACGAATCGAAATTAAGGCGTCGAAACTCGTTAAATTAGCCATGATCATGGAATCTACAAGCTCCATTAAAGAGATGACGCACACAAATTTTGATGAAATAGTCAATCGAGAATACATCATCTTTGAAACTGCAGAACTCCATAACAAAGACGGAAAACTCAGGTTAATGCAACTTTTAAATCCAGGTTTCGATAGCAAAATTAAAGTGTTTGTCAACCCCAACGCAAACGAAACGGCAGGCCTTAGTTTAAATGGAGCGAAAATAACCGGCGGCATGACAAGATCGTATCTTTTTTTGGTGGATGGCAATCAAACTGTGATTGTAAGAAAAGTTAACTATGAAAAAAATTTCGCGGAACTTTACAAAGGATGCCCACAGATGCTTCAAACTTTTGAAGGGGAAAGGATAAAATGGGACGATATTGCTGGCCATGTTTTCGCTTACGATCAAAGTTGCAACTAATTAAAAAACCTTTAAAGAAAGAGATTATGTCTGATAAGATTAGATCTGTTGAGTTATTTTCAGGAACCCTTTGGGAAACAGAACTTTTAAAAAGCGTATTAGAGGATGAGCATATCGAAGCATTCCTAAAAGACGAAATCATTGGAACTATTTTACCTTGGCATGCTTCTCCAGGCGGAGCTAATCCCATCAAAGTAATTGTTTCTAGCAATGATTTTGAAAAGGCGTCTCAGGTCCTATCCCGTTTTTTAGAAAACCAAAAACAATAGGCTTTTTCCTCGCCAATTATTTCATAATTCAAAAGTGTTGTTTCTCTAGATTTTCTATCTTAGCAAGGGCAAAAGAGATTCTATTTTGCTAGCATAGACATCAATACCAACCAAACAATAAACACAAATGAAATTAATAAAACTAATCAGTAGTCTATTTATCCTTAGCTTTTTGATTGTTTCTTGCAACTCTACACCCAAAGTGTATGAATGGAGAGGCGAAGGACGATTGGGTCATTATCCAGATAAAAACTTATTAAAATCCTGGCCGGAAAACGGCCCCCAACTCCTTTGGGAATTTAACGAGCTTGGGTACGGTTATGGCGCACCTATTTTTACTGAAGATCGTATGTTTATTCTTGGTGAAATAGACAGCATTGAATACTTATTTTCCTTCGACCTGGAAGGAAAGCTTTTATGGAGAGTAGAAAATGGAGAAGAATGGACAAAAACATTTAGAGGGTCTCGATCAACACCAACAGTGGTAGATGATTTACTTTATGTCTGTTCAGGAATGGGAAATATCAGCTGTTTTAATAGTTTAACAGGAGAATCCGTTTGGAAAAAATCTTTTATTCAAGATTTCCAAGGAGTTTACACCATGCATGGGCACTCCGAATCTCCCATTATCGATGAGGAGAAAGTTTTTCTGATGCCCGGCGGCCAAGAAAACAATGTGGTGGCACTGAATAGATACACAGGAGATGTTATTTGGAAAAACAAAGGCTTCGAAGAACGTCCTGCATACAATGCTCCACAGTTAATTAAATTGGCAAACCGACATATTTTGGTCCAATTTTCAGCCTATCATTTGATGGGATTAGACACGAAAACAGGCGAATTACTTTGGGCGCATGAGCAGGATAATGTAGAGCCTGAGAAAAGGCGACAAGGAATGGGCGATACGCATTCCAATACAGCTATTTATGAAAATGGTTATATCTATTACGTAACGGGCGACGGCAACGGTGCCGTAAAATTAAAACTATCGGAGGATGGATCCAAAATAGAAGAAATCTGGCGAAACCCTGATTTTGACGGATTTATGAGTGGCGTTGTTAGTTTAGGAGATTACGAATATGGCGGTGGAACCAGAAAACCAATTTTGATGCGTATCCATAAAAAAACCGGAGAAATAGATGAGTCATTAAAAATTGGAACCGGAACCATTATTGAAGCAGAAGGCTTATTGTATTATTACAATCAAAAAGGAAACGTAATGCTTATCAATCCAAAACCCGAAGGCATGGAAGTGATTAGCTCATTTACCATTTCTAAAGGTCAAAAAGAACATTTTGCTCATCCGGTGATCCATCATGGTATTCTATATATCCGCCATGGAGAGCATATTTCTGCCTATGATATCAGATCCACCTAATTCAATCTATCACTCTTCAATTTCAGTCTTCTCATGAACTTAAATGCAATTCCAATAACACTTAACGAAAAAAAAGGTCAATACTTTCAAATCAATGATACGGGAATCGATGCCATCTTTTATTCTGCTAATGGATTTCCGTTAGGTGCTTATTCAGAATTTATAAAACAATTAACGACAAAATACAAGGTGACCTGCTTATCGCCAAGAGCTTGCTGGCCGCAAATTGGCAATCCTCCATTGCAAACAAACTGGGAAATTTATGCGGATGATTTGATAGCTTTTACAGAACGGCAATTTCAAGTACCAATAGCAGTTATCGGGCATTCTCAAGGCGCTACAGCGGCTATTATTGCAGCCTCCAAAAGGCCTGATCTTTTCAAATCTTTAATTGTTATTGAACCAGCATCTGTATGTACGAGTTTGAGCTATGTCGTAAAATACACACCTTATTTCATCAAAAAGCATTTTCAACCGTTTAAGAGCGCGATCAAAAAGCAAGATGTTTGGCCATCACGAGAAGATTTTTATAGGTTTCATCGAAATCATCGGGCCTATAGGCGTTTTCCGGATAATGTGTTAAAAGATTATACAGAATACGGATTGAAACCTTTGGAAAACGGAAATTTTAAGCTAAGCTTTTCTCCCAAATGGGAAGCCTCTAATTATGCTTTGGCTCCAAGTATTTGGAAATATCTAAAAAAAGTGACGCTTCCGATACACGTTATCGCTGGAAAGCCTTCCCTGTTTTTCAGTAGCGAAATTCGGCTAAAATGGAGAAAAGTATCAGCAAATTCATTTTTTACAATCGATCCTCAATTCGGGCACTTATTTCCTTTGGAAGCTCCCGAAATTTGTGCAGATCTAATCAAATCCAATTAAAATTTAAACTTACACCATTGCAAAAATCAAAATACAAACTACTAGAGCCTTTTGTCTTTCCGGTTTCCGGAATCAAAATTAACAACCGAATTGTTTTGGCTCCAATGACCACTTATTCTGGCAATGAGGATGGAACGGTAAGCGATCAGGAGATTGCCTATTACAAAAGACGAAATCGGAGTGCTGGCCTACTCATCAGTGCATGTGCATATGTGATTCCACAAGGAAAGGCATTTCCGGGTCAAATTGGAGCACATACTAACTTGATGATACCAAGTTTAAAAAGGATTTCTGAAGCGTTAAAAGAAAACGGAGAAAAAGCAGTTCTACAAATTCATCATGGAGGGAGAATGTCTGCTAAAGAACAACTCCCCGATGGGCAATGCCTAAGCGCAAGTGCCGTAGCTGCTGAACGAGAAGGGGCTCAGATTCCGCGCGAAATGACAGAACCTGAGATAGAAGAAACAATATTAGCTTATGGACTAGCTACTCGTAGAGCTATTCAAGCCGGATTTGATGGCGTTGAAATTCATGGTGCAAACACCTATTTACTCCAACAGTTCTTTTCGCCCCACTCCAATAAAAGAAGCGACAAATGGGGTGGTAATTTACTGAAAAGGATGCGTTTTCCATTAGCAGTTGCCGATGAAGTGATTCGAGTTGTAAGGAAGCAATCAAATCGACCTTTCTTGGTGGGTTACCGCATTTCTCCTGAAGAAGTTGAAAATCCAGGAATACAACTAGAAGATACTTTGGTATTGATTGAAGAACTTAGTCGGAGAAATTTAGATTATATTCACGTTTCAACAATGAATTATTTTGGTGCATCTCTTCGAAATCCACAGGACCTAAAACCCCGGACTCAAATCATTCTTGAGAAATTAAATCACACAATTCCGATCATCGGTGTTGGAAGTGTTCAAACCCCAATCGATGCTCAGAAAATACTAAACAATGGCGCTGATTTGGTTGCTTTAGGTAGAGCGTTATTAATTGATCCTGAATGGCTCTTGAAAATAAAAAAAGGGAAAGAGGATACGATTGAAACAGCTTTTCAGGAGAGCAGTCGGGAATTGGTAGAAATCCCAAGCAAATTATGGAATGTATTGCTTCAACGTAAAGGTTGGGTTCCATTTAAATAAATTGATAGCCCTAAAATCAATGACTAAATTCCTTTTCCAAACCTACAAAGACTTCCAAAACAGCCGGACAAATCACCGTATTTTTAACACTTAGATTCAAAAGCTGAAAAATTTTCTCCCGGTCCGTATGCGGATATTCCCGACAAGCTTTCGGGCGAACTTCGTAAATAGAGCAATAATTATCTGTTCCTAAAAACGCACAAGGTTATTGTGTAAATACGTAATCATGTTCCTCGTCCAACAATAAATACTGGTCTACGAATTGCGCCGGACGCAAACGCAAATGCTTGGCAATGCGCTGAATGTCTTTGTCCGTAACAATCGGGCTGATACTTTTACAACAATTGGCGCACGACAAACAATTGATATGATCAAAGGCCTTTTCGTGCAAAACACCAGCCACTTGATCCAGATTTTTTGGCTTTTTTTTCCGCAATTGATCCGCTAACTTTTTATTCTTTTTGAACGCAAGTTTTGACTTTTCCGAATGTGCTTTTAGGTCTATCATGCTAAAGTGATAATGCAGTATGTACGATTAGCAAATTAAACCATTCCTCGTCTTTTCTTTATTTCGTCGTAAGCAGCATTCAGTTGTTGAAATTTCTCTTCGGCCGATTTCCGAACTTCATCGCCTAGATGACTCACTTTATCCGGATGATATTTAATGGCCATTTTATGATATGCTTTCTTAATTTCGTTATCACTGGCCGAAGGATCAACCTCCAGGATTTTATAGGCAGAATCTACATCTTTAACAAACATTGCTTTTACCGATTTAAAATCACCGCCACGTATTCCCATAAATCCGGCAATATTTTCGATGACTTGAATCTCTGAATTATCTGTCACACTGTCAGCTAACGCGATTCCAAATAAATAATGCAACAATTGCAACCGAGAAGAATAATCCATGGCCGACCGCACTTGCATACTTACTTCTTGAATATTGATTTCTTTTTGCAAAAGCTCTTTCAACACTTGCATCAATTGTTTCGTTTTTTCTTCTCCGAAATTGGTCACGAAAAAGCGTTTGACGAATTCCAATTCAGATTTCTTAACTACTCCATCTGCTTTCATTACCGCAGCAGACAATACCAATAAACTTACGCTAAAATCGCCGGATTGGGTGGTTCTAGCACCAGGTTGTTCATATGGATGTTGTTGGTATTTAGTCTTTTCCGAACTATCACTTTCAAACATCGAACCAAACATAAATCCTAACAAGCCGCCAATTGGCCCACCAAAAGCCCAACCAATTCCGCCACCAATCCATTTTCCATAACCATTACGCGATACTTTTACACATGCGGGATGGATTGTTTTATTCGTAGTTAATTGTTTCTTAGAAGCAGAATAACTTAAAATAAAAAAGGCAAGTAAGGTCCCTAATAAGGTAAGAAGAATAGTCATAATTATCTATTTATTTATAGGCAATGCTATTAAATCGCGAATCTACCAAAATCATTATCAATTCGACGCAAAAAAA
>JAFGAK010000013.1 GCA_016933745.1 Bacteroidales bacterium
ATACCATTCCTTTTTTTCTTTGACTTTATATCTAATTGGTTTATTTGCAAAAATTTGTGCTTTTTCAAGTTGCCCATTTATTATATCGGAGGTGGAAACATGATTGTTTAAGATATTCTTCACACTTTCACTTGAACCAGTAAACTTTACTAAATAGTTATTACAGATTCCAATTATTCCGAGCTTGTCAAAAAGGTGAGATTTTAATAGGTGAAAATCAAGGCACTTTGAGGTTGATACACGGCTGCCGCATTTAAAAACCTAGCAACAATTCTCTGTATTTATGGTCTAAAGCAGCCTTAAAGCGTTTCCTATTTTTGCTAATTTTATTTTTATCCTCACGCAACAGATTCATCACCATTTTTAGGATAATATTAAAATTTTCAGCCTCATTCTTTTTCCTTTTTCTAGATGAATCTTCACCAAAACAAACATCTAGAGACCAGTGAAGATTGTTTTCTATGGCCCAATGGCTTCTTGTCTTGAAATTTAAATCATCTGCAATTGCAGGTAAACTAGAAATGTAGAATCGTTGTTCAGTAGTTTCTTTTCCCGTAGTTTTCTCATAAACTACAGATTCAATAATAAAAAGTGTTGTTAAACCAATCCATTCATTCACTTTTTCAACGTGGCTCAAATTACTATATGCTGCACATTTCCTAGTTTCAACCCTTCCATGCCCAGAGTCTTCCATTATACTTATTGAATCAGGTTTTTCAAAACGAATAGTGTCTTGTATTGCTTGTTCTAAATTGGCTTGGTTTCTTTTAACTGCAAGTATGTAATCTGCGTTGCTCTCCACTATTTTCTTCGCTATTTCTTTCTGACAGCCCATTGCATCTATTGTAATAGTACATCCCTTGGTTGCTATATAATCAACGAGCTCTGGTATTGCTGTTATTTCATTGCTTTTGTCAGAAACCTTGACTTGACCAAGGCAAATACCATTAGCAGAAGCCCATGCAGAAACGATATGAGGCATGTTTTTACTCGCTTTTGTATCTTTAGCTCCACGCATGGTTTTTCCATCAATAGCTATTACTTCATTCGGAATGTTTTTCCTGATAGATTCCATCCAATTTATAAAACATTCGTTGAAGGATTTAGGGTTTAATGCTGCAAATAACCGTTCCATGGTATCTTGAGATGGAATCCCACCTGAAAATTTGCCATATTTTCTAAGCCAATCTAGCTGACTTTCTCCAAAAGTTACAACTGATGGCCAATCATTTACACCACATAACATGGCTGATATTGTTAACAAAAGGATGTCTGATAAAAGATGTTGAAAATTGCCTTTGTTCGTCCTACGTGGATCTTGTAATTTTGAAAAGTGCACTGTGAATGGTGTCTTATTTGTGTCTGGGCCCGTTTTTTCTTGCATTTTTTTTTAATGCCTTCTTTGGCACTAATGCGAGGCAAATATAGTAAACTCAATGTATTGGTCCAAATTTTATTGCTTATTTTAAATGCGGAAGCCCTG
>JAFGAK010000210.1 GCA_016933745.1 Bacteroidales bacterium
GGTAGAGCTTTTAATCGAGCAAAACCCAAAAACGAAGAGAAAATACTAAAGGCAATGGAAGATGGTAAAATCACCGTTTACTTCCATTCCAATATTACTGAAATTAGCAAAGAAGGTGTAAAAATCAAGGAAGATGCGCTTAATGAAGAAGCATTTTACAATGCCGATCGAGTTTACATTTTTGCTGGTGGAGAATTGCCAACACAATTTTTACAAAAAGCTGGAATTCAAATTACACGCAAATTTGGCGAAGCTGTTTTAACCCATAAAAATTAATAGATGTTTATGAGAAAGATTCGATATATCGTTGTGCTGATCCTGACAATTTTAAGTTGGACGCTTGTCGCACAAATTTCTCCTGGCGATTTGGTTGAGGCTCATGCACATCTAGAAGGAATATCCAATTGCACCTCTTGCCATGTTTTAGGCGATAAAGTGACCAACGATAAATGTTTGGCTTGTCATACCGAAATAAAAACTCGAGTAGAAAACAAAACAGGATATCACTCATCCGAAGAGGTGAAAGGAAAAGCCTGTGCTGTTTGTCATAACGATCATCACGGACGAAATTTTGAAATTATTCGTTTCAAAACAGATACCTTCAATCATCAACTTACGTCTTTTGAATTGCAAGGAAAACACCAAGAACTCAAGTGCGAAGAATGTCATAAAGAAGAGTTTGTTGCAGATAAAGAACTGAAAAAGAAAAAACAAACTTACCTTGGATTACAAAGCAACTGCTTGAACTGCCATGCTGATTATCATCAAAAAACCTTATCAGATGATTGTACTAAATGTCATGATTTTAAGGGATTTAAACCCGCGGTAAAATTTGATCATGCAAAAACTTCTTTTGTTTTGAAAGGGAAACATAAAGAGGTAGATTGTCAGAAATGCCATCCTAAAGAAATCAATAACGCGCTTGATTTTCAAAAGTTCAGTCTAGAGCAATTTAGTAAGTGCACAGACTGTCACAAAGATGTTCATGAGAATAAATTTGGTCAAAACTGCACCGAGTGCCACAGCGAAAACTCATTCAAGGAGGTAAAGAAAACAGCTAATTTTAATCATAATCTGACAGATTATCCACTTCAAGGAAAACATCAAAAAGTGGATTGTAAAGAATGCCATAAACGAAATTTAACAGATGCTCTTGCTCATAACACCTGCACAGATTGTCATAAAGATCATCATAAAAACGAATTAGATAAAGGAAAAAAAGATCCAAATTGCGAAGATTGTCACAGTGTAAAAGGATTTTCACCTTCGTCGTATTCCATTGAAAAGCATAATCAATCTGCATTTGTTTTGCGAGGAGCACACGAAGCTACACCTTGTTTTAGCTGTCATTTGAAAAAGGACGAATGGCATTTCAGGGAAATTGGCAAAAATTGTGTCGATTGTCACCAAGATAATCACAAAGGATTCATTGGTGAGAAATTTTATCCCAATCAAGATTGCAAGATTTGTCATGCTGAAAAAATGTGGAACGAAGTAAAATTCGATCATGATAAAACGGATTTTGCATTGAAAGGTGCGCATCAAAAACAAAACTGTAAAGCTTGCCATTATAAAGAAGAACAAGGGAAGATCAATCAGAAATTTAATGTGTTAACAGGAAATTGCACAGAATGTCATGCCGATATCCATCAATCTCAATTTGAAAAAGAGGGTAAAACCAATTGTGAGCGTTGCCATACTTTTGAGCAATGGAAACTTCCAAATTTCGATCACAATAAAACCAACTTCCCTTTGGATGGTGCGCATCAAAAAGTAACTTGCAAACAATGCCATAAAACAACAGAAAGCAAGGTCGATAATTACATTATTTATAAAATAAAGGAGTATAAATGCGCCGACTGTCATTCGTAATAATTGGGATGTTGTTTGCTCTTGTTGCAGGAGCTCAACACTCACCTCATGGAAATCAATTAAGTATCGATTGTAGCGAATGTCATACAACCGGAAATTGGTTGATCAATCCAACACTTAGCACATTCAATCATGCTAATACAGGATTTGAACTGGACGGACAGCATCTGCAGATTGATTGTAAAATGTGTCATTTGAGTTTGAATTTCTTGGATGAAAAAGGAAAGAACGAATGTATTTCTTGTCATTTGGATGTTCATCAGCAAAATCTTGGCGAAGATTGTTCGATGTGTCATACTCCAAAATCATGGATTGTAACCAATATGAATGAAATTCACGCCAACAGCCGATTTCCGCTTGTTGGCTCACACGCAACCGCCGATTGTTTTGAATGTCACCTTTCGGAAAATATGTTGGCATTTCGTCCGATGGGTGTTGAGTGCATCGATTGCCATGTTGCTGAATATTTGGCGACAACGGCGCCGTCTCATCAGGCAGCAGGATATTCAACCGATTGCACCGAATGTCATTCACTGCGTTTTTCAGAATGGAGTTCAGGAGCACAGAATCACGATTTTTTCCCTTTAACCGAAGGTCATGCAGTAGAAGATTGTTATCTCTGTCATACGGTTGGAAATTTTCAAACGCTAACTCCCGATTGCGAATCTTGTCATTTGACTACTTACAATGCTACACAAAATCCACCACATCAATCCTTGGATTTTCCGGTTGATTGTTCGAGCTGTCATACTACAAAACCAGGCTGGACGCCGGCTTCATTTGATATTCATAATAATTTTTATGTGTTGGAAGGAGCGCACGCACTTATTGCAACTGAATGTTTAACTTGTCACACTACTGGATATGTGAACACACCAAATACGTGTGTCGGATGCCATTCTGAAGATTATAACTCAACTACAGAACCTTCGCATGTTGCTGCAAATTTCCCAACGGATTGTACAGTTTGTCATACTCAAAACGCTTGGTCGCCAAGTACATTTGCTCACAGTACTACCTTCCCTTTAACTCAAGGTCATGCCGTAGCCGATTGCTTTGCTTGTCATTTAGAAAGTAACTATCAAACGCTTTCGCCAGATTGCGAAACCTGTCATTTGCCGGATTATAACGCGACGCAAAATCCTCCACATGCCTCACTCGATTTTCCGGTGAATTGTTTAGAATGTCATACAACCAATCCTGGCTGGACTCCGGCAACTTTTGATATTCACAATAATTATTACATATTGGAAGGAGCACATGCGCTTATTGCAACAGAATGTGCTGCTTGTCATGCCAATGGTTTTGTAAATACACCAAATACGTGTTATGCTTGTCATACAACGGATTATAATAATACGAACGATCCGTCGCATTCAACAGCAGGATTTTCAACCGATTGTGAGATTTGTCATACACAAAATGCATGGTCTCCTAGCACCTATGCACATAGCACCACTTTCCCATTAACACAGGGTCATGCCATAGCGGATTGTTTGGAATGCCATATTCAAGGCAATTATCAAACCCTTTCGCCTGATTGTGAAACTTGTCATTTACCTGTTTACAACGCAACTCAAGATCCGCCGCATGCTTCATTGGATTTCCCGGTGAATTGTTTAGAGTGTCATACAACGAATCCGGGATGGACTCCTGCTACTTTCACAATTCATAATAATTACTATGTATTGGAAGGGGCACATGCTTTGATTGCAACCGAATGTACAGCTTGTCATTCAAATGGCTATTCCAACACGCCAAATTCTTGCTATGGATGTCATAGTTCAGAATACAATAGCACGTCTGACCCAAATCATGCCGGAGGAAATTTCCCAACAGATTGTACCGTTTGTCATACACAAAACGCTTGGGATCCAAGTACTTTTGATCATGATGACCAATACTTCCCTATTTATAGTGGTAAGCATAGCGGCGAATGGAATTCTTGTGCCGATTGTCATACTACACCAAATAATTATTCAGCGTTTTCATGCATCGATTGTCATGAACATAATAAAACCGATATGGATGATGAACATCGAGGAGAAAGTGGATATGTATATAATAGCGCAAATTGCTTAGCTTGTCATCCAACGGGAAGGGGCTAATATAGGCTTAAGAAAAAAGATAAGCCGAATGGTTTTGAAATAAAAGAAGATATAAAGAAGGAGTTTTAAATGCATCGATATTTAATATTTTTACTTGGGATATTAATCTCTCTGAATGTTTTTGCTCAGAAATCACCTCATGGAGAATTGCTACAGATTGACTGTAGTGAGTGCCATACAACAGGAAATTGGGCCGTAAATTCCCTAACGAGTACTTTTAATCATGCTAACACCGGGTTTTCTTTAGAAGGACAACATTTGCAGATTGATTGTAAAATGTGTCATTTGAGTCTAGAATTTAATCAGCAAAAAGGGAATAACGTTTGTGTTTCCTGTCATATAGATGTGCATCAACAAACTTTAAATTTAGATTGCCAATCCTGTCATACTTCTAATTCATGGATTATTTTAGATGCAAAAGAGATTCATAATAATAGCCGATTCCCTTTGGTGGGTCCGCATGCAAATGCAGATTGTTTTGAATGTCATTTAACGGAAAACCTATTGCAATTTCGTCCATTGGGTATTGATTGTATCGATTGTCATCGAACAGAATATTTAGCCACATCGAATCCGAATCATCAGGATGTTGGATACTCGGTTGATTGTTTTGAATGTCATAATATGCGCTCTGCCGAATGGAGTTCAGATGGATTTGAACACGGATTTTTCCCGCTTACTGGCGGTCATGCAATCAACGAATGTTCAGCTTGCCATACTTCGGGGAGTTTTGAGCCAATTTCATCAGATTGTGTAAGTTGTCATCTCGACGATTATAACGCCACGCAAAATCCATCACATTCCACATCCAATTTTTCAACCAACTGTGTGGAATGTCATACGATTAATGCTTGGCAACCCAGTACTTTTGATCACGATGCTCAATATTTTCCTATTTATAGCGGATCGCATAAAGGTGAATGGAATTCATGCACCGACTGTCATACAACTGCAGGAAATTATGCCTTGTTTTCCTGCATCGACTGTCATGAACATAATAAAACGGATATGGATAAGGAGCATCAGGGAGAAAACGGGTATGTATATGCCAGTATAAACTGTTTAGATTGTCACCCGAATGGTAAAGGAGATTAAATTATAGATTATGAAAGTAAGAGAGAAAATACTTTTGGTTACGCTTTTTATTTTGGTTAAACTTACTCTGCTAGCTCAAGATAGTAGTACAACCTTTATAGAAGGAACGGTTAGCTATGTGAGCTCCCAACATGTTTATGTTAAATTTGTATCTACAGAAGGGTTTAGCATTGGCGATACGCTATTTATCTTAAATGGCGAAAAAAAAACACCTGCACTACTCGTTCAACAAATTTCTTCCATTTCATGCGTTTCAAATCCGATAGGCGATCTAAGCTTTGCAAAAGGAGATTTTGTGTATGCAAACACGTTAATGAAAGAGATTGAACCAGCAGTTATTCCAGAAGTGAAACAAGATTTATTGCCTGAGCCAAATGAAGTTGCAGCAGTTGAAGAGATCATTTCAAACGAAAAAGAACCGAAATACAAGCAAGATATTTGGGGACGAATCAATCTATCGAGCTATTCTAATTTCTCAAATAATTTTAATAACGATAATCAACGTTTTCGTTATCGACTCAATCTAAATGCCAACCAGATAGCAAATTCGCCCATTTCATTTGAAACCTATGTAGCTTTTTCGCACAGTATTTACGATGGAACTGCAGTACCAAGCAGCTTGAAAGATTTGAAGCTGTATACGCTAGCACTTCGTTACGATTTGAGCAAAAATACGCGTATTTGGCTTGGACGAAAGATCAATAGCAAAATAGCAAATGTTGGTGCTGTAGATGGTTTGCAGGTAGAAACCACCTTGAAAAATATTACCTTGGGAGCAGTTGTTGGTTCTCGCCCGAGTTACACCGATTATGGTTTCGATTTTAATCTTTTTGAATTTGGTGGCTATCTTGCACATCAATATATTGGTACAAAGGGCCGAATGGACAATACGTTTTCTTTTTTTGAACAAAAGAATAGCGGGAAAACCGATCGACGTTTTATGTATTTTCAGCATTCCAATTCTTTGGCAAAAAACGTCAATGCATTTGTGTCTTTTGAGATGGATATGTACCGATTGGAAAACGGACTTCCGGTTAATAAGTTGAGCCTTACAAGTATGTATGCCTCTTTGCGCTATCGTTTTAGCTCAAATTTTTCAGCCACCGCTTCGTATGATGCACGAAAAAATGTCATTTATTATGAAACTTTTCAAACATTAGCAGATAGTATTTTGGAGTCTTCCACACGTCAAGGTTTTCGGGTTCGAATGAATTACAGACCAATGAAACGCTTGTCGGTTGGTGCTAGCGCGAGTTACCGAAACAAACCTGAAGATAGTCGCCCAACAAAAAACGCGAATGCTTTTATCACGTATTCTCAACTTCCTATCCTTAAAGCTTCGCTAAGTTTAACGGCAAATTATATCCAAAGTTCTTATTTAGATGGTCAGATTTATGGTGCTCGTTTAAACAAAGATTTGTTTCAAGGTAAACTCTATGCCGGCTTAAATTATCGCTATGTAGATTATAACTTTGTGAATAGCAGTGCGCCTTTAAACCAGCATATTGCCGAATTGAGCATGCAATGGCAAGTTGTTAAAAACTTGAGTTTATCGGCTAGTTACGAAGGAGTCTTTGAGAAAGACAACCAGTACAACCGTGTTTATTTGAGTTTACGCAAGCGCTTTTGATATATATCAACCTGAATTAGAGATTTATTAACATTGATTTCGCTAAATATTTCGTTAATTTGAAAAATATTTAGTTAAATAGCTTTGATGAAAATCAGCGAAGTCAACAACTATTTTCACGAGTAACAATTCATTATTAAATTATATACACATGAAAAACATACTTTATTTATTTGCCTTTTTATTCGTTTTTTCCGGATGCAAGAATAACCAAAAAGGAACTTCACAGAACGAGGAAAATACTGCAGCTTACGAAAGTTTTACTGTTAAAGAAACGATGCAGGCCGGCGGCTACGTGTATATTCTTGGAGAAGCTAACGACCAAGTAAAATGGTATGCAATCTCCTTGCAAGAAGTCAATGTTGGTGATGTGTTTTATTATACAGATCCCTTGGTGATGAACGATTTTTACAGCAAAGAATTAGATCGTCCTTTTGATGAAATCTTGTTTTTATCTCATGTTTCCAAAGATGCAAATAGTCTAATTCAGCCTACCACACGGATTATGAATAAGCCAAGCGGAAAGGTGATTACAGATCAGTTGGAACTTCGTATCGATAAGCCCGAAGGAGCAATTTCCATTGCCCAGCTTTTTGAAAATCGCGATCCGTACAACGGCAAAAAAGTGATGGTTCGAGGTCAGGTTGTTAAATTTAGTCCTGAGATCATGAACACCAACTGGATTCACCTTCAAGATGGAACATCTTTCGATGGAAAATATGATTTAACCATTACTTCGGGCGAAGTTGTGAGTGTCGGTGATGTGGTTACTTTCGAAGGAAAAATAGCCCTAGATAAGGATTTTGGTTACGGTTATTTTTATGATATTTTAATCGAAGAAGCGACGATCATCAAATAAAAACAAAAAATCAGAAGAATGTACAAGTTAAAAGTCGTATTTCTTAGCACCCTGCTCTTCACCATATTTGGTTTTAAATCTGATAAACAGGCATATGCTATTTTTTCAAAAGACGGAAAGCAAGTAAAATATCAAAACATGCTCAGTGAGCTCGAAAAAGCAGATATTGTATTTTTTGGAGAACAGCATAATAATCCAATCTGCCATTGGCTTCAATTTGAAATCAGCAAAGATTTAGAAAAACGAAAA
>JAFGAK010000211.1 GCA_016933745.1 Bacteroidales bacterium
CGCTTATATTCCTGAATTTCAATTTACTACTGATAACGCGGCAATGATTGCTATCACCGGATTATTTAAATATCAAAAAGGAGAATTTACTGATCAAAAAGCAACTCCTTATACACAATCTATTTTTTAATATGAATCCTACCCGTATCCTTATGGTTTGTTTGGGTAATATTTGTCGGTCGCCAATGGCCGAAGGTATTATGCAACATAAAATTGATAAGTACCAACTCAATGCTACTGTTGAAAGTAAAGGAACAGCCCCTTACCATATTGGAGATACTCCCGACCACAGAGGAATTCAAACTTTAGAACAATACGATATCGATATTTCTAGGCACCATGGACAACAATTTAGCGTGGAAGATTTTGATGCTTACGATTTGATTTATGCCATGGACGAAAGCAATTTGAATACTATTTTAGCATTGAGCCGAAATAAAAACGATCGAGAAAAAGTGAAATTGATTCTTGAAGAAAGCTTTCCCGGACAAAATAAAATTGTGTTCGATCCCTATTACGGCAACATGGCTGATTTTGAAGATACTTACATTGTATTAAACGAAGCTTGCGAAATCCTAGCACAAAAACTTGTTTAAAATATTCTCATAAGTGAAAAGGTAGCTAGTGTGAAAGCATTTTACGACTTCCATCGATCATTTTTTGACTAAAATGCAAAAGGTGTGAACTTTAAAATTCACACCTTTATACAAACCATATTTAACCAAAAAATTTAATATGGGTCAAAAATACGAAAAAATAAATGACTTCCGCAAACGTTTTCGAAAAAAAATATTCTCCCTATAGAATGCAATCAAAACAAGCAGAAACCGCTTAAAATTTATATTTTTGTAACAAAACAAAAGCCATCGAAGAAACAGTTTACAAACTTTCTGATTTACTGGAAGATATCCAAATGGTAGTGCGTTCAAATTTTGATCGCTCCTATTGGGTTATTGCCGAAATAGTATCTTTTTCAGAAGCTAAAAACGGTCATCTTTATCTGGAAGTTGCAGAAAAGGATAACGATATTTTGCAAGCTAAAGTGCGAGCCAATCTGTGGTCGAATGCAAAAAAAAGAATCCTAAGCGAATTTGAATACATCACGAAGCAAACTTTAAAAAAAGGCATGAAAGTGCTTTTAAATGCAAGTGTTGATTTTCATCCTATTTTCGGAATGAGCTTAAACATTTTGGAGATTGATTCTAATTTTTCGCTGGGAGAAATTGAACGACAAAAACAAGAAACGCTAATACGACTTGAATCCGAAGGTTTGCTTGACTTTAATAAACAGCACGTACTGCCTGAAGTAATTCAATCTCTTGCAATTATAAGTTCAGACACAGCAGCCGGTTACCAAGATTTCATTAAACAACTCGAAGAAAATCCTTTTTCGTATCGTTTTAATCTTCGATTGTTTCAAGCCAATATGCAAGGAGAAAATGCAAGTAGCAGCATCATCAAAGCTATTGACGCCATTGAAGATTCGAAGAAATCTTTTGATGCAGTGGTTCTTATTCGTGGAGGAGGTTCTAGTCTTGATTTGAGTTGCTTTGATGAGTATCCGCTTGCCGTAAGATTAGCAACCTGCTACTTTCCTGTATTAACTGGGATTGGTCATGAACGAGATCAAAGCATTGCAGATGAGGTTGCTCATACACGACTAAAAACGCCCACTGCAGTTGCTGAGTTTCTGGTTTCGCACAATCGGAATTTTGAACATAAATTAATCGATCTTTCTTCTTATTTAAGTCGATTAGTGATTGAAACGGTGCAATCTCATCAAGAATTTAATCGTAAAATTACAAGTACACTCAGTTTTAAAGTTCAGCAAAAAGTACATAAAAACGAACAGTTTCTCGACGCACAAAAACATGCATATCAAACGGCCGTCAAGAATAGCATCCGAAAAAGAACCTTTTGGCTAGAAAAATTGCAATTAGTGCTTGCGCATGATTTAAAAATTCAGATACACGCAATAGATAAAGAACTACATCAACATAAAAATCTGATATCAAAAGAAACACTTAAACGGATTGATAAAGAAAATGCAATACAACTTAATTATCAAATCATTATTCCAAATTCAAGTAAAGAACATATTCAAAAGAACGTTGACCGAATAGAACATTTACAACAAATTATTCAAATGGCAGACCCAATCAATATTCTAAAAAAAGGATTTAC
>JAFGAK010000212.1 GCA_016933745.1 Bacteroidales bacterium
ACAGAAATGATGGAGATTGCATTAGAAATTGCCTAAACCAATAAGAAACCATAAAACACAATCATGAATAAAATAGCATTAATTAGCGGAGCCACTGCAGGCATCGGAGAGGCTTTGGCAATCAAATTTGCTGAAAACGGTTACAATCTAATACTTACCGGAAGAAGAAATGATCGCTTAGAAAAAATCAAAGAATACCTTTCTTCTAATTTCGGAATAGACGTCTTAACGCTGAATTTTGATGTTCGGCATTTGAAAGAAGTTGAAACTGCCGTTGCTAGTATACCAACCTCGTGGCAAGAGATTGATGTGTTGATTAACAATGCCGGATTAGCTGTTGGAGTAACACCTATTCAAGATGGCGTTTATGACGATTGGGAAAGAATGATTGATACCAACGTTAAAGGACTCCTATATTTATCCAGAAGTATCATTCCGCTTATGAAAAACCGCAAAAAAGGACATATCATTAATATTGGTTCTATTGCAGGAAAGCAAGTGTATCCAAACGGAAATGTATATTGCGGAACCAAGGCGGCAGTTCAATCCATTACCGAAGGAATGCGTATTGATTTAGTAAACTATGGTATAAAAGTGACTCAAATTGCACCTGGAGCAGTTGAAACGGAGTTTTCATTGGTTCGGTTTAAAGGAGACGATGAAGCTGCAAAAAAAGTATACAATGGATACAAGCCACTCACCGCAAAGGATATAGCGGATGTAACTTACTATACAACTACACTTCCAGAACATGTTTCGATCAATGATATCTTAATCACACCAACTGCCCAAGCAAATGTGTACATATATAATAAAGAATAATATTTTTAGTAGGATAAATATAAATTGGCTTTTCTTTTAGATTTTTTTTATTACTTTAGCTACTTCCAAACAGGAGAGAACTTAAAAAAATAAAGAAATTACACAAATTAATCGCTATGGCAGCTTCAATAACACACCAAGATTGGTCAGATAAAACAGTTTTGATCGCAGAAGACGTGAACGATAATTTTCTTTTTCTAAAAACCTATCTTAGAAAGACCAAGATTAATGTACTTTGGGCAAAAGATGGTCAAGAAGCCATTGATATATGCCTAAAAAACAATGACATTGACATTGTTTTGATGGATATTCGAATGCCAAATGTAGATGGATATGAAGCTACCTCCGAAATTAAAAAGACTAAACCAAAATTACCAGTAATTGCTCAAACTGCATACGCTCTTAATTCTGATTATCAACGAGTTTTTGATTCAGGTTGCGATGATTATATTACTAAACCAATTTTAGGGGCAAGCTTACTCGATAAAATGGCTGTATTCTTATAAGCCATTCCTTCATTTCAATGTAATATTTTAAAGATTAATTCGCGCAAAAGTTCGCCTTGTGTAGTGCTTGTATTGCCAAGTCCTTTTGCTTTCAAATCGTACGATTTTATTTCACGGATAATGGCTGCCAATTTGCGTATTTTGTAGCCACTCAATGCAGTTTGATATTGCCACAGTAGACTCGGCTTAATTTCTAATATTGAAGCAATTTTATTCGGCTCGTTGTCTTTTATTTGAGCAAGCACCAAGGTTTTAAAGAAGAAATTATGAAGCATCGGAAGCACCATAAAAATGCTATTATCCTTCTGGTTTGCTGCGAAATAATTAACAATTCGATTGGCTTTTACTACGTCTTTTTTAATCAATGAAATTAATAATTCGTATACATTGTAATCTTTGCTAATGCCTACATAATCTTCAATCATTTTAGAAGTGATTGTACTTCCAACTGGGCTATTCAGACACATTTTCTGGAGCTCATTATCAATCTTCCCCAAATCGGCTCCCAAATATTCTGATAACAAAAAACTTTCTCGATATTCAATAGAATAGCCCATTGCTTTCAAGCGCATTTCGATCCAACCTGTTACCTGTTTTTCATACAATCTATTCGATGAAAAAACCACTCCCTTTTCTTTTGCAAGTTTGTAAAATGTTTTCCTTTTATCGACTGATTTATGCTTGTGAGCCAATACTAAAATGGTTGATTTTAAAGGATTCTTTAAATAAGACTCTAGCTGTTCGCTTTCTTTCAAATTCTGCGCCTCTCTCACGATAAGGACTTGATAATTAGCCATCATCGGAAAGCGTTTTGCTGCACCAATGATATCATACACATTGGAATCTAAACCATACACAATGGTTTGATTAAACTCCTTTTCTATTGCATTTAAAATATGCTCTTCGATATAATCAGTAAGCTCATCGATAAAAAATGATTCTTCGCCAGAAAATAAATACACAGGATGGTAAATCTTCTTTTTTAGATCATTTAAAATCTCTTCGTACTTCTGCTCTGGCATGGGAGTCGATAATTAAAAACGTAAATGTTTAACGGCAAGGCCTTTATTTTTCAATTCCATCAATGCGGCAATTCCAATTTCTAAATGCGTATTTACGAATTTCTTTGTAACGAGATTATCACTTTGTGTGGTTTTAATACCATCGGCAATCATGGGTTGATCAGAAACCAAAAGTA
>JAFGAK010000213.1 GCA_016933745.1 Bacteroidales bacterium
AATTATTCTGTTGAATTAAATCGTTTCCAAACAGAAATTCCACTTGCAAAAACGAGCCAAATCGACCAAAATATAAAACAACTTTTAAGCGAAGTTGCCCCAAGAGAAATTTACAAACAGCATTATTATCCCGAAAATAATATCCTTAAAATCTTTCTGCAAGGTGGATCGTCCGTTTTAGTGAATATTGAAACAGGACAAGGTCAGGCTGAGTTTTTACGAAAAAGAGCGCTTTTTTATCAAGTGAATTATTTGCATTATAATCCAAACTATTGGTGGATGTGGTTCTCCGATATTTTTGCCGGAGCATTGATTCTCTTGGCGGTTTCTTCTTTCTTTATGGTAAAAGGACCTAAAGGAATTTGGGGACGCGGTGGAATTTACACGGCATTGGGAATTATAATTCCTTTGGTCTTTTTGTTTGTATTATTAAGTTAGAGTTTTTCAATTACCTGGTATTTTATCAACTCCAATACAATATGTTCGATTTCAGCTTTATAGGATTCGTCAATTTTGGCAATCTCCATAATTTCAGCAATTTGTAATGCATCCGCATCGGGGTATGGCAAATGATATAAAAACTTACCTTGCGCTTCGGTTAAACTCAACTTGCGCATTTTACTCATTCTTCCTTTTCCCTGACGGATACTCACGCTACTAAAATAGGCGCCCGAACGCGACAAAGAAAATTGCGCTCCGGCATTTTTTACTTCTTTTATCCTATTATTAATTAAAGAATTGGCATGACTTTTATTTACTAAATCCTCTGGCTTAAATTGAAAATGAAACACTTCTTTTTTCAAACTATATCTAAAATACGGACGCTTCTTTTCAATACATTCTTGGCGAACTAATACATGTAATTCGGTCATTGCCTCTAAAAATTCTTGCGAAGTTTGAATATGAATTCCCAACTGCGAGGCAGCTTCTGAGGCTGAAATATCATGATACGCTACTAAAAGCCGAAAAAAATCTGGAGCATATTGTTTGGAAATAAAAGAGCCAAACCTACTAAGATCTGAAATGTCTGCTATCATATGAACATACCTGTTTTCATTGAGTCAATCCTATCTTTAATTCTGCTTTGTTGTCCTTTACCAAACTGATCAGCAAAACGAAGCATTAGCATCCCCATATCTTCACTCAACTGATTAAATGACAAGTCATCTTTATAAGAAAGGTAATCTCTTTGGGAAATATGAACACTTACTTCGCCTGTAAACTCAAAAGCTATCCAGCTATGTTTTTCTTCATTTATCGCTAATTTTAGCAAAACACTAAACTCATCATTTGCTTTCAAAGGAAACAGCAATATCCTATTTCCTTCATGCCGAAAAATACAAAACAGGTTCTTTTGCATATATACAGCAAAATCAATAAGCTCATGTTTAGTCAGATTATGTTTCCCCACCGCTCTTGGACGATCAGTAAAGCTATCATTTGCTTCATCTACAAACTCTGCAGCGAGTTCAAAAAGTTCGCTACCTCTCCACTTCAACTTTTTGGTTATTAGTAAATACAACAGCCATAACATGGTAAAATAAAATAGTACAAAAATAAGTTTTGTCGAAGGTTTGAATTGATGAAAACCACCTTGGAATTCTCTAAAATCCAACACATAAAAAACGGCGGCTAACAGTAGTAAGTACATAAACGTTACCAAAAAAGCCGCATTTTTTGTTTTGATATACCCCATCAAACCAAAAACAAACGCATATATGGCGATAACTGTACTTAAAGCTTTTAATCCATTTTCAAACCCGAAAAGTGCAGACACAATTCCTAAAATCAGAAAAGAAAATATGGCAGGAATAAATTGCACGATGTTAAATTCATTTTTCAATCTATGATACATATTATTCAATTTTTATATACTTCATTATTTTTGAAGTATTCAAAAGTAAATAAATAAACACTAGTATGTCAAGTTTTTTAAAAAAATACAATCAACAAATCAAAAACATAAAATCTAGTTTTAACATTTATCCAATTCATCTTTTATCGAATTTTATTACCTTTGGTAGACTCAAGACAATGCTTAGGATGATTTAAATTGATTGCATTCACATATAAAGAAGTATTTTAAACAAGTATTAAAAAACAAATCTTGCTAATTCTGTAGATCGTAAAAAGCTTGATTACTTAACAAGTATAGGAATAATCAGTAAACGGTCGATTTTTCGATTGATTCTTAGCGGGTTTTTTCTTGTTTATCTTCCTAGATGTAATCAAATAATTATTAAAAATGATAGCAATTTAAATTATTCAATATGAAACATTTTATACTTTTTATTTCTCTCCTCCTTGGTTTTTCAGGAGTTTCATTAGCTAAAGAAGTAAAACCAGAAAGAGCAAAACTTGTTGCACAAGCTCACTATCAACAAGGAAACACAGAAAAAAGCAGTATTGATTTGGAGCTGGTATATACCAGCTTATCGAATGACCTGAAGAACTTAAATAAATCAGACTCAAATTCAATTCCATTGTTTTATGTTTTCAATGCTGAGAATGATAATGGTTTTGTTATGGTATCCGGCGATGATAATAGCATCCCAATTTTAGGCTATGCTACCCAAGGCCGTTTTGATTATTCAAGCCTCCCTTCCAACACAAGAAAATGGATTGAAGGATATAAAAATCAAATCAGATACATAGTAGCCAATCATATTAAGGCAACCGAAGAAATTAGTTCAAAGTGGGAACACTTAGAGAAGAATCTTCCTTATAAATCAGACAATGTCGGTACAGCAGTAAATCCGTTGCTAAGCACAACTTGGGGACAAAGTCCATACGTAAATGATTTATGTCCTTATGATTTAGACGCCGGAGCTTCTAATGGCTACCATTGTGTATCAGGATGTCCTGCAACCGCAATGGCACAAATTATGAAATACTGGAATTATCCTGCAAACGGAAGCGGATTCCATTCATACAACCACCCAACTTACGGTACTTTATCAGCCAATTTTGCTTCAACGGCTTACAATTGGAGCGCTATGCCTAATAATGTATCGAGCACCAACAATGCCGTAGCCACTTTAATGTACCATTGTGGTGTTGCCGTAGAAATGGGCTATGGACCAACGTCAAGTGGATCTTATGTAATTATTGCGGCTTCGCCTTCGCCTGAACAATGCTCAGAATATGCTTATAAAACCTATTTTGGTTATAATCCTTCAACTTTAAAAGGCTTAATACGAGCAAACTATTCCGATTACAATTGGATACAATTATTAAAAACTGATTTGGATTTAGGTCGTCCTATTCAATATGCAGGATTTGGAGCTGGCAGTCATACCTTTGTGTGCGATGGTTACGATATCAATAATTATTTCCACATGAATTGGGGATGGGGTGGATACATGGATGGTTTCTTCTTAATTGATGCCTTAAACCCAGGTTCCGGAGGAACCGGTTCGGGCGCAGGAACCTACAACAACGACCAGCAAGCTGTACTTGGAATTCAACCCTTAAGCGAAAGTGATGGTGGACTTACTTCTTCTTATATCACTTTGTATGATCATGTTGTGAGCACTCCAAATCCGATCAATTACGGACAAGGATTTACGGTTCATACTGATCTCGCAAATTTTAGCACCTCATCATTTACAGGAGATTATTGCGCTGCAATTTTTGATGAAAGCTATAATTTTCTAGAATTTGTAGAAATATTATCCAATTATACCATTGGCAGCAATCAACATTATACCAATGGCATCGACTTTACGAAATCTGGTACAGTAACATTGCTTCCCGGCTCCTATAAAATTGGGGTTTTCTATCGGCCTACTGGTGGCGATTGGCAAATGGCTTCAGAAGGGTCGTATACCAATATGATCGCCTTTCAAGTGCAGTATGCAAACGATATTGAACTGTATCAGAACATGCTAATCAGCTGTGGAACCACAATCACTCAAAATCAATCTTTCAATGTTACACTGGATATTCTAAATACTGGAAGCAGTACTTTTTATGGTCAATTTGATGTTTCACTTTATAATCTGGATGGCACTTTTGCGGAAACCATTAAAACCTTGACCGGGGCTAGCTTACAAGCGGGCTATTACTATGATGATTTGGAATTCGCTACATCAGGTGTAACAGTGGATCCAGGCACTTACCTTTTAGCTGCCATGCACCTCGAAGATGGAGGAAGCTGGGAATTGACCGGCTCGTCTTACTATTCCAACCCAATTTATGTAACGGTAAAAGAACAAGCCTTAATTGCGGATATCTATGAGAATAACAACAGTCTGGATAACGCTTATCAATTATCCTTAAATTTCAGTTCTGATATCGCCTCAACAGGAACTGCCGGATCTAATTTACATATAGGAACGGATGATGATTTCTACGGCATCTATATGGAACCTGGATATAACTATAGTTTAACAGTACGAGCACACGACAGTTACAGTAGTACTGACGGACAAAACTACACGTGCGATGTAGCATGGATGTATCAATACGCCAACCAATGGTCTGATACATATGACGATGTGATGCCAACAGCAATTTCGGTGAAAAATGGTGGCCAGATTTATTTTCGAGTAGCGCCCTATTTTATTGGTCAAACAGGAACCTATTACTTAGACATTGAAGTTTCAAGAACAATAGCCACTGCTATAGACGAAATTCTTCCAGTGGAAAATATAAAAGTTTACCCCAACCCGGCTTTCGATAATATTGCTATCGAATTAGAAAATTCAGCAAATCTTATCTCGATCAAAATTGTTGATATGTATGGAAGAGAAGTTCTTGAAGTGGAAAATTCGGTTTTGAATAATCATCCTATCATTATTCCAATAAAAGATTTAGCATTAGGAAGCTATATGCTATTATTTCAGACTGAAGAAAACACTTGGCAACATAAATTTATTAAATCAGAATAACCATATGAAATCATTTCTTTTGATATTATCGATATTAATTATGAACTCTTGCTCCTCAGCGAAGAAAAATAAAATTACTGCTGAAGCAAAGAAGGCAGACACAGATCAAGTTATCTTAAATTTTAAAGATGGACCACAAACGATCATCTATAAAACCAAACAGAATTTTGACAAGAATGTTCCGGTAACCTTATCTGAGGATAAAACGAAAATAGTTGCCTATCCGAACCCAAAAGATGTAATTATTCATGGGGAGCTTACGTATCCGACGAAATTAATTAACGGATACTTACTTGATAACAAAGGGATTACAGAACGCACTGCCTTTTTAAGCTTTAGCTATCAGGAATATAGCCAATTAGAAAAAGCACCATCATTGGATGAGCTTTTCGCAAGCATAATTGAAAAAGACCCATTTCTGGAACTTTATAATTGTGGCAATAGATTTACTTTTAAAAACGGAATTTCTGATATCAATAAATTGGTTGAGAAAAATGTCTTGAAAGATTGTAAATGCCTTAAAAAGGAATAGTCGGGTTTGAAATGAAACAGAGAGCCAAAAGCTCTTACTCCATTTTCTTCGCGGCTTCCCAATACACATCCATCTCGGCTAGACTCATATCGTGAAGGGATTTACCTTGAGCGATTGTTTCTTTTTCGAGGTATTCGAAACGCTTTTTAAACTTTTTATTCGTGCGCTCTAAAGCATCTTCGGGGTTGATATCCAAAAAACGCGCATAATTTATTAGCGAAAATAGCACGTCGCCAAACTCTGCTTCCATCTTCTGTTTATCGCCACTTTGGCTTACTTCGTGATGAAATTCGCTCAACTCTTCTTGCACTTTTTCCCAAACTTGTTCGGGTCTTTCCCAATCGAAACCAACACCACGCACTTTTTCTTGCATACGGTAGGCTTTAACCATAGCAGGCAAAGAGTTTGGGACACCTTCTAAAACCGATTTCCGGCCTTCTTTCATTTTTAAAGCTTCCCAGTTTTGCGAAACCGTATCGGCATCATCGGCCACTACATTGCTGTAAATATGAGGGTGTCGATAAATTAATTTTTCGCTAATTCCATCTAAAACTTCGGCCATATCAAAAGCTTTTTGTTCCGATCCTATTTTGGCATAAAAAACCATGTGCAACATTAAATCGCCAAGCTCTTTCTTAATTTCATTCAAATCGTTATTCAAAATGGCATCTGAAAGTTCGTACACTTCTTCGATGGTTAAATAGCGAAGACTTTCGAGTGTTTGCTTTTTATCCCAAGGACAGCCAGTTCGTAAATCGTCCATGATATTGAGTAAGCGCTCAAAAGCTTTTAATTTTCTTTCCATTGGGTAAATTTTGCTTGCAAAAGTATCTATTTAAATTGAAAAAGAGACGACAAAGCCTAATTTCAAAAGCCAAAGACCCGATGTTATCCACAGAAATAAATACATTTGTAAATAAACTTTACCAGACTTGAAACGAATCGGGAAACAACATCCTTTCACAAATAAACTTCGACTACTCTTGTTCGCCTTGATTTCAATATTCGCGAAACAATTGTCAGCTCAAGATAACGATCTATTCAAGAAAAATTCAACTTCCAACAACTACCAAATGGAAGCGCGTTTTTATTATGGCTTTATCAATAATTACCACAACGAGCTCAAGATTTTTAACGCACATATTCCTGCATTTGAAATCGGTTTTCGGAAATTAACAAACGGAAACCAAGCTTGGCAAAGCAATTACAATTATCCATCGATTGGACTTCATTTTTTCTACACTCCTTTTCAAAAATCAAGTTCTTTAGGAAATGCTTACGCGATGTATCCTAGTATTGATTTCCCGCTGCTAGCTTCATCCAAGCAATTATTAAATTTTAGAATTGGTTTGGGGCTCGCCTATTTTGACTCTAAATTTGATCCAATCGAAAATTATCAAAACCTGGCCATTGGATCGGATTTGAATGCTTTTGTTCATTTTATGATTCATTATGAAATGAAAATAAGTTCGCTCGATCAAATTTCTGTCGGGTTGAGTTTAGTCCATTTTTCAAACGGAAGTATAAGCATGCCCAATTATGGACTCAATCTTCCTTTAAGCTCTATCGGATATACGCATCAATTCAAAGAAAACAACGAATTACCGGAACGAAAAGCCATGCCTTTTTTTCGAAAAGAAGTCGAAAAAAACTATCGGATTGATTTTCAGCTTGGTTACGCCATTAAAAGTCGAGGAATTGAAATCGACTCTCATGATCAAGTAGTAGCAAGTTCAATCAGTCTGCTCAAAATAATAAACGCGAAATCGGCTGTTGGAATAGGCACCGACTTTTCTTACGACGAATCGCATCGTGCTTTATTAAACCTAGTAAACAATCAATCGTATTCAAATATCGAATTAGTAAAATTTGGCGGAGCTGTTCAATACCAAATTCAGCTCGACCGACTAGCGCTTAACATTGCTTTGGGAACGTATATCTACGGAAAAGAAAAAACGGAAGGTCCGATTTACGAAAAGCTAAGTTTGAATTATCGATTTTATAAAAACATGTACGCAAGCATGGAATTAAAAGCACATGCAGCTCGTGCAGCCTATTTGGCTTGGGGAATTGGCTATCAACTTCATTTTAAAAAATCACAAATATGAAATTGGGTCGCCAGAGCTATTTTATTCTTCTAATCCTTGGTGTAATCTTTACACTAAGTTCCTGCAAAAAAGATTTTTCTTTTGCCACAGGCGACGAACAGCTTGAAAACAGAGCAATAGAAACCTTTCAGCATATCCAACTTTGGGATAATGTGGATTTACAAATTAGTCAGGATACGAGTAATAAAGTCCAAGTTATGGCCGGCGAACATCTTTTAGATGGGATTTATACCGAAGTAAATAACGGCATATTAAGCATTGGTAATCGCAATAAATTCAACTGGTTACGCAGCTACAAGAAAAAGCCGCTGGTTTTTATTCGTGTAAAAAACCTCAATGAATTGGAAATTCACGGAACAGGCGAAATCATCTCTTCAAACACCTTAAAGAACGATTCGATGATGCTAAATGTGTGGGATGCCGCCGGAAAAGTAAATTTGGATCTGCAATGTTACAAATCAACAATTCGTTATCATATTGGTACAGCAGATATTATTTACAGAGGCAGTGCCCGACTCAGTTATATTTCTTCTAATAGTTTTGGGCCAGTAGATGCAAGTGAGTTTAAAAGCGAACAAACCTATATTTCAACACTCGGATCGAATACAAATTATGTTTGGGCTACTGAAATTCTGGAAGCTACCGTGAGTTCCATCGGGAGCATTTATTATGTAGATGAACCTAAAATTCTACGAAAAACAATCACAGGAACAGGCGAAATAGAAAAGTTCCAGCCATAAAAAAATCCCACAAAATGCGGGATTTCTCTAATTTATTTCGTTTGATTTCTTAATATGCTCTAGCAAAAACCACTCTTTTTGTTGAAGGGTTTCCAGTAAAAATACATTTCCCTTCTTCGTATGGAGCATCTAATGGAATAGCACGAATTGTTGCTTTTGTTTCATCCTTGATTTTTTGTTCCGTTTCGGATGATCCATCCCAATGAGCATACAAGAATCCGCCTTTTTCTATTTCTACTTTAAATTCTTCCCAAGTATCCACTTTTCTCGAATTCTTTTCTCTAAACGCCAAAGCCCGATCGTATAGATTTTGTTGAATTTCATCCAATAGTAGCACTATTTTATCTTCAATCGCTTCCATTGGCATCATTTCTTTGGTAAAGGTATCTCTTCGGGCCACTTCAATTGTGCCGTTTTCCAAATCGCGTGGACCAATTCCAAATCGTACAGGAACACCTTTGTATTCGTATTCCGCAAACTTAAAACCTGGTTTTTGAGTATCCCGATCATCGTATTTCACACGAATTCCTTTCGCACGAAGTTGCTTTGTAATTTCTTTTACTTTTTCTGAAATCGCATCCAACTGTTCTTCGCTGCGATAAATAGGCACAATAACTACTTGAATTGGAGCCAATTTTGGTGGCAATACCAATCCGTTGTCATCGCTGTGTCCCATAATTATTGCACCAATTAAACGGGTAGAAACGCCCCAGCTGGTCGCCCAAACATATTCTAAAGTATTCTCTTTGCTCAAATATTTTACATCAAATGCTTTTGCGAAATTTTGACCTAAGAAATGAGAAGTTCCCGCCTGCAATGCTTTACCGTCTTGCATCATGGCTTCAATACAATAAGTATCTAAAGCACCGGCAAAACGTTCATTCGGAGATTTGGTTCCTTTTAAAACAGGTATTGCCATGTAATTCTCAGCAAAATCAGCATAAACTTCTAGCATTTGTTGCGCTTCCGCAATAGCTTCTCTCTCTGTAGCATGCGCTGTATGACCTTCTTGCCAAAGAAACTCTGCTGTCCGTAAAAATAAACGTGTGCGCATTTCCCAGCGAACAACATTTGCCCACTGATTGATTAAAATCGGCAAATCGCGATACGATTGCACCCAACGTTTATACGTATCCCAAATAATGGTTTCAGAGGTTGGACGAACAATCAATTCTTCTTCCAATTTAGCATCCGGATCAACCACAATTGCTCCATTTTCGTCGTTTTTCAATCGATAATGCGTAACTACAGCACATTCTTTTGCAAATCCTTCAACGTGACTCGCTTCTTTAGAAAAAAAAGATTTTGGAATAAACAATGGGAAGTACGCATTTTCATGACCGGTTTCTTTAAACATTCGATCTAATTCTTTTTGCATATTTTCCCAAAGTGCATAACCATAAGGCTTTATGACCATACTTCCACGTACAGAAGAATTTTCTGCGAGTTCAGCATGTTTTACAATATCGTTATACCATTGTGAATAGTCTTCTTGTCTTGTTGAAAATTTTTTAGCCATATTGAATTGTGGTATAGTATTTGCTTTTTGTTGGAAAATGAATTTGCTGCAAAGCTAATCATTATTTGAAAATAGACATTTGAAAAAATTGAAATATAAAACTCAGGGAGGCAATTA
>JAFGAK010000214.1 GCA_016933745.1 Bacteroidales bacterium
CAAATCAATTGCCCATCCGTTTGTGATTGAGGTGATAACAAGAACAAATAGAATTGCTATCCTTTTTACATTGTTCATTTTTTTTGTTTTCATGATGCTTATTTTTAACGTTTTTTTTCTTTAAACAAACACTTGTTTTGCGCTTTCTTCTTATAAGATGATTCAGCAACTAAATACCCTATCAAAAAGTAAAAAAAAGTCACCTAAAAAAATAGACGTTGAATTTCGAGGAAGAGTAAAATGGCAAATACAAACAAAGCTATAACAAGTAAAAGGTTTGTTAACCAACCATTTCGAAGGTTATTAAGCTTACTTTTTAAATTATTTAAAAATAAAATAATAACACCTAAAAAAGGCATAAAAAAACTTCCAATGATTGCATATCCAATGATTATCCACACGGGTTTTTGAGTAAATAACAAAATCAAAGGAAATAGAGCGAGATAGACCAAGAACCAACGGTAACTTAAATTTTCGTTCTGACGCAAATATTTTATAATCAATGTATTACTTGTCGTGGTTTTCATGTAATCCATGAATAAATAAGGAATGCCTTGCCAAACTCCCAGCATTGAAGAAAATACAGCTCCCCAAAATCCAAGCATAAAAATCCACTTTCCGACTTCCCCACTCGTTTCGCCAATTTTATCAGCCAACCCTAACACGATCTGATTGCCTTGTGTAATTTCAGGTTTTACTTCGGCTGACAGGATAATAATTGCAATGCCAAATAAAACAGTTAACGCATAGGCAACTGCCAAATCCAATCGAATCGTTTTTATATGGCTTTGATCTGTCCATCCTTTTTCCTGAATCCAATAACCATAAGATAATAAGGTTACACTTCCTCCTACACCTCCAATAACTCCCAATAAAAAAGGAACCGAAGCAGCTGGAACAGCAGGAGTAAATAATGATTTTAAAGCTGCAATCCAGTCAGGTGAAATTAAAATTGCAGTAGTCATTACGACCAAAAACATCAATGCGATAAAAAATTTCATGATTATTTCCAGCCATTTGTAATTTCCCCAGAGTACAAATGCAAATGCCACAACAGCATGAATTACTCCCCACCAAGCCACAGATAGTTGTGGAAAAAACGCGTGAGCTGCTAATCCGCTAGCTCCAGCCATAGCAGCTCCAACTACAAACGACCAGAGAAATAGATAAACTAGAAAATAATATCCGAGGGCGGAATGAAATCGTGTTTTTAAAGCATCGATAAACGTTTCGCCGGTTGAAATTTGCCAACGGGCAATACCTTCGTTTAGAACATACTTAATCAAACCGCCAACTAAAACACTCCATAGTATAACAGTTCCATACTTGGAACCTGCAACAGATGCCGCAACTAAATCGCCAGCTCCAACACCTGTAGCTGCAATAACAATTCCCGGACCGATTTTCTGATACCATGCTTTTTCCATCACAATTCAAATGTACAAAATGCATTTATACGTAGATATTCTGCTCATCTCGATTATGAAAATAATAAATGCAAATGATACAGGAGCCTAAATTCGTGAAACGACAAACGACAAAAAACAAAAAAGGAAGCCCGAAGACTTCCTATCAAAATATATATATTTTGATCTTTGGCTAAACCAATCCAGTAAAACCCATAAAAGCAAGGGCTAAAATACCGGCAGAAACAAGAGCTATTGGAACTCCACGCATGCCTGCAGGAACTTCCATATTATCAAGGTGTTCACGAATACCGGCAAAAATTACCATTGCTAAGGTAAAACCGATAGCCGTTGAAATAGAAAACACCACGCCTTGCATCAAATTAAAATCTTTTTGTATCGTAAGAATTGCAACTCCTAAAACAGCACAATTGGTTGTAATTAAAGGCAAAAACACACCTAAAGCACCATAAAGAGATGGACTTAATTTTTTAAGCATAATTTCAACCATCTGAACCAAAGCCGCAATTACCAAAATAAAGGTAATGGTTTGCAAGAAAGTAATTCCTAATGGAACTAAAATGTAATGTTGAGCCAACCAGGTTACTACCGTCGCCAAAGTCATTACAAAAAGAACGGCACCACCCATTCCTACTGAAGTAGAAATTTTTCCGGAAACACCAATAAACGGACAAATACCCAAAAATTGAGCAAGAACAACGTTGTTAACAAAAATGGCGGCGATAATTATAATAGCATATTCCATAATTCAAATAATTTTAATTAAGCGTTCTTTTTATTTAAACGATTGATGATTGCGATTAAATATCCTAAAGCAATAAATGCTCCAGGAGCCAAAACAAACACCAACATGGCATCACTTTCGATAAACTTAAAGTTAAAAATTGCTCCACTTCCTAAGAGTTCGCGAACACTACCTAGAAGTGTAAGCGCAAAAGCAAATCCTAAACCCATTCCTAATCCATCAATGATAGAAGAACCCACTGAATTTTTTGAAGCAAACGCTTCGGCCCGACCTAAAACGATGCAGTTTACAACAATCAACGGAATGAATAATCCCAATTGGTCGTATAATGCGGGTAAATAAGCTTGCATTACCAATTCAACGATGGTAACAAAAGTGGCGATAATAACTATGAATGAAGGAATTCGTACTTTATCTGGAATGAAGTCTTTAACGGCAGAAACAACTAAATTAGATCCGATTAAAACGAACGTGGTTGCCAAACCCATTCCCAAACCATTGATAGCAGAGGTTGTAACCCCTAATGTTGGACACATACCCAACAACAAAACAAATACAGGATTCTCTTTAATAAATCCTTTGGTAAGATTCTTTAATTGACTCATTATTCGTTTCCTCCTTTATTTTTTTCAAAGGTATCGTAAGCACGTTGAACAGCATCGCAAAAAGCTCTAGAACTAATTGTAGCAGCAGTAATCGCATCAACATCGCCTTTATCTTTTTTCACTTTCAATTTGAAATCAGCTGGTTGAACACCTAAAAACTGATCCTTAAATTTTGGACTTGTCATTTTGGTTCCTAATCCAGGAGTTTCTTTTTGTTCAAGAACGGAAATACGATTGATAGTTCCATCAGGCAAAAAACCAACCATCAATTTTATCAATCCAGAAAAGCCTTTCATTGTGTAAGTACTCACAGCAGTACCAATAACAACACTATCTTTTTTAGCCACATAAAACTGGAGAATTTCTGTTCCATTGGCTTCAGTTACTTCAATTTCTTCCATCGAATCAAAATCAGGAAGAACCGCTTTAATTGCGTCGTTTAGCTTGGCTTGTTTAGCTATTTCGATAGGTTCTTTTGTTAAATTATAAACTCCACCCAAAGCAAAGCCGGCAACGATTGTTACCACAAAAAGCACAACAACCATATTTAAAAATGTAGATTCTGTTTTAGCAGCCATAACTATTTCCTCCCGAATCGTGTTGGTTTAAATA
>JAFGAK010000014.1 GCA_016933745.1 Bacteroidales bacterium
ATTATTTGATCTTTCAGTTTGAGCAAATCTTCCATCGAAAGTGCGCGCAAGCCAATCAGATGCTCTTCTTTCACATCGTCGAGCAAGTTTTTTGCTAAAAGTCGCAAATCGGTATCAATTTTACGCGTTTGATCGTTTCCAATTTTGTGCATTGCAAAATCGAGCAGAACATTGGTTAATTGCGGATTGGTTTCGCCAACTTTACTAATCAACTCATTCACGGCAGTTTTAACAAGATTTTCCGCATCCAGTTCCACATCAAAGCTGATAGCGATGCCCAAATCGTGTGCAAAAGATTTGATGATACGATGCGTAAAACTATCGATGGTGCTGATGGCAAAATCCGAATATGCATGCAAAATATATTGAAGAAGTGTATTGGCATTGCGCTGAATTTGCCATATTACTTCGCTTCGCCCTTGCGAGTTTTCCATGCCAATCCATTCTCGTTTTGATTTAATGATCGGATTAAAAATAAAATCGAGTTGATCGCCTTCTTGGTAATCAATAATCAAGATCAAATAATCTAAAATGCGCTGCTTCATTTCATTTGCGGCATCTTTTGTAAAAGTCAGCGCAAGAATATGTTTGAAATGTTCAGGCTTATAAAGGCTCAGCTTTAGATATTCAATAGCTAAAGTGGTGGTTTTTCCGGAACCGGCAGAAGATTTGTAAACTACAAAATTTTTCATCAGACTATTCTTGGTTTACGTTATTTGGAATATCCGTAGTAGGTTCAGTTAATTCTTCCTTATCGGAATCTGCCTTCTTTTTGATTTTTTCTTTTTTCTTTTTTCGAATAAAAAGGTCTTTAAAAAGATCAAACTCTTTTCGATAGAAAACCCCAACACCTTGCGTATAAGGCGATACATTATCAACATCTAAGGTATTTGTTCGATTAAAAACTTTCAATCGAAACTTCCCATCTTTAGCTAATTTCACCTCAACATTGATATCACCAACGATATTACTTGTATTGGAGCTTGGCATATTGCTCATATCTTGGTAACCAAAATTCCCATCAATTGTCACCCGCTCGTCGAATAATTGAGTTGATAGTGCAACTTCTACTTCTTCGTTAGAAATAGCGCCTCCTGGTCGGTATTTGATACCTACATCCACATCTTTACTAATTTGCGACAACCAATTACTTAATTGATTTGCAACCAATTGCAAAGAAGATCCGCCCACGCTCGAACTAAAACTTTCTGCTCCTGATCCATTGGCAAAACTAAAACTGTTCAACACCAATAAAGAGAGCATTTGCTGCGATGTTTCGGCTTCGTTGGTGGTGTCAATCTGACTAAATACAAACTGTCGAATTTCTTCGGAAGAGTTTGGAAACTCAAAGCCGAACTTCACAGTTGGATTTAAAATTTGGTCTTTTAAACCGATCACACAATTTACCGGAACGCGTGATCTAAAAGAAGTATCTTGGGTTGCTCCCAACGTATTGAGAGAAGTTTTCACATGATAAATCGCTTTCATATTTAGCTCTCCTGCATACGGATCTCCGGTCCAAGAAATGGTTCCTCCCTCCACTAAATCGAAGCGTTTTTTATAAACATTTTTAACCGTAAACAAAAAAGTTCCTTTGTTAATCTGATAGTCGCCAGCCATCGTAAAATTTCCTGCACGATTCAAATTCATGTTCAGATCACCATAACCTTGACCTTGAATATTTCCTAAATCTTCGGGTAAAATAATTTCTACTTGTGCATCTGGATTAAGCGATAAGTCCATGTTTAAACTAAATGTAGAAAGCTCTTGAATTTCTTTTTTCTCCACTTTTTCTTCCACTTTACTACGCGTATTAATAAACGTAATAAACTCATTTTCTGATACATCAGCTTTTAAACTTATAGGAATAACTATTTGGCTACCGCGATTAGATTCTGCATTGATATTCAATTCAACTGCATCGAAGG
>JAFGAK010000215.1 GCA_016933745.1 Bacteroidales bacterium
GTTTTTCCTTGCGCAAAGCGATTCATTTCAAAATCTTTATCTGCCGGCTTCATTTTTCCGTGCAGCACGCCTACTTGGTATTTTGGTCGTGGAAAATCGCGCACAATACTCTTATAACCATCTTCTAAATCCTTCAAATCGAGTGTTTCAGATTCTTTTATCAAAGGATACACCACATAAACTTGTCGGCCCAGCGCAATCTGTTGCCGCATAAATCCAAAAAGCTTGAGTCGGTCTTTATCATAAAAATGATGTGTAACGATTTGCTTCCTTCCTGGAGGCAGTTCATCTATGACAGATACATCCAAATCACCGTACAAGGTCATCGCGAGTGTACGAGGAATTGGTGTGGCCGTCATGACCAAAATATGGGGAGGGACCATGCTCTTTTTCCAAAGTTTTGCCCGTTGCTCCACACCAAAGCGGTGCTGTTCATCAATCACAACAAATCCCAATTTTTGAAAAATTACCGTATCTTCGATTAAAGCATGTGTTCCTATTAGAATTTTCAAGTTGCCGTTTTGTAAATCTTCATGAATTATTTTCCGATTTTTGGTTGTTGTAGAACCAGTTAAGAGCGAAATTTGGATATCTAAGCCCTCAAGAAATTCAGAAATACTCGCAAAATGCTGTTGCGCTAAGATTTCTGTTGGAGCCATAATACACGCTTGAAAACCATTATCGATGGCCAATAACATCGCTAACAATGCCACTAATGTTTTACCACTACCCACATCACCTTGAAGCAGTCGATTCATTTGCTTTCCGGAAGCTGTGTCTAAACGGATTTCTCGAATAACTTTTTTTTGCGCATTGGTAAGTTCAAAAGGCAAATTTTCTTTGTAGAACTGATTAAATAATTTTCCAACTTTAGAAAAAGTATAACCTTCTACTTTCTCCATCCTAAGCAACTTCTGCTTTAGCAATTTAAGTTGTAAGAAGAATAACTCCTCAAATTTTAACCGTTTTTGAGCAGCCTCCAAATTATGAATATTTTCCGGGAAATGAATGTCTTTGATTGCCTTCTCTTTGGAAACAAATCGGTAATTATTCATTAATAAAGGTGGCAACGTTTCTTCGAAAACACCATTAAGAGCCTGAACAACCGGAAAAATTGTTCTTGCTATTCCTTTGGAATCCAATCCTCTTCCTTTGATCTTTTCAGTAGAATTATAGAATGGCTGAAGTTTAATCTTAAGTTGATTGGGCGATAAATCGGAAATGGCATCGATCTCTGGATGAGTGATGCTAAAGCGATTATTGAATAAAGTAGGACGACCGAAAACTAAATATTCTTTTCCATAAATTAATTTGCTCTTGATCCATTTGATTCCTGCAAACCAAATCAGTTCGATCTGACCTGTTTCATCAATGAATTGCACGGATAACCGACTAGCGCGACCACTGCCCAAAGTCTGTAAATTAGCTAGTTTGCCTTTGATCTGAACAAATGGCATATCCTCCCTTAGTTCACTTATTTTATAGATCTTGCTTCGATCGACATAGCGAAATGGAAAGTAATTGAGTAAATCTCGGATGGTAAATATTCCTAATTCCGACTTCAAGCTATTTTCTTTTGCCGGACCTACTCCTTTTACAAATTTGATAGGTGTTTCTAGAAACTGTTCCATACG
The DNA here is from genome assembly GCA_016933745.1 of Bacteroidales bacterium. Classification (GTDB taxonomy): domain Bacteria; phylum Bacteroidota; class Bacteroidia; order Bacteroidales; family UBA12170; genus UBA12170. Next base: position 1,635 of record JAFGAK010000215.1, read on the forward strand.
ATTGATCTCGAACAAAAATAATCAATTTAAGCAAAAAAAAACTCCGCAATTGCGGAGTTTTTAAGTCTTTAGCATCTGAGTTTTAATATTCCCACATAGCTTGTTCCATTTCGAATACTTCGGTTTTAATGCGATTGGACTCAAGAAGTGCGTCCATTCCCATTGCATATTGAGAAATCTCACGATCATAAACGTTTTCTTCTTTATACACATAAGAATCAAATAGACGTTTCCAGAACACATCATCATAAGTTAATTTAGCACCACCATTCTTCCGATTAAAGACAATAGATTTAACTAAAATTGGGCGAGCATCAGGAAAATAAATCCAAAATAAGGTTTCTTTCTTTGGCTGACCAGTTACAGCATCAACAAATTCTCTTACTGGTGCCATTCCAAGTATCCGTACCATCATTTGAGAACGTTGTTTATCAAAATACCAAATTTCTTTTAGTTTCAATGATTTAACTTCACCTGCTTCATATTCTTCCGGATAACGTTCTACTTTCTTTACAAATACCTGATTTTCGTCCAATGAATCAACTAACATGGATGCTCCTTTCAATCGAGTATCAATTTCGTTCCATGTCAATGGCGTGGTAAATTGATCGTCTTTTCTTGCATCATATACAGTTAACTCTCCACCTTTAATCGCATCCATTATTGTTGACATGAAGCTTTTCCAGCCGACATGTGGATTGATTGGATAGTAAAAAGGTTGATTCATTTTTTCACGAAAATCAATACTTTGCCAAACACGCTTTTGATAAATCACATCAGCCTGACGAAGCGGTGGATATGGAACCGGCTTCTTAAACTCGACATGAATTTCATTAAACACGTTGTCGATTGGTGTATTAACAGCACTTTGAGAACTTCCCCCAATTACTTGAGCAAAGACCACGCTTGCACTTAATGTAAATGCAATGATGCTTAAAAATTTAATTACAACTTTATTCATGAGTTTAAATTTTATTTCAATGTGATTACCAATGCGGAAACACTTCGATCTCCTGTTGGTCCTTTTACTTTAATATTCTTAAATACCAAATCTGTTCCTCTTCGAGCACTTTTGATATAGGTTAACATTTCTTCTGACATTCTATTTCCTCGCGCCATCAAGTCATAGGATTCTCCATTTGACTTAAAAACGGTCATTGCAAATCCAGTGACAGAATACTTATAGTCAAAGTTTGCATATTCTGGTAATTCGCAGAGCAAATAAGGATTTGTTGTTAATTCACCGCGTGTAATCTTATCATTCTCGTCTTTTCCTGTTACAAATACAATTGGATCGGGTAAATTTCTAAGACGAAAAACTTGTTCTCCTAATTTAGTTCTACCTCCGGCTTCTCCTTTGGCATAAACAGAAATCGTCACATCTTTTACGGATAAGGTTTCAATACCTAATCCATTAACTACATATCCATCAGCGGCTTTACTAATAGAACCTTTGGTTATCGAATAATCCAAACGGTGATCGGGTATTCCTGCAGCAGAAATCTTAATTGGATTATCTACTCCACGGTAAAATACATTCATCTTAGTTGCAGCAACGTTGGCAGATGGTTCAGCCACAGTGAAGCGGTTCTTAAATGGGTAAGATTGTTCTTCACCTGTTGGATCCTTAATAATAATTCGACCCGCAAAGGTGTATTCTCTAGGGGTAAGGCTTCGTGTAGGAATACTCAAATGAACAATTCCACTATCACCAACCACTTTGGTAGAGCTGTTTGAAAAATCGTCGTGCCATTCATTCACACCCATTTTAAATTCAACTGTTGGATTATTTTTTTCATCTACAGCTGCAACAAAAATCTCAGCAGAATACTCATCTCCTTGGAATACATAAGATGAATTTGCTAATATTTTAGCTTCAATTTTACTAAATTTAAAATCTTTGGCATCAATGTCTTGAGCTAGAAAGTTCACAATATCGAACTCTGCATTTTTTGCTTCTGCCGAAATTTTATTTAAGATGGTAATATCAGCAGCTAAAATAGTATGGTAAAAATTATAGTACACCCAATCCTTGGTGGTGCTTCCATCAGCATTAATAAACTTACCATCGGTAACTAAACCAATACTAAATCCAGATCTTTTTTCTTCAGGAACAAATGAAAGCAAATCTTCGCGGTATTTATTGATCCTATCTTGTAGTTTATATCCTTCTCCATTAACACCTTCAACGCCAACGAGGTAATGGGTAGGTTTAGAATAGTTATCGATTTGTCCGATATCACGGAGCGTAATTTTTTTCACCGAATCATAGGTAATCCCATCGTCGCCACCAACGGTAATGCCTTCTGTATGGATTATAGTACTGTATTTAACACTATCAAGGTAGGAGATAAATGCATTAGATACATCTCTAACTTGCTGAGCTTTTTCCCAGAAAGGTGCAACTTTTGAAGGTTGTTGTGAATATTGTTTTTCAAAATCGGTATACAATGCATTGACTTTTGTTGTGAAGTTTTCGTTGGTCGTTACCAAACTCTCATTCACAATTTTAAAAGCCTCAAGGATTTCTTTAGACACATTTAGTGCTAACATGGCAGTTAGTACCAAATACATCATTCCGATCATTTTCTGCCGAGGCGTTTCTTTAAATCCAGCCATGAGCTATTCGTTTTTTTCAGGTGTGTAAATCTAATTAAGCTTGAGGATTGAAGGTCATCGCAGAAAGCATATTACCATATACTTTATTTAATGCTTCCACATTCTTTGTCAAGGAGTTAACACCTGTTTGATATTGTCGTGTAGTTTCTATTGAAAGATTTAAATTTTCTAAAAACTGGTTCATTGAATCCTGCACTTTAGCCGAAGACTCAACTTGCTCGCTAGAAGATTGAAGTTGCAATTCGTAAACCGCATTAAGGGCAGATAAATTAGAAGAAATTTTCTGAAGTTCTTCGTTGTAATTTCCGCCGTCGATTGCAGTAAAGTTTAATGCTTCAGCACTTTTACGCATCATTTCAATGGATTTCTGATATTCTTGAGCTAGCATACTTGCAGACTGAGCGGCCTCTTGTACTTTAGAAGAAAACTCTCCAGTCGATTCTAGATCGTTATTCATTGCTTCAGAAGCCCTGCTATATGCACTTGATAAAGATGCAGCTGCAACACTAGCACCTTTTAAGCTATTGTGATACTCTGAAGTTACTTCGATATCTTGCCCTAAAGCATCGTTTGCTTTTTGATAGGTAGTTGTAAGTGTACTAACCGTCTCGCTAGCCGATTTAACTTTATCAACAAAAACGGTATTTACTTCTGCAGCTTCCGCCATTTGATTCATTTGACCGGCAGTTTGACTAAGATTTTTCAAACCAAGGCCTAAACTTTCAATTAAAGCTCCATCTATTTTGGCTTCCGCAAGCAATCCATCGAGCTGTTGAGTTACTGATAAATCTTCCTCATCATCTAACTCATCTTCCATAAATTCAGGAAAATCATCATCCATCGAATCCATCCCATGATACATACCTGCTAACTCTGGATATACTAAACTCCAATCAGGTTCGACATGTGGTGGTTCAAATGCGGAGAAAAAGAAGATTACAGCCTCGGTAGTTAAACCAACGAAAAGCATGGCATCTGCTCCGGGAATATGTGTTATCTTAAATAAGGCTCCAATAATAACTACAGCAGCACCAATACCATATAGTTTGGCCATAAAGTTTTTGAAGCCACGACTTTTAGTA
>JAFGAK010000216.1 GCA_016933745.1 Bacteroidales bacterium
GCGCTATTACGTATTAAAATTGCCATGTGACCCCCGTTCTAAATAAAACACCAAAATAATTGACTTGGATGTTGAAAAATCCGGCCGAAGTGTACCAGAGTTGCGCAAAAAATTTAGGGCCTTTGGCTCTTGTATACTGGGCGTTTAAATAAACCATCGGATTGGTTTCTTGTTCAATCAATAAAAAGTTGTAATTGGTTAAATAGCTACTCACATTCCATATATTTTCTCTTGGTTTTAACCAATAACCAAGTCGGTACATTAGATTCCCTGTTTCAATAATTCGCGTATTTTCTCCGGGAGCATATCCTCTTTCTTCGATGGTTTTTTTTGTGTATGAAATGACTCGATAATTGCCGCCAAAGATAAAATCTGCTTGTTTGTGTGAAAAAGACATTTTTATACCGGAGTTGTTTTCCAGTAATTCTTTTGATAGGTATTTTTCTTGATGAAAAGCTGAAAAAGTGAAGGGTTTTTCTTTGATAAGAACTTGTTTTCCAACTTCCAATCCATACCCGATAAAATCGCGCTCTTGCTCCGAAATCAAATTTGTTTGAAGCAATAGATTGAAATTCCAATCAGCGATCTTGTAATTGCTTTCTGATCCCAATTGCATCGACCATTTTTCGGAAAGATTGTTTTTACCCAAATCGGCAAATAATGTCTGCTGAAGTTGAGCGTAAACTCCTTCTGAAAGAAAAAGCACTAGGAAGAAGAAAAGCTTATTTCGAAATACGATATTCATTTTAGGTTTTTAGACAATCCATTCTTTGGTCAAAATTACAGAAAAGCATTTAATTTAGGCGATATAGCCAAAACACCTTGTGTTTTTTCGTGAAAATTAACAATTCAGAAATAAACGTGTTTAAAATGGATCCACTACATCAATCAATTTATAGACTTTGTCGCCTCGACGAACGAGTTCATCGGTTTTAAAAGATACTGCCTGTCCTTTTACTGCTTTAGAAATGGGTTTTAATTCTACACGCATTTCATCCAAAACAGCTTCGTAAACACCTGTTGTTGGTCCAACAATATTGATTTCGTCACCAACTTCCAATTCGTTGGTATCTATTTGTACTTCGGCAACATTTAGTTTGGTAAAATAGTTGGTTACTAAGCCCAAGAATACTTTTTTTCGTGTAGCTTGAGAACCATAACGTTCCGACCATTCGCCCATTTTCCGGCCTAAATAATAACCGTCCCAGAAACCGCGATTATATACCGAAGCCAATTCCGCATTCCAGCGAGCAATATTTTCTTGCGTAAACTCGCCCTTAAAATAAGCATCGGCAGCTTCGCGATATACACGCGTTACTTTTTTAACGTATTCCGGCGATCGTCCGCGACCTTCGATTTTCAACACCCGAACACCAGCAAACAGAATTTTGTCTAAAAAATCAAGCGTTTTCAAATCTTTGGGCGACATGATGTATTCGTTATCGATATGCATTTCCAAACCGCCATCGCGATCTTTCACATCATAACCTCTACGGCAAGGTTGCAAACAAGCACCACGGTTGGCCGAAGAATTCATTAAATCTAAACTAAGATAACATTTGCCCGAAACAGCCATGCACAGTGCGCCGTGTGTAAATATTTCAATCTGAACAAGATTTCCGGAAGGTCCTTTTATCTGTTCTTTTTCAATAGCATCGGTAATGGCTTTGACTTGGTGTAGGTTAAGCTCGCGCGCTGTGACCATGACATCGGCAAACATCGAATAAAACTTAACTGCTTCCAGGTTGGTAATATTAGCTTGGGTTGACATATGAATTTCCATTTTTTGCGAAAAAGCATAATGGATTACTGATTGATCAGCAGCAATAATTGCCGTAATTCCGTTGGCTTTAGCGGCATCAACAATGGCTTTCATTTCTTCCAGTTCCTGATCGTAGATAACCGTATTCAGCGTAATGTAAGAACGGATTTTGTGTTCTTGACAAATAGAAGCAATCTTTTTTAAATCGTCGATCGTGAAATTTTTAGACGATTTAGAGCGCATATTTAATTTTCCAATACCAAAATATACTGAGTTTGCTCCGCCTTGAATTGCTGCCATCAGCGATTCGTAGGAACCAACCGGAGCCATTATTTCAACATCTTGAGCTGTTTGAAGTTTCATTCAATCAATTTTCGGCAAAAATACATTTAATTTTCAGGAATTTAAATACCGAATTAGTACCGAATAAAATAAACTGATGAATGAACGACGAGAACATTCTAAACAAAATAAGCATCTTTGCAAAAAGGAATTGTTTTGAATTTTTTAGCACATATTTATTTGTCGGGCGAAAATAGCGGACTTATCATCGGCAATTTTATTGCCGATATGGTCAAAGGAAAATCATATTTAGAATACACTCCTGAAATACAGGCGGGAATTTTATTGCATCGTAAAATTGATTTTTTTACAGATAATCACCCTGTTTTTAGACAATCCAAAAGACGAATCATCGAAGAGCATGGTAGATATTCAGGAGTGGTGATTGATTTGTATTATGACCACTTTTTGGCCAAATATTGGTCGAAATATTCCAATGAAAATTTGGAAGATTTTGTATGTAAGACCTATAAATTATTTATATCCAACTTTCGGGTTCTTCCAAGTAAAGCAAAGTATATTCTTCCTTTTTTGGTTCGGCAAAATTGGTTGTTGAATTATAGAAATCTTGATGCCTTAAGTTTGATTTTTGAACGGATGGATCGGCGCACTTCTTATCAATCAGGAATGAAAAATGCAGTTTTTAGTTTGAAAAATCATTATCAAGAAATAGAACAAGATTTTGAAGAGTTTATGCCGGAGTTGATCCGGTTTGTTGCAGATCAAAGTCAATAGCACGTTTCCTTTTTGGAGATTACTGTTTTGAAATCAGAATAATTTGCAAAAAAGTTTTGATTAAATAGAGGTATTTAAGAGTTAAATTACCTAACTTAGTACCGAACTTAATGAAAATAACCAAAACCAAATCAAATGTATCACGGGTTTATACGCAAAACAAGAAGCATAAGTGTTCTGTTGCTCTTTTTGTTTTTTTCTGGTTTTTTAGGGGCACAAGACACCGTTCGTATTGGCGTATTGGCCTATCGAGGAGAGGTAGAAAGCAATCTCTCATGGCAGCCAACGGTCGATTTTTTGAATATAGAATTTCCCGAAAAGCAATTTAAACTAGTTCCTTTGCTATTTGAAGAGTTAGAGCCTGTTGTTAAGAAAAAAGCGATTGATCTGCTGATCTGTAATCCTGCAAACTTTGTTTTGCTTCAACAAAGATATAATGTAGCTCAAATAGCAACAGTAGAAAGAAACTATCAACACCAAAAATATACTTCCTATGGTAGTGTGTTTATCACACAAAAAGAGAATAAACGTGTTCAAAACGTGAAGGATATCAAAGGGAAATCGGTTGCTGTGGTAGATCGCTTATCGATGGGCGGGTGTATGTTGCCAAAAGTTCTTCTTAAAAATCAGGGTGTTGATTTGCTAAACGATGTCAAAACATTGGTTTATACTCATAATCATGATGAGGTGGTAAATAGTGTATCGCGTGGTTTGATTGATGTTGGAATTGTAAGAACGGGTATTTTGGAAGAAATGGCATTTAATCAGTTAATCGATTTGGACGACATCCGAATTTTAAATGCACAAACACACCCGGGCTTTCCGTTTTTAATAAGCACAGGACTGGTGCCGGAATGGCCATTGGCCAAACTGCAGCATTTTTCTGATTTTGAAGCCTTAGAAATTGCTCGAAAATTAATTACCTACCAACCAAAGGAAATAGAGTCTTCTTACGTTTCAATATCTTGGTCGGGACCTTCTGATTATAGCGATATTATCCATAAACTCAAGATTATTAAAGCTCCTCCATTTGAAGATAGTAAAATGAGTTTTCGAGATAGTTTTGGCAATGATTGGCATTTTTTCTTTTTACTGTTTTTATTGAGTATTGTGTTGGTTGTGTTTATCATTTTTGCACGATATACTCATCGTAAAATAAAACCACATGAAAGAGATGAAAATAAAGGCGTTTTAGATTCTCTTAAAACGGCCTATTCGCCTTTTAATACAAACGCATCCACAATTGAGGCAAAGTGCGCTGCCGGCAAATACCATTTAAAAGATTATTTTAGTTTAAAAAGTTTAACGCGGATTGCTGTTGTTGCTCTAATCTATTATTTAACTATTCAATTTGGGTATTTATTTGCAGTTGGTCAAACGGAAAACACAGCCATTTGGTTTGCTGCCGGAATAGGTTTTCTAGCAATTTATATATTCGGTTGTCGTGTTTGGCCGGCAATTTTTATAGGTGCTTTTTTAATTAATTTATTCTCGGTTAATTTTTCTCCGGAGTTTCCGGGTTTTGTGCAACTCTTGATCTACTGCATATTAAATTCTGCAATAAATGTTTTTGAAGGGATTTTTGGTGTTTTTTTGGTTCGAAGAATTATCGGAAACAAACCTTTGTTTTCAGAAATACAATCAACAGTAAAATTTATAATTATTGTTGGTATCGCTCTTAGTTTATTTGTTTCTTTCTTTGGTTCTACCTTGTTTGCCTATTTCAGTTCGGATTGGGAAGGTTACTATTTAATGCTGATTACTTGGTGGTTAGGAGATGCGATAGGACTTATGCTCCTAGTGCCTTTGGTACTTACAGCGGAGTGGCCTAAAAGTAAATCATCCAGACGAAAACAAGTTTATTTATTCTTAGTTTTTCTTGTTTTATTAGTCCTAACGGGCTTGTTTATTTTCAATATTGGTTATCATATTGCGTATTTATTTTTGCCTTTTTTTATCTATTTTACTTTTCGTTTCGGTCGTTTTCCCAGTTTAATCATGGTCTTTTTTTTAAGCCTTGTTTCGATCTGGGTAGTTACCTATTTAGAAATGTATTGGTTGTGGAATACTCCCAACGAAGGATTGTTTTACGTTCGTTTATTTATAATCATTTTACTTCTTACAGTCTTATTAATGTCAGCTGTTTTATCTGAACAATATCTTGCGGAGGGACGAATGCTTTTGTACAAAAAAATTGTCCAAAATTCAATTGATGGCGTGGCTATTATTGATGCGAATGGACATTATATAGAACAAAATGATGCTAACCAAGCCTTGATTGGCTACCGCGATGAAGAGCTTGTAGGGAAAACACCAGAGATCCATTTTGGGCATGAAGTATTTACAGAAATCCTAGAGAAATTAGGAACCCATAAAACAGTTCATGGAGAGTGGCTTAGTAATACTCGTTTTGGACCGAAATCAGTTGATTTAAGTGCGTTTACTATTCATGATGAATCCAATCAAATAGTTTGTCATGTGGGCATAAAACGAGATGTCACAGAGAAGAAAATAGCGGAAGAAAAGTTACGCAAAAGCGAAGCCGAAGCTTGGAGTTTGTTTGAGCATGCTGCTATTCCAATCATGATTGAAGATTTTAGCGAAATAAAAATTTATATTGATAAACTAATTGCAGCAGGATTAACCGATTGGGAAGCGTATTTTGAAGAAAATCCCGATGAAATCAGTAAGCTGGCCAGTTTGATTAAGGTCATAGAGATTAATACCAGTATGTCTAATTTCTATGGCGAAGGAAGTGACGAAAAGCATATGGCTAACTTATTAGATTTCTTTTCAGAAGAGTCTTTGATTGTTTTTCAACAAGAGATTATAGCCCTAGCTCAAGGAAACTATACTTTTTCTTCAATTATTCCACTGAAAGGAATTCATGGAGAAAACCTATATTTTATTTTAAGTTTAGCCATTCCACCACTTTATCAACAAAATTTTGAGCGTGTGATTGTCTCTTTTGTTGATATCACCGAAAATAAAAGAGCAGAACAAATCCAAAAAATCCTTTTAAACATTTCCAATGCCGCCAATAAAGCGAACAATGTACAAGAAACAATCATGGCGGTACATCAAGAACTTGGAACATTACTAGATGCATCAAACTTTTTTCTAGCTATATACGATGAAATAACGGATGAAATTACCCTTCCTTTTTTTAAAGATGAAAATGATATTATTGATCGATTGCCTGCCGGGAAAACCTTGACGGCGCAGGTAGTTCGAAGTCAATCTTCTTTATTAGTTAACGAAAAAGAACTTCAAGACTTAGAAGCGAAGGGTATTATAAAACCGATTGGGAAGCCTGCAAAAACCTGGTTAGGTGTTCCTTTAAAAGTGAAAGGGAAGGCAATTGGCGCGTTTGTAGTTCAGAGTTATACAAACGAAAACGCCTATAATGAAAAGGACAAAGAGACATTAGAGATAATTGCCAATCAAATCGCTTTAAACATCGAACGTAAACAAGCAGAACAAGAAATTTTATTTGCTTTAGGTAAAGCCCAAGAAAGTGATCAGATTAAGTCTGCTTTCTTGTCTAGCATGAGTCATGAGTTACGAACTCCCTTAAACGCAATTATTGGTTTTTCTAATTTGATTGACAAAGATTTAGACGCAGAGCAAGCCACTGTATTTGCAGAAATGATTCATAAAAGCGGTATTAATTTGTTGCATATTGTAGATGGAATTTTTGAAGTTTCATTAATAGACGGAGGAAATCAAAAAGCAAAATACGGTAGCTATTTGTTTGATACGTTGATGAATGATATATTTCAAACCATTTTAACTCGACAGAAAGTTTTAAATAAACCGGAAGTGAAAATAGTGATGCTGCATAAGATTGACGTTGATAAAGAAATCTATACTGATTCAGAAAAACTAAAAAATATTTTCTTGCACTTGTTGTCAAACGCACTAAAATTTACGCATCAAGGAACTGTAAGTTTTGGTCTAGAAAGCAGAACCGCCGAGGGCTTAACCTATTTCTATGTGCAAGATACCGGAATCGGTATTCCGAAAGAGAAGCAAAGTATAATCTTTGAGCGTTTCCGAATGGGAGATGATACGCATACACGTCAATATGAGGGAATGGGAATAGGCTTATTTATTTGTAAAAAATTAATCGAATTATTAGGCGGCGGCATTCATTTAGAATCCGAAGAAAATCAAGGCTCGCGTTTTATTTTCTATGTACCTTTGCATAAAACCATTCAAATTTAATCTGTATGAATTTAGATATATTAAGCAATAAATTAGTTCTGATCGTTGAAGACGATCCGATTAATAACGAATTATTGGTTTTTCTTTTGAAGAAAGTCAACGCTAGATCAGTTTCTGCTTTTAATGGAGAAGAGGCTTTGCGCTTATTTGATGCACATCCAGGGATAGCATTGGTGTTGATGGATATTAAAATGCCCGGAATGAACGGCTACGAAATAACGGAGCAAATGAAAAAAATCCGACCAGAAATTCCGGTCATTGCCCAAACGGCTTATGCATTGGAAGGCGATCGTGAAAAATCAATGGAAGCCGGTTGCGATGA
>JAFGAK010000015.1 GCA_016933745.1 Bacteroidales bacterium
TTGAATTTGTTCTACAAAAACAGGAGTGTAAGCTAATTCAGGTGTAAAGGCAATAAACTCTTTCAATGCATTTGTTTCAACAAGCATATTTGCCTCGGTTGAAGATACAGATAAAGGCATTTGAATGGCATCTGTCAGATTGCTGATATCCCAAACTTGTGTAGAAGAGCTTGTATTGGAAATGGTAAATTGACTAATCCTATCTTCACCAACTGTTTGTGGATTTCTGAACTGCAACTGATTATTCGTAAAAAACAAGGGCCTTTGTACGTTGATTTCAAAATAATCTATCCATCCAATTGAACTGGAAAGAGGTCGGTTGTAGATTAAATTAATTTTTATTTGTGCATCTGTATCGAGCGTAAAATTTGATTCAAATGCATTATCATATGCATATGCAGGGTAGCTTCCGGAAGGAATACTGCTAATAGTAACGCTTCCTAAATCTTTACTATTGTATTGAATTTTAAAAGAAGAAGCAACTGTTGACCGTGCAACTAACTCCGCTTTCAGATAGGCTTGTGAACCAGGAATTAAATTATCGAAGTCAAAATTGTACGAATTAGAATCTACAAATTCAAATTTATCCCCTAGCCATCTCCTTCCAGAACCAATCAAATTATAATTATCGGATTCAATAAATGCATAATCTGTAAATTCACTAACAACCTCATCTGCTAACTGATTAGGTACTGTATACGTTGTAATTCTTTTTCCGTCTTGTGTACCGATATGCACAAAATAATAGGCGTTAATATCATAGAGATTTTTTTGATGCTCAAAAACTCCTTTTGTAGAATTGTAACTCCATGTATCAGGACCTTCAGCATAAAACAATAGATAGTCACTGGTATCCATTTTCCCATCGTTTCCATCAAAAACTTGAATTGCCAATTCCGGCAAATCAAAATACCTAAAATCCGCATTTCGCTCATTCAGCATACCGCCAAAACCGTATATCCCAATTTTTTTTGGATTTAAACCAGAAAGAGAGATCCCTGCATTTTGCAAATCGGCTCCAGAAATTTTATAAATGCCTGTATGATTCAATTTAAATTTATACCAATCACCTTCCGATAAAACAGAAGATGTAGGAAAATCATTTTCTTTTTTAAGCAGTTTTTGATTTTCGGAATAAGTAAGAGAAATTTGGAGTTCGAACGCATCTAGAATTGAATATAAATCAAGAAGATCATCTCTTTTCACGGGCACTAACTCTATCTGCACCCTTGTTTTTCCTTCGATATTTTTTAAATGATATTTGGGTGATATACTATTTTCGATGGCTAACAAGGCAGGATGTGATCCATTGATCTTCATTTCAGGTAAAAGTGAAAAATGTTGATTTATCAATTCAACCTGTAGACTTTCCACAATTGCATCGGTGCTAAAAACATACTCAAAAGTAGGAATAAGGCCGTACTTATCATTGTATTTTGCACCATCAAAGTAAAAAACAGGATAGCTATCCGACACATGATCAGCAACTAATTCAGGACGACTCCATTTCAATTTAAAAGCCTTCGTGCTATTTTGAGAAAACCCGAAAACCTGAATTATTAAAAATAAAATTATTAATCTTCTTTTAAGCATTAACAGCCTTTTTTAGTATAAATTCTTCGCTATTTTTACTGTACAATGATACGCAATTTTTAAAAAGAAAAATCTCAACTCCTTGCCAAACTTCTTGACATTTTAAATTTATATCATTGAAGTAGAATCGATAAAGACGATTAAAAAAAAAGTTTCTTTGCCTATTACAATAAGAATATGACTTTAAACGTTAGTTCATCAGCAATATTGTGAAAAAAGGCTTATTTTTTTCACAGTTAATTACTCGTCAATACGAAAAATATTTGTATTATTGTTTCTTAAAATAGATCTAAAATAGTTGATTTACGCTATGATCAGGAGATTTACAAAAATTCTTACACTCGTTGTTCTTGTTTTAATTGCAGGAATTGGCTCCGCACAGGACTTCAGTAATTCTCAATTCATGGCAAATCCACTCTTTCTAAATCCTGCTCTAGCAGGTTCAAACTTAGGGCCTAGAGCCGCATTGATGTATAGAAATCAGTGGCCTAATTATAGCTGCAATTTTGAGTCTTACACTGCTTCTTACGATCAAAATTTGGAATTTCTTCATTCTGGTTTTGGAGCCTCTTTTGCTTCAAATAAAATTGGCGGAAACGCTTTGGTTACTGCTACTATGAGTGCTTATTATGCCTATCAAATGGAAGTTTCTGACGATTTTCATTTGAGTTTAGGGTTAAGAGGAACTTATTTTCAGAAGCGACTTAACTGGACTTTGGTTAATTCTTCACCTTTGTATGATACCATTAAAACAATGGTGGGTGTTGGAAGTGGAACGCCAAGCACAACAGTGAAAAATTACGACGTTTCCTTTGGCGCAGCATTTACTTACAAAGAGAATGCGTTTGGAGGATTTTCTGTAGAACACTTAAATTCCCCAAATATTTCCTTTTTTGAAGGCGACACATTGAGCAATCTCGGTATTAAAACTTCCCTTTTTGCCGGAATAAATATTGATGTGCGTAAAAAGGCTGTTCGAGGAACCTATTACGTTCCTCTAATTGTTACGCCAACAATTTATTATCAAGGTCGCACAGGTTTTCAACAAGTTAGCATTGGATCTTATGTAACTAGAGGTCCTATCTTTGTTGCCGGATTTTACAGAATGGATTTTAACAATGATGCTGCACTTGTTGCACTAATTGGCGGACAATATAAACAGGTAATTATCGGTTATAGTTTTGATTATTCACTTTCATCAACTACTAATTTTGATGGCGGAGCACATGAAATAACTTTAACTTTTCAAATAAACAACGGATTACATAGGAAACCGCAATCGACTAAACTTGGGCCTTTACCATCGCCTGGTTTTTAGATTGCTAAATATTTTGAATTATTTTAAAAACTTTAAATAATGTACACATTTCGAAAAATAGGAAGCTTGGTATTGATGGCAATGTTGATAGTTGCTCTTGGATCGTGTGGAAAAAAGAACAACGATTCACGCACTACCGGTTGGAAGTATAACGATGCTGACAACGGTGGATTTGAAGTAGCCAAATATATAGAGCAAGAAGCAGGACCTGGTTTGGTTTTAATTGAAGGCGGAACTTTTGTTATGGGTGCTACTCAAGAACCCACCATCTTTACGCGTAATAATACACCAACTCGTATTACTGTTCGATCCTTTTACATGGACCAAACAGAAGTTTCAAATATTGATTATTTGGAGTACTTACATTGGTTAAGACGCGTTTTTGGAACCAAATATCCTGAAGTATATAGAAAAGCACTTCCAGACACTTTAGTATGGCGCCAACGCTTGGCTTATAACGAGCCTTTGGTGAGCAATTATTTACGTCACCCCGCTTATAAAAACTATCCGGTTGTTGGCGTTTCTTGGGTTCAAGCAACAGATTACGCAAAATGGCGCACAGATCGTGTTAATGAAATGAGATTAGTTGATGCCGGAATTATTGGATTGGAATTGAATCAACAAGACGAGTATAATTTCAATACGGAAGCCTACTTACTAGGACAATACGTAAGTCAAGTTGAAGGAAAACGCCCAATTGATAATCTAGCTTATAATCCAGACGATCCGAATAGTCAAGAATTCCGCACCTCTCGTATAGAAGATGGTATTGTATTACCAAGTTATCGACTTCCAACCGAAGCCGAATGGGAATATGCCGCACTTGGATTAATAGAAAATTCTGATTACGAAAGAATTAGCCAAAGAAAACGCTATCCTTGGAATGGTAATTATGTTCGTACAACGGATAAAAAATACTACGGCACATTCGTAGCTAACTTTAAGCGCGGACGTGGCGACTACATGGGAGTTGCAGGCGCTCTTAACGATGGTTCTGATATTCCAACCGAAGTTGGTTCTTATTATCCAAACGATTTTGGATTGTTCAATATGGGAGGCAACGTAAGTGAATGGGTCATGGATGTTTATCGTCCAAGTACTTTGGAAGATTGGGACGATTTAGGTTCTTATCGTGGTAACGTGTTCCAAACACAAGAGCGTGACCAAAACGGATTTATTGCTCAAAAAGACTCGCTTGGAAGAATAAAATACCGCGATGTAACAGTTGAAGAAAGCGAAAACAGAAAGAATTATCGGAAAGCAAATAATATTGATTATTTAGACGGTGACTTTGCTTCTAAAGCGCAAGTTGGTGGTCCTTGGAACGAAACTGCGGATACTAGTTTAGTATACAATTATGGTGTTTCATCAATGATCAATAACCAAGCACGTGTTTATAAAGGTGGTTCATGGAAAGATGGAGCTTATTATTTAAGTCCAAGTGTTAGACGCTTTTTGGATGAAAATGAAGCAGCTGATTATATTGGATTCCGTTGTGCCATGGATCGCGTTGGCAGCCCAATGACCGGCAGAAGATAAAAGATATTGAATTAAATAAAAACCCCATTTGCCCAGGCGAGTGGGGTTTATTTTTATAAGAATATGCAACTAAATCACTTACACACACTATTTTTAAAAAATCCAGTTATTACAACAGATACACGCAACGAAATTGCTGGCAGTATCTTTTTTTGTTTAAGTGGCGAAAAGTTCAATGGAAATCAGTTTGCAAAAACTGCCATTGAGAAGGGGGCCAATTATGTTATTATTGATGATCCGGATTTTTATATTGAAGATACCAAAATGATATTGGTTGAAAATTGTTTGAGAACACTTCAGCAATTAGCCTTATACCACAGAAAACAATTTTCGATTCCGGTTATCGGGATTACAGGAACCAACGGAAAAACGACCACTAAAGAACTTGTAACTGCAGTAGTAGCTTCTAAATTCAGAGTTACTTCTACTAAAGGAAATCTGAATAATCACATTGGCGTTCCTCTTACTCTTCTCAGAATAACGAATCAAACGGAAGTAGCAATTATAGAAATGGGAGCCAATCATGCCGGAGAAATTGATTTTCTTTGTTCTTTAGCACTGCCAAATTTGGGAATAATTACGAATATAGGGAAAGCACATTTAGAAGGATTTGGATCGCTGGAAACCATTAAGCAAACAAAACTTGCCCTCTATAAACAGGTTGCAAAACAGCAAGGAACCTTGTTTGTCAATTTGAATGATCACATGCTCATTGAAGAAGCAACAACAATAAATCATAAAACTTACGGTACTGATAAAGCGGCCCAAGTGCGAGGGAAAATTATCCAAGAATTTCCATTTGTGTCTTTGGTTTTTTCAATTTCGGATCAAAATTACCAAATCAACTCCCAATTGGTTGGAGCTTATAATCTTCCGAATATTCTTGCCGCCGTAACTGTTGGGAATTTCTTCAAGATCGATTCTGAACTAATTATTAAAGCGCTAGAAAATTATCAACCTGCCAATAATCGCTCACAATTTGTGAAAGGATTAAATAATGAACTCATCATGGATGCCTACAATGCAAATCCTGATAGTTTAAAACTTGCCTTAGAAAATTTTTTAAAAGACACCTTTCCTAAAAAAGGATTTATTTTAGGAGATATGCTAGAATTAGGAGATTTTGCAAAGGAAGAACATCTGAAGGTTATAGAAGATCTGAAGTTCTGCAACTTTGAATTAATGATTTTTGTCGGACCAGTTTTCAAATGTTTTGAAAAAGAGTATACGCAATTTCAGTTCTACGAAACCACTACAGATTGTATTGCCTCTATTCAGAAATCTGTGCCAAAACAGATGCGTATATTAATAAAAGGATCGCGAGGAATTCAGTTAGATCCTTTGCAAAAGATACTTGAATAATGGAAATCTATCAAGTAATTGGCATTATGTCGGGAACCTCTTTGGATGGTTTGGATATTGCTTATTGTACTTTTAGAAAAGAAAAAGATTGGAAATTTGAAATTCTTTTGGCTGAAACCATTGATTATCCAATGGGATGGATAACGCGTTTAAGAAATTTACCACAATCAAGCGCAAGTGAATACGCCAAAACCCATGCTGATTACGGCCATTTTATTGGTAAAGAAATTAAGAAATTTATTCAAAAACATCAGATCGATGTAGACTTTATCAGCAGTCATGGACATACTATTTTCCACCAACCTGAACTAGGATTTACGGCGCAAATTGGCGATGGAGCAGCTATCGCAGCTGAAACAGAAATTTCAGTTATTAACGATTTTCGGTCGATGGATATCGCATTTAAAGGACAAGGAGCCCCTTTAGTTCCAATTGGTGATCGCTATTTATTTTCTGAATTTGATTTTAGATTGAATTTAGGAGGATTTGCTAATATCTCTTTCGAAAAAAATGGTTCGACTTATGCATTTGATATTGCACCCGCAAATATTGCACTCAATCACTTTGCAAATCAAATTGACTTAGCTTTTGATAAA
>JAFGAK010000217.1 GCA_016933745.1 Bacteroidales bacterium
ATTTACGGCTATTGTTGGACCTTCGGGCTGCGGAAAAACTACTTTTTTGAATCTAGTTGGCGGACTCGACAAGCCTACAGAAGGCAAGGTTATTATCGACGATATAGACATTTCGCAACTGAGTTCCCGACAATTAATTGATTATCGACTGCAACATATTGGTTTCGTATTTCAGTCGTACAACCTAATTCCTGTTCTAACAGCCGGCGAAAACATTGCCTTCATTATGGAACTGCAAGGAACAGGGAAAAGAGAAAGAAATCAAAGAGCAAAGGAACTTTTGGAACAAGTTGGTATTGCAGAAAAATTTGATGTACGTCCCGGACAACTTTCCGGCGGTCAGCAACAAAGAGTAGCCGTTGCGCGAGCACTAGCATCCAAACCCAAGTTTATATTGGCCGATGAACCAACAGCAAATCTCGATTCAAAATCCACTGCCGATTTGCTTGATATGATGGCTGAAATGAATAAGAAATACCAAATTACGTTTATCTTTTCTTCGCACGATCAACGAGTGATCGAACGTGCGCGAAGACTGATTACGCTAACCGATGGACAAGTAACATCAGATATTAAAAAATAGAGTGGATAAAGACCTAAATTGAATCAAAGATGTCTCGAAAATTTCTGTTTCTGTGCATTTTATTCCTGAGTTTATCAGCTTTTGCTCAGAAAAAATTTACCCTAGATGGACGTATTGAAGGAATGCCGGTTTTCTGGAAAATGAAGGGGGCTTCCTTGAGTAGCATTGGTTTGCCTTCCGATAAATTATACAGTTACGCTTCGATAAGCAACCGACTGAATATCAATTGGTATCCTACAGATAAAATTAAGTTTTCAGTTGGAGTAAGAAACAATTCTATTTTTGGCGATTTAGTTTATGAACTAAATGCACGCTTGGATGGCATGTATAATACCATGGTGTCGAAAGAAACCGGGTTTATGAATCTCACCCATGTATGGACATCGAGCAACAACGGAATGCTAATCACAAATCTCGACCGACTCTTTTTTCAATACAACAGTGCAAAAATCAGCTTTACGCTTGGCCGACAACGCATCAATTGGGGAATTCATCCAGTTTGGCAACCCAATGATATTTTCAATAATTTCAATTACCTCGATTTTAATTATCCCGAACGACCCGGTAGCGATGCCGTGCGAGTTCAATATTATACTGGAATGACTTCATCACTCGATCTTGCTTATAAAATAGACTCAAATCATCATTCCACTTTTGGAGCTAAGTACAGTTTTAACCAATGGAATACTGATTTTCAGTTGATGTTTGGCTTGATGAATGAAAAATTTTGGGTAAGTGGCTTTGGCTTTTCGGGAAATTTGGGTGGAGCCGGAATTAGTGGCGAAGCATCGTATTTTATCCCCAAAGATCAAAACACGCTTTTTAAAAACACGCTTATCGCTTCGCTTGGATTTAATTATATGTTTAAAAACAGCTTGTTCCTTAACCTTGGAGCACTCTTTAACTCGCAAGGATCAAAAGATCAAGTTTCACGATCGATGTTTACCATGATGGAAGACATCACTCCTCTAGATTATACAAAATCGTTAGGGGCGCTATTTGTTAGCAGCTCCTACCCGATTACACCACTGATCAATATTGATTTAACCGGGATGATGAATCCGTTTGACGGTTCTTTCTATTTTGGTCCTTCGTTTAATTTTTCGCTAAGCGATAATGTCAGTTTCTATCTGATAGCTCAAACCTTTTGGGGAAGTGAAGGAAGCGAGTATGGCGATATCGGTCAGATGTATTTCGGTCGATTGCAATGGAACTTTTAGACCCAATTTTCCCGAAAATTATCTTAATTTTATATCTGCAAACTAATCACAATTTTCCAAGATGAAATCAACTAAACGAAACCTTCTTACAGCCATTTCAATTCCTATTCTATTACTTTCAGCTTGCGAAAGAGATAGCAAATGGGCTGGACAAGAACCTATCAAACGGGTAAGCACTTTATCAAAACCGATTCAATTACAAGTAAAGAAAACATTCAATCTCGGAAACGATATTTTCTGTTCGAATGAATTTGATGGAGCACGACTCAATGGAGTTTCGCTCACTTACGATACTTTGGTAACTGTTTTAATTACTCCAGAAAATACGCCCATCAACGGAAGTCCGTGGTATGGTTTTAAAATCTGGTCGGCGAACAGTAAAAACATTCAACTAAGATTAACTTATCTAGAAGGAGTGAAACATCGATACAATCCTAAAATCAGCAAGGACGGAATTCACTGGAAAACAATTGATTCCACTCAATTTATTTCTAATCCGGAATTAGATAATGAGCAATCAGCGTATGAGTTAGGCTTTAAAGTATCGGTTAGTCCGGATACACTTTGGATTTCGGCACAAGAATTACAAACATCTAAACACAATCGAGCTTGGATGGATGAACTTGCTACGAAAGAATATATCTCGGTCCAAACAATTGGGAAAAGCAAGGAAGGAAAACCCATAGAAATGCTGAAAATTGGAAATGCAGATGATTCAAAAATGATTCTGGTTTTATCGCGGCAGCATCCACCCGAAGTAACTGGTTATTTTGCAATGAAAGCCTTTGTTGAAAAACTGTCGGACAACAGCGAATTGGCGCAGCAATTTCGAGCCAAATACAATACGTATGTTATTCCTATGGTAAACCCAGATGGCGTGGATCATGGTCATTGGCGACATAATTCGGGAGGAATTGATCTGAACAGAGATTGGGAAACATTTAATCAGCCGGAAGTTTTGGCCATTAAAAACTTTATGGAAAACAAGGTAAAGGAATCGAAAGGGAAATTCTATTTCGGCATTGATTTTCACTCTACTTTTCATGATATCTATTATACCATCGATACTACA
>JAFGAK010000218.1 GCA_016933745.1 Bacteroidales bacterium
ATTTTATTTTAATTTTTTTAGTGCTTCCCATCGGGGATCCACTAGGTCATTTGGTTCATTGCTGTCATCAAAATCTTCCAACTCGTACAAAGTGCAGCTCGGATTGCCATCCTCATCTTCTTCATGAAGAACTCGCATGGGAAGAGCCAAATTAATATATTCGTAAATATATTGTTCTAACTCAAGTTGATAGGCACTCAAAGGTAAAATAAGTATTTCGTCAATTTCCTCTTTTTGTGAATCGCTAAATTTAACAATGAGTTCTTCTGAAAAATCCATTGGATAATCAAACTCTTCGCCGCAATGATCACAAAGGGCATTCACAGTTCCACTAAAGTGAAAGTCAAGAATAATCATGCTTTCAGACTTTTCTAGCTCTACTTTTAAGAATAAATTTCCCTTTTGTACTCTGGAATATTCGTATGCTTCAAAGAACGTATCTTGAATTTGAAAATCAAATTCATGTTTTCCGATTTTTAAACCTAAAAAAGGAATTGTGTATTTTACAACTTTACTCATCGCTTTTCGATTAAAAATTCGGGCTGCAAAAGTAATTATTAATATTGTTATTTACAAATATTTTATTTTGTAAAATACACCAAATTAGCACAATTCTTCTTCGGCATTTGTTCTGTTTTTAGTTGCTTAAATTAAGATGGAACTACTTTTAACGAAATTTAAGAGCAAAAGGTCAGATATTTTTGTATTTCCATTTTTAAAGCGAAGATAATTTGTTATTTTTGTGTCGATAGTTCATAGGGTATCACAATACCATTTTCAAAATTCAAACTTTAGATATATGAGAATTACATTTAACGAACTAAGAAAAGTCAAAGATAGCTTGCCTGACGGAGCAATGCATAAAATTGCAGAGGATTTAAACATTTCAGTTGAAACTGTTAGAAATTATTTTGGTGGTTCCAATTATGACAATGGTGTTACTGTTGGATTTCATACAGAACAAGGTCCTGATGGAGGAATTGTAGAAATTGACGATGCAACTATTTTTGACAAAGCTATGGCTATTTTAGAAGAAAATTAGTCGCTTTAAAAGATAGTTTTAAAGAAGGTCAATTGAAATCAATTGGCCTTTTTTTATTGAATAACAAAGCGCATCCAAACCGGAAAATGATCAGAAGCTTCGCCAATTTCCTGAATTACTTTAGCATCTATTTTTCTGATAAACTGAGTATTATAGAAAATGTAATCGATTTTTTCTACCGGATCGCCTGAGCTAAATGTATAATTTCCTGCCGGATTCGCCAAGAACATACTATCTGAAATAGCCATTCCTACACCTGCTAATTCAAACATTTTCCTCGCCGATTCTTGTATAGGTCCATCTGCACCAATTGCTCTACTATTAAAATCACCAATTAATAAAACGGGCAATTGATCGGCATATTTTAAGTACTCTTCTATGACCAAATCAACATGTAGCATTCGTGTTTCCTGATCAAAAGCTTCTAGATGCACATTCATCACCAATAAATCACCTTTGGGTGTTTTAAACCAAGTTTTTTGTATCAATCGATCTAAATAGAAAGCATTGTAATAAAATGGAGCGTTGATAGGTTTTGGAAGCACAACATATTCATTCTTCTCAATCTCCAAATTACTCATCACATATTGTCCAGAAATTAATTCTCCAAAATGATACTTTAGAGGCCAATAAGGAAATGGAACATATTTCTTATCCCAATTAACGGCCAGAGCTCCGTTTAAATAGCCCAAATATTTGCCTAAACTATCCGGCTGATTGTAAAAATAAGATCGTTTTGCTGAAATATCAATCTCCTGATAACCAATAATATCAGGATTTATATCCCGTAAAAACGAAACAGCTTGTTTTAAATTATCGGCATACAATTCCTCACTTCGTGGAACAGGCAAATTATTTGTCATGCCCGACAACCAGCCAATATTATAAGTTAATACACTCAGTGTATCTGATTCAACCGAAGGTTTTTGGTTAAATATTTTGATTTGGTTGTACTCCTCTTCATTCCAATTGTGGGAACTTCCCCAAAAGTAAAAAGTCAGAAAAGCAAGTATCAAAACCAAAAGCAACACAAGTATTTTTTTCATTCGTATCTTTTTTTAAGATGATCATTCCTATTCATAAACCAATCGAGCATATCATCACGGTCGTGTTCAATACATTCCCATTTAATTTGAAATTCAAACTTATGAAAAAACCAAGACATATTTCATTTTGAATGACAAAGAAAAAAAGGGAACCGCAAGCAGCTCCCTTCCTATTATAAAATTTACATGCACTATTTAAACAACGCCTTGCGCTAGCATTGCATCGGCTACTTTAACAAAACCAGCAATATTTGCTCCATTTACATAGTTGATAAAATCGCCTTCTTTTCCCCATTTCACACAATTTTCGTGAATATTAACCATGATGGAGTGCAATTTGGTATCCACTTCTTCACGAGTCCAAGACAAGCGCATGGAGTTTTGCGACATTTCTAAACCGGAAACAGCAACACCACCCGCATTTGCAGCTTTACCAGGTCCATAAAGTATTTTATTGTCGGTGTATATTTTAATTGCCTCCGGAGTCGATGGCATATTTGCTCCTTCCGAAATACAGTAGCAGCCATTATCAATTAAAATTTGAGCTTCTTCGTCGTTTACTTCATTTTGAGTAGCGCAAGGAAGAGCCACATCTACTTTTATTCCCCAAGGACGTTCTCCTTCGAAGTATTGAGCTCCAAATTTTTCGGCATAATCTTTAATCCGTCCACGTTTTACATTTTTCAATTCCATCACCCAAGCCAATTTCTTAGCATCGATACCTTCTGGATCATAAATAAATCCCGTAGAATCAGAAAGAGTAACAACTTTACCTCCCAAATCGTTTACTTTTTCTGTGGCATATTGAGCAACATTTCCTGAACCTGAAATAGCTACAATTTTTCCTTTGAATGAATCGTTGCGTGTTGCTAACATTTCCTGAGCAAAATAAACGGCGCCGTAGCCGGTTGCTTCCGGACGAATTAATGAACCACCCCACTCTAAACCTTTTCCGGTAAGAACGCCTGTAAACTCATTGCGTAAACGCTTGTATTGACCAAACATATAACCAATTTCACGACCACCAACACCAATATCACCAGCAGGAACATCGGTATTTGGACCAATATGACGTTGCAATTCAGTCATGAAACTTTGACAGAAACGCATTACTTCGTTATCTGATTTTCCTTTAGGATCAAAATCAGATCCACCTTTTCCTCCGCCCATAGGCAAAGTTGTTAGACTGTTTTTGAGCACTTGTTCGAATGCTAAAAACTTAAGAATACCTAAATTCACCGTTGGATGGAATCGCAAACCACCTTTATAAGGACCAATTGCGCTATTCATTTCAATACGATAGCCTTTGTTCAATTCTACGCCGCCTTTATCGTTGATCCAGGGAACACGAAAAAGAATCACTCTTTCAGGTTCAACCATTCTTTCAAGAATTTTAGCCTCTTTGTACTGAGGATTTTCTTCAACAAAAGGAATAAGAGATTCTACAACTTCATGCACTGCTTGATGAAATTCAACTTCTCCCGGGTTCTTAGCAATAACCCTTGCCATAAAAGCTTGTACTTTTTGTTCCATTTCTTTCGACATATCAGATTTATTTTAAAGATTTATGAATGTTAATTGTGTTTTAAACTACCTTCAAGTTTAATTAGAAAAAAAAACACAACCCAATTTTACTGTTTTATTTCCGTAGAATTCGTATGAATTTAAGTAAAACACGCAAAGCGATTTTTCAATTAATTAGTCGAGCTAAAAACGCTTTCAGCATATTCATTTCTGTTTAAATCATTTAGAAAAGGAATGAAGCAATAATGAGAAAAATCAGTAATTTCGCAGCTTCAATTTAATAAGAAACTAATCTATTACACCATGTTACGCACACACACCTGTGGAGAATTAAGAATTTCAGACATAAATAGTACAGTAAAGTTAAGCGGCTGGGTACAGCGCTCACGCGATTTAGGCGGAATGACTTTCATCGATTTACGAGATCGTTACGGTATTACGCAATTGGTTTTCAATATGGAAACTCATCCAAAACAAGGCGAACAAGCCCGGAAATTAGGTCGCGAATACGTGATTCAAATCACAGGAAAAGTAGCTGAACGAAGTAATAAAAACGCAAAAATCGCCACAGGAGATATCGAGATTATTGTGGATGATTTGACTATTTTAAATAAAGCAAAACTACCTCCATTTACCATTGAAGATGATACAGATGGCGGAGAAGAACTTCGGATGAAATACCGCTATTTGGATTTACGCCGAAATCCACTTCGCAAAGCGATGGAGCTGCGCCATAAAATGGCCATTACAACACGAAATTATCTTGATAAACAAGGTTTTTTTGAAATAGAAACTCCTTATCTTATTAAATCTACTCCCGAAGGAGCGCGCGATTTTATTGTGCCTTCTCGCATGAATGCAAATCAATTTTATGCTTTGCCGCAATCGCCACAAACCTTTAAACAGTTATTGATGGTAGCGGGTTATGATCGTTATTATCAAATTGTTAAATGCTTCCGCGATGAAGATTTGAGAGCCGACCGACAGCCGGAATTTACCCAAATTGATTGCGAAATGGCCTTTGTAGAGCAAGAAGACATTTTAAATACTTTTGAAGGACTTACAAGCTATTTATTTAAAGAAGTAAAAGGATTAGATATTAGCAATTTCCCACGCATGGATTATGCAGATGCAATGAAATTTTACGGTTCGGATAAACCCGATATGCGTTTTGATATGCGTTTTGTAGAACTGAATGATTTGGCTCAAAATAAAGGATTTGTTGTTTTTGATCAGGCAGAATTAGTGATTGGAATCAATGCAAGCGGAATGGCAGAATACACACGTAAGCAATTGGATCAACTAACTGATTTTGTTAAAAAGCCGCAAATCGGCGCTGCAGGATTGGTGTACGTAAAATACAATACTGATGGCACACTTAAATCTTCGGTAGATAAATTCTATTCATCAGAAGAATTACAAAAATGGGCTGAGCGCTTTGCTGCAAAACCAGGAGATTTGATGCTCATCCTTTCCGGAGGAACCGATAAAGTTCGCAAACAACTCAACGAACTCCGTTTGGAAATGGGAAACAGAATGGGCTTGCGTAACCCAAACACTTTTGCTCCTTTATGGGTAGTTGATTTTCCACTTTTGGAGTGGGACGAAGAAAGCGGAAGATATCATGCGATGCATCATCCATTTACCAGTCCAAAGAAAGAAGACATAGAATTGCTTTCTACTGATCCCGGAAAAGTAAGAGCAAACGCTTACGATTTGGTAATCAATGGAGTGGAAATTGGTGGTGGTTCGATTCGTATTCACGATCGCGATCTTCAGAAACTGATGTTTAAACACCTTGGATTCACCGATGAAGAAGCACAAGCGCAATTCGGATTTTTGATGGATGCATTTGAATTTGGAGCTCCTCCTCACGGTGGTGTTGCTTTTGGATTCGACCGAATTACATCTTTATTTGGCGGATCAGATTCTATTCGTGATTATATTGCCTTTCCAAAAAACAATTCTGGTCGCGATATCATGATCGATTCTCCTTCGCCTATTGCGCAAGAGCAATTGGATGAATTAAGATTGAATCTTGTAAAAGCGAAAAAATAATTCTTCGATAAGCTAACTCTTCGAGGGTTTAAAACCCTTGGAGATTACAGAAAAGATCATACCAAGGCAAATTTAGAATTCGACTGATCTACAATCGTTGTTATTCTCTTTTTGTTTCCCAGTCAATCATTGCAATTCTTTTTTTGCCATCCATTTTTACGCAAAGCGATTTCTTAAAACGCAGATGTTTAAAATGAGTTGTCTTTTCGATCGGCTCAAAAGATTCTATTTTCTCCCAATTTATTTGTCCGGTCCCTTCGTTTGGCTGCACCGAAAAATAACCTACATCAGCTGCTGTTACATTGTGAAAAAAATGGGATCCGGAACTAGCATCGAGCGGAAAAGCATCTAAGCTTGTTTCGACAATAATTTTAGCCATCGAAATTTGATGCCATTTCACCGGAATTCCGATCCACGGATCACGTGTGCCCCATCTACCGGGACCAATTAAAATATATTTCCGATTTTCTTCGCGCATTTTATGATTGAGATAGCTAATCTCCTGAACCATTTCGCTGGTTTTACTCTTATCAAAACTTTGAATATCGACATAAATTAAGTCGTAAATATCATCCACTTTCCCATTTCCCATTCCGTTTTCGGTATAGAGCAACAAGTCATCTTTATGAATATTTTCCAAATCAATACGGTAATCTTCCGTATTTCCGATAAGTGGTTTTATCTGCAAAATATAGAGCTTACTTTTCCCATCGTCGTCTTTATCTAAATTAACAGCAAACTCAATTTCAACAGGCGCTCCAATGGCTTCTTTTACAACATCCAAAACCAATTCGAGCGATCGAGCCAAAGGAATATAATTGTGTTTTAGCACATTGGCAAAATTTAAAATTCGCGGTCCGGAACGGAAAGTTCCTGAATACAAACGATCATTATCGGCATCATATACCGAAGCACAATGTTTCAATGTTCCATGATCTTCCGCTTCGGAAACTTCCAACCGAATTAATCCGGCCGATTCGCCTTCCCATAAATCCAAATCATCATTAGCTAGGTTAACCGCATAAAAATGGACTTGCGAATTTTTTACCAACGATTTGGTAGAATAATTTTCGAGTGTTGGATATTTAGGTGAAAACCGATAAGATTTTTCTCCTTCTACCACGTATTTACCTAAACCTAATGCAATATTTGCAAAACCCTCTTCGGGTTTCATATGACCAATCGGATAATAGTTATGCGATTGTGCAACGCCGCTAATTTGAGGATAAAAGACTTGTTCATACTGATTACCAACCACCTCCTGAATAATAATTGCCATTTTTTCTTCTTCAATCTTATAATTAATGGCTTCTACATAGGCAATGGAGGTATCAGAATAAATGGATGCGTAAACCAATTTAATCGCATCTGAAAGTTGCTGCAAGCGTACATCGATATTTGCATGGGAATTAGGCAAAATATAGGTATCAAAGATACCTGCAAAAGGCTGAGACAAACTATCCTCTAGTAAACCGGAGGAACGAATTGCCAGCGGCTTATTAGTCAGTTGAAGCACACGTCGCAAATTGGTTGTCAAATTGGGACTAAGCGAGGCATCTAAAAAGAGTTTTTTTATCTGATCAAAAGAGGTGGCTTCGTGCATTGTTTCGCGCAAATGATTGCTTTCCATAAATTGATCATACTCGCCTGTTCCAATTATCAAGGTGCTTGGAATAAGAATGTGAATATCTGGAAGGATCTCACTGAAATCAAAATTGTACAATAAGCTATTAAAAAAAGCCAAACCTCTTCCTTTACCTCCCAACATACCTTCTGCAAGAATGACAATATTCGATGAGTCGAGAATTTCATTGTCCTCTTCAAACGGAATTAACTTTCCTTTTTTCTGTTCGTTTCTAAACTCGCTTATGATTGAAATCAAGTATTTACGTAAGCTTTCTCCATCTTTAAAATCGGCCACTTTTGCCGGATTAATAATCCGCGCTACCTGAATTTCGCCTCTGGCTTTTAGCCAAAGCGAAAAATGATTTTGGCTGGCGTGATAAATCAAGGATTCATCAGGAATTAACAACAATTGTTCTTGAAATTCTTTCAGGCTGTGTGCAACAGCAATTTGATTTCCTTCCCGATCTTTGTAAAAAAAGTTACCAAATCCCAAATATTTCATAATAAACTGCTTGAAATCTTGGAATAAGCTTTGCGAGTTCTTATCAATAAACGCGGTTTTTAAAGCCATTGCCTTCATCCGATTATTTGGATCAGAAGATTGAATTATAATTGGCAGGTCTTTTACTTGATTTCGGATGTGATTAACTAAGTTGAAACCGGCTTCGCTATTTAAACCTCCATTTTTATAGAACTTCACATCCGTAATTAAACAGAGAATAAATTCTTTGTATTTGGTAAATATTTCGATGGCTTCTTCGTAAGATTGAGTAAGAATAATTTTAGCGCGAGCGCGCAGACGCAATACTTTATACAATTCATCGGTACTTACATCGTCGATAATTCGACGGGTTTGATCCATAATGATATTGTATAGCATGGGTAAATAAAGTGAGTAATATTTTGGATCATCTTCCACAACCAAAATTACTCGCACTAAACCCTTGGTGGTGTCGTTCTCCAAATTAATTTTATCCTCCAAATGCTTAATCATAGTGAAAAAAACCGACGACTTTCCATTCCAAATGAATACTTTGTTAATGTATTCATGTTTCCGGTTAGAGTATTCAGCAATATCCCGATTGTTATTTAACAATAAGAAAATGGGCAAATACGGAAAAACTTCTTTAATCTTTTTACTATAATTATCGGGCATCTGACGGTCGATTCCCATCATGATAATTACCAAATCATAATGCTTGTACTCAAGTGTTTCTATAGCTTCTTCGAGCGTAGAAACGCCTGTAATACGGGGAACAGACGTTAAATGAAGTTGATAATATTTGCCTAAAACTTGCTCAGAAAACCGACCCTCTTCTTCGATACTATATGCATCGTATAAATTAGCAATCAGTAAAATTTCTTTTACTTTGAAGGGCATTAAATCGTGGTAAATATCACGCGTATAATTACTTCTGTTTAGGTAGCGCTGCAAAAGTTGTTTATTTGCAATGCTTTGATTTGGGAAATAGGAAGCCAAAGGCACGGTCACATAATCGCCTTCAACAATATTATTTGCTTTGGATTCAATCGTATTAAAATAGCCTTCTAAACGCGATCCGATTTTCTCCAATAATAGATTTTCACTTTTTAGAAACGGACCAAAATCAGCTTCTCTAAAATTTTCTAAATACTGCACATTCACAAAACCAATTTTTCCTTGCAAAGTTTTAAACTTGGTCTTCAACTTGCTTTTGGCTCTTTTGGGACTGACGGAATAAAAATCCTTTCCATCGTAGTGGATATGCACCAAGGCATGTGTGGGATATTGAAAATAATCAGGTAAAGTGTTTGCAATTTGTTGCAACAGTTGATCCGTTGATTTGCGTTCTTTAAGCAAGGCGGTTATTTGATTCAAACAAGCCAAAACATTTAAATTTTCTTCGTTTTTATCCAAGTTTTTTTTGTTTTGGGATTGATGATTATTTTCCATATCTCATTGCAATTCTGAAAGAAACAGCCCCTAAATTAGGAATTTTTTTCGATGACGAGTCAGCTTAATGCATTCAAAATTGTATATTTGTGAATTGCTGTTGCAAAAAAGCTAAAATTTCAAATACGTGATAAGCCTTCTAATTAAAAACGAAATCCCGATCATTTCAGAAAGCTTAAAAAGCTTATTAGCCAAGGCAAAAGATATTGTTGTTGAAAGCAACTTATTTTCCTTACCCAATTTCGATGCAAAAGGAAAGCTGATACAGCCCAATATCATCCTGTTTATTGCTCATGCCAGCAGCACAGAAGAAACGCTACAAATCAAAAACCTGTGCCGTAATTTCGAACGTTCAAGAATTTTAGTTTTAAGCTTTTCGGTAGATGAGTCTTTTATTTTGCAAGCAATAAAAGCAGGAGCCAAAGGGATACTAACCAAAGACACCACCGCCAATGAACTGATAGAAGCGATTTATACATTGCGAAGCGGCTACGATTATTATGGCAAATCCATTGCTCAAATCTTACTTAACTCCTATCTGAAAAAAGCCAATCAAAACGACAACGAAGCTTTTAATAAGCAACTAAAATCGCTTTCTGAAAGAGAAATGGAAGTTCTAAAATTATTTGCGGAAAGTTATACCAATCAGGAAATAGCAGATAAATTGTTCATTAGTATCCGAACGGTTGAAAGTCACAAAAACAACATCATGCGAAAAATAAATTTACGCACAACGGTTGATCTTGTTAAGTTTGCTATTCGTAATAACTTGATTAAAATCTAATTCAGGAGCTTTTTAAAAGCATCCCACTTTCTTCCGCTCCGCATTAAACCACTTATTTTGCTTAACATTCGTTATGAAATTTTAATATTACATTTTTTCTTTTCTGCTCCTCCTAAAGAATTCTGAAAACGGCTTCACGTAAAACCAATCGCTTTCCTAAATAATTGTTAAATACACATTATTCAAGCTGAAAACACCACTTTTTACCTAAAGAGATTCTACTTTTGTACTTTCATAAATTTTAGAATATTCAAACTCATGATAATTACAAAAAATACAGTTGCTTCATTAACTTATACGTTAACTACCGACGATTACGATGGAAATATTATAGAAACAGTTGGTAAAGACCAAGCTGTTGAATTTCTTTTTGGAAATGGCAAATTACTTGCCGGTTTTGAGCAAGGCCTCGAAGGAAAGGAAAGTGGAGATAGCTTTAAGTTTAAAATCTCTGCAAGTGATGCCTATGGCGTATTTAATCCACAAGCGGTCATCGAATTATCAAAAGATATTTTTGTAAGAGATGGTGAGTTAAACCACGAAATTTTATTCATTGGTAACGAAATCCCAATGATGGATCGGTACGGAAAAAGGATGAACGGCACGGTAAAAGAAGTTAAAGACAGCGTGGTTGTTATGGACTTTAACCACCCAATGGCCGGAAAAGATTTATACTTCAAAGGAATTATAGCAAACGTTAGACCTGCTACGGATGAAGAGCTCAACCCTTCGCACGGATGTGGTTGCGGTAGCGGAGGCGGGCACAACCATGATGATGGTGGATGTGGTTGCGGAAGTTCCGACTCTGATGGTGGAAGCTGCTGTTCTACCAATGAAAGTCACGATCATCATGGCGGACACGGAGGTTGCGGATGTGGATCCTAATCATTTTTTAGCAAAGCCAAAAGCTTTGCTTTTTTTTTAAAGGATTATTTCTGAACACATGAATGCTAATGTATTTCTATTATTTTTGCCTACTTAAAAATAGATCGAAATGCAAAACCCAAAATACAACATTTTACTCCTCGCCGGAGTTTTAATTGTCCTGTTTAATTCTTGTACACAAACCAAATCACTAAACACTCCTACTAAAAAAACAAAGCTGTCTAAGGAATCAGAATTACCAAATTCGCTCAGAATGATTGCTACTTCTGACGATGAATTGATCCCTATAGATACTTTAAATGTACCAAGTTCTGATAGTCTTAGCGAAGTAAATCAATTGTTTGACACCTTGGCTTTCGCCAATTTCTTCCAGAATAGATTTGGAAGTAGTGATGAAGTAGATGAAAACTTGGATTTACTGAATGGTTCCGAAATACTGCAACAAATAGACAGTCTGTCTTCCATTCATTTTTTCGATCGTTATCATTTTGAAACAGATACTGCAGTTTTAAATGTTTATCATTTCAAACCCGAAGAACGTCCTGTATATTCCGATTCTGTTTACGCATTAAGAATAGGCGTTTTAAACGCTCAAACACCCATTGAATTAGAATACAATGAACATGTTAAAGGGTATATCAATTTATATGCAGGCAGAGGCAAAAACCAAACTGCTCGCATGTTGGGATTAGCTGAAATATATTTTCCAATGTTCGAAATCGCTTTGGACAAATACAATATTCCATTGGAATTAAAATATTTAGCCGTTGTAGAGAGCGCACTTAATCCAACAGCCGGAAGTAGAGTTGGAGCCAAAGGTCTTTGGCAATTTATGTATGCAACCGGGAAAATGTATGGTCTCAATCAGAATTCGATGGTGGATGATCGTTTTGATCCGTACAAAGCTACCGAGGCAGCCTGTAAACACATGCTTGATTTATACGCTATTTATAACGACTGGAATTTGGTTTTGGCAGCCTATAATTCCGGCCCTGGAAATGTAAACAGAGCTATTCGACGCGCAAATGGTGTTAAAGACTATTGGGCAATTTGGCCGTTTTTACCAAGAGAAACCCGGGGTTATGTTCCAGCTTTTATCGCCGTAAACTACGTTTTTAATTATGCAGCTGAACACAATATTTTCCCTACTGATCCTGGAATTTTGTTCAATCAAATTGATAGTATCAGTGTTCGTGAAGTTTTATCTTTTGATCAGATATCTGAATTTTTACATCTTCCTATTGAAGATGTAAGATTTCTAAACCCGGCCTACAAAGAAGGAATTATTCCATCTGTCAATGGTCAAACTTATGTTTTAAGATTACCTAGAGAACAGATGAATTATTTTATCGAGCATGAAGACAGCTTATATGCTTTTAAATCGGAAAAAGGGATTGAGCGCGAAAAGCTTTTAGCTAAAATAAAAGAAGCCAAAGAAAGAAGCATTCACATTGTAAGAAGTGGAGAAAATCTGGGTTTAATTGCAAGTAAATACCGCACATCTGTTTCCAGATTACAAGCGTGGAACGGATTAAAAAATTCCAGAATCTATCCAGGTCAAAAGTTAATTGTTTACAGTCCGGGGAACACACCAAGTTCTAGTCAGGTTAGCTCACGACAAACAGCTCAAACATCGGTTTCAAGTAATTCCGTTCATCAAGTTAAATCGGGAGAAAACCTTGGTCTGATTGCAAAAAAATACGGCGTTTCTATCCAACAATTAAAATCATGGAATAATTTAAGTTCCAACATTATTAAACCCGGACAAAAGCTTAGCATTCATTCTTCAACTACAAAACCGATTTCAACAAGTAGCCAAAAAGGAGATATAATAGTTCATACGGTTAAAAGTGGTGATACCCTTTGGGAAATTGCAAAACAATATAAATCGAGTATTGATAGTATTAAAGAGCTTAATCAGCTTGGAAATTCCAATAAATTGAAGTTAGGACAAAAATTGAAAATCCGAGTCAACTCCTAATAGGCATTTTGGAATGATATTTGTTTGATAGCACTTGTCAAATTAACTGGCTTTTACAAGTTTTATATTATGAAAAATCAATTCAGCTATCTTCCTATTCTCTTATTCAGTTTACTTTTGTTGAGCTCTTGCAGTAGCGAAAGCGACAAATCAAGTAAAATCGCTTCTACGGGTGGAGCAAATGAAATGCTCATAATCACCCAAAATACAGAACAATGGAATGGAGAAATTGGTGACAGTATCCGCGCTGCATTTGCAGTTGATATGCCCGTTTTATCAATTGCTGAAAAGGAATTTAATTTAGTGAATGTGAATGAGAAATCGCTTGAAAAGCAAATGTTTAAAACACATCACAATCTTTTCATTCTTGAGATTGATAAAAAATTTCCGAATGCCTTTATCGAAATTCATAAAGATTTGTGGTCGGAACCGCAAATGGTGATTAAAATAAATGCACCTTCGCACGATGCGTTTCTTCAGATTTTTGAAGAAAATAAATTCAAAGCATTGGAACTTTATCGAGAAAACGAACGAAAAAGAATCATCAATTCCTATGCATCCAAGTTCAAAAACACGAATATTTCTCGAGAACTTAAAAAGAATTTTAATTTGGATATGAATGTCCCAAAAGGCTATAATATTGCTGTTTTAGAGGGAAATTTTGCATGGATTCGGAAAGAAACAACAACCAATTCCATGAGCGTTATGATCTATACCGTCCCTTACGCTGATACAAATGCTTTCAATCCGAATAAAATCCGTCAGAGCAGAAACCTTCTTACGAAAGTGAAAATTCCGGGTCCTACTTTAGGTTCTTACCAAAAAATAGCCGACGAATTTGTACCTGTTCAGTCGAGAAGAATCAATTTTAACGGACAGTATGCCACTGAATTGCGTGGCTTATGGGATTTGGAAAATGATTTTATGGGAGGTCCGTTCCTCTCCTATACTTTTGTAGATGAAAAAACAAATCGAGTAATAACCATCGATGGTTTTCTTTATGCCCCAAAACAAAAGAAAGCAGTTATGCTTCGCGAATTAGAAGCCATTTTATGGTCGACCAAACTTAGTGAAAACTAAATTTTAGGTACTCTTTCTACATTGAGAATTATTTGGCTAGGATTCTTCCTGATTTTTTAAAAGTGGATTTTTTCTGATATATCGAGGAAAATTCTATATTTGCTACTGTCAAACATAACCAAATAAATTCTTAACCATGAAAAAACAATTCATTTTAGCGGGACTTATTGTGCTAATTAGTTCTTGTAAAACTTCGGAAGAAAAACTTGTTGAAAAAGCGCTAAAAATCCATGCAAAAGCTACAACAATTGATTCGCATACCGATACACCAATGCTTTTTACCAGAGACGATTTTGATGTTTCTGTTCGTCACGATCCTTATGAATCATCTACTAAAGTTGATTTTCCAAGAATGAAAGAAGGCGGATTAGATGGCATTTTTATGGCTGTTTTCCTTGGTCAAGGACCGCGAACTGAAGAAGCAAATGCAGCTGTTTTGGCTACAACACATCGGATTTTTGATTCTATTTATTCAGTCGTTTCTAAAAATAAAGATATTGCCGAAATTGCTCTAA
>JAFGAK010000219.1 GCA_016933745.1 Bacteroidales bacterium
AAATACAATCACCTAGAACTTGTCGCCAAAGGACTGGAATTAAAACAAGTAAAGAACTGGTATTTCGGACTGCACACTGCTCTTAAACTCAACAACATGACCTATGAGCATTTCACAATAGACTATGTGGTCAGCGACAAAATCTTTCGCGCCAAACCAATAAACATAGCTGGCTACAAATTCAAATTCGTAAAACTAAAATCATCACTCTTTCTATTTGGCATAATCAAAAACAAAATCAGATATTCTGACCCCGAAAAAACAATTCTAGACATCATGTACAGATGGAGATACAATGGAATCCCAAAAGAAAAAATAGTTTCAGACATCTCAGAATGGTCTAAGAACCTAGCAAAACCAAAAATCAAAAAATACTCTAAAAATTATCCCAAAACTATACAAGACATAACACGTGAGGTGACCAGATGAGAAAAGAGTTTGTCAACGAAGTCAGCAAAATCCAAAAAATAAAAAGAGGGGACATGATAGAAAAAGACCTTATCCTCCACCAAATATTGTGTGACCTCTCAAACGACAAATTCTTTTCTGAAAACTTCGTCTTCAAAGGCGGAACTTGCCTCATAAAACATTATCTTGGATATTACCGATTTTCAGAAGACATAGACTTCACTTGGAAAAACCAGACAATCTTCCAGAACAAATCCCAAAAAGAGATCCGACGAACCTTATCCAAAATCATTGATGACATAGGAGAGTTATTCGAAAAAATATCAGCCAAACGTGGCCTTAATTTTACATGCACAAAAAATAACACAAAATTTGTAGAACTGGGCGGCGGAAACAAATTCTGCACCTTCAAAATCTGGTACACCTCGGAGATACTTGACCGCGAAAGCTTCATGAAGGTTCAAATAAATTTTGTTGAAAAACTACTTTTTACCTCTAAGAAGGCAGAACTAAAATCACTGCTGACAATACCAAATGAAGAATTGCTATTGATGTTTCCAGAATATGAGGAATATTTGCATAAGATAACCTTTGATGTTTATGATGTCCGAGAAATTTTTGCCGAGAAAATTCGGTCTATACTTACACGGCAAGGAACCAAAGCACGAGATTTTCTTGACGTTTACCTCATTTCCAAAAAATACAGAATTAACATAGAAGAAATGGTTGATTCAATCGTTTGCAAAACAAAGTTCATGCTAGAATTATATAAAAAATACAGAAAGAATTTCGAAAACAAAAAAGAACTAGGAACATCTCCACTTTTCAGATGGGGCGAAGAAAAAGAGCTGTTGCTGCAAACTATAGAAGAGAAAGACTTTTTCCAATTCCTAGAAAAACTCAAACCGGCTCTAGAAAGAATCATCCAAAAAGTAGCTTAATAGTTAATTAAATTTAGAAAAAACAATCAAGAAATATACTTATCCTTTAAGGACAAAGAATAATCTTCCTCGAATTTCTTTATCATGGCTGTCTTTAGTACAGAAACAAGTTCGCCAATGTTTTCGCTCAATTTTGTCAGTTGGTTTTCCACATCTTCTACTCTTTGCTCAAGTTTGGTTAGTTTTAGGGGCATTAGTAGTCTTGCTTTGGCTAGGTCTTTGCCTACGTATTCTTCGTGGGGTACACGTTCTGGGGAACTGTTGTCTATGGATCCTACGTCTTCGACAATGGTTGTTCCTAGTTTAACGAGTTCTCCTGCTTCTTCACTATAAAATCTTGTAATAGGCTCATGCAAAGCAACACCCGGCTCCTCTAACACCAAATCAAAATGGCACTCTAGCACACCTTTCACTCGTTCAACAATCCTTCCACTGAGCATAAGTAGTTCATCTACATCAAAACCCCGCAAGCGTCCAGGATGAACAATAACTGATTTATTGGTCCGAACAACCCGCACAGACCCAATCTTAACCCCAAGCTTTTCCCAATTACGAGGACGCCCCAACCTTCTCCAATCCAAAGAGTCAGCCCTGCCCCAATCAATTACC
>JAFGAK010000220.1 GCA_016933745.1 Bacteroidales bacterium
CCGGACTCATTCCTTTTTTTATTTTCATTGTTATTTTCTTCATAATCACAATGAAAGGACGAAACCGAGGCACCGGATTGGGGACCAGGAGCAGTATTCCCTGGTGGACACTGATGTTCCTAGGTAGCTCAATGGGCGGTCGTGGAGGAAATAGTGGCTGGGGTAGTTTTAACTCCGGAGGAGGCAGCTTTGGTGGCGGAGGCGGCTTTGGCGGTGGAGGTGGCTTCGGCGGCGGTGGAGCCGGTGGAAGTTGGTAACAATAAACGTTTTATCTTTGATCTGATGAAAAAAACAATCGTCTTTTTGATTTTAACTAGTATTCTAAGTACTGCCAAAGTATTTGGTCAGACCGATACAATTCCAAAAGATTTTTGCATCAGTAGCGAAGAATACCAATTATATCAGCTCATCAATGATTATCGCAAAGCATTTGCTTTGCCCCCAATTGCTTTATCAAAATCTTTAAGTTATGTTGCCATTGCGCACGTACGAGATCTTTCTGCTAATTATAAGCCGGATAGTAACTGTAATATGCATTCTTGGTCAGCAAAAGGTCGTTGGAAGCCAATTTGCTTTCCGACAGATCAATCAAAGAAAAACAACGTTTGGCTAAAAGCGAAGGAAATTATTGGTTATCCAAGTGAAGCTCGTGAATTGACTTACTGGTCGAATGTGGAAAATACACCGCAGCAGATTTTGAGTTTTTGGCGAAAGAATAAGGCGAGTTCAGAGATGATTTTAAACCTAGGGAAATGGGAGAGTAGCCCATGGAAAGCTGTTGGCGTTGGCATTCAGGATGGTTATGCTGTTTTGTGGTTTGGAAAAGAAATTGATATCGAAGTAACTACAGCGGTTTGTGGAAGCACTATCAAAGTAATTAATGATGCATCTCCAGAATATCAAGCTGCTCCTATTCAAAAACCCGATACAAAAGCATTGACTTATTACATTACGGTTGCTAGTTTTAATAATCATAAAGATGCCGCCAATGCAGTAAAAAGCTATAAAGAAATGGGTTATCCTAAAGCTGTTTTAATCGAAAAGGATGATAAAATTCGATTAGCAATCGACCATTTTCTGAGCAAAGAAGAAGCGGAAACCGCATTAGTAAAATATGCTAAAAAGTTTAAAGGTGCTTGGATATTAGCTCTCTAACCACTTTAAAATTAAACCTCCGAATTAGTTTAATGCTTCCACTGGAATGGCCATTTCAGGCGATAAATGTTTAAAATTGCGCTCATTTTTCCATTTCTCATGGTACATTTTTAGTTTTTCAGGAATAAATTTTTCCAGTTTCTTTTGGGTTTTTTCAATTTTGGATTCAGTTGTGATAATGGGTGCTTTTGTTAGAATAATCTTTTGAGCTCGTTCAAATTTTTCTTTCTCATCAAAGCTAATTGGTGTAAGTCCAACATGTGCTTGCCAGGTTCCAATTATCACATCTACAATAACAATATAAGTTTGATTAGCTTCTGTTTTTGTGGTTATAAATTCTTTGTTTTCCGAAGATGCCCAAAATAGATTCTCTCCTGGATCACATTCGTAGCGCAAATAATTCTTTCCTTTAAAATCGCCAATAAACTGGTCGTTATGGAAGAATTCAAAAGCTATGGCAGAACCGTAACTGCTAACTCGTGTAAAATAAATTACCGCTTTGCCTTCTTGTGGAGGCGTGAACCCCTGCGCGAATAGGGAAGATGCTGTTGATAATAATAGAATGAAAGCCAAGTAATATTTTCTAATTAGCATAGAATGTTTGTTTGAAAAGGTTGAATTTGTATTGAATGGATCTAGTCAAAGATACTCAATTGAAGAATTTATATAAAAAAACCAGTCGCTTTTTTGCAACTGGTTTCTTCGGTTATTCATCTTCACGTTTGAAAAAGACGTTTATTTACTGGTCATCAATTTAACCGATAGTGTAAATTCATCATAAATAAGCTTGTCGCCTAGTCCCTCAAAAAAGGAGCCGGAGCCATATCTAACATCATATTTTGAGCGATCAACTACGATGGTAGTGCTGAAAGTTGTTCCTTCTTTGCTAACTAAAAATTCTACTGGATGTGTAATTCCTTTAATGGTTAATTGGCCATTTGCACTTGCATTATTATCCACAAAAGCTGAACTTCCGGTAATTTCTAGAGTAGCAACAGGAAATTTCTCGACACCAAAAAAATCATCCGATTTTAAATGGCCTTCTAGTTTTGCTTTGTATGCAGCGTCTTCCACATCCGTATTTGCAATACTTGCCATATCAATAACAAAGTTACCTTTCGCTATTTTATTGTTTTCCATGGTAAAAGAACCTTCTTTCAATTTAATCGTTCCAAAATGTTCGCCTGTCACTTTTTTGCCGTGCCATTTTAGGGTTGTTTCGCTTGTGTTCACTTTAAAATTTTGTGAAAATCCTGTTAGCATAACTACAGCTAACAAGAGTGTTAAAAATGATTTTATAGTTTTCATAATTCGATTTATTTATAAGTTTTTAATCAGGTAAACGAATACCTGATTGCAAACATAGAAAACAATCTGATTCTTGTTGTGATTTAACAAAAAAGTAGCAAATGAACCCTTGGTGGAGCACAAAAAGGTAAGCCTTTTTTATTGATTTATAAGTGATTCAATGAGTTTCACGGAAGTTGAGATGCATTTCTGACAAATGAGTTCTCCTAACTTTTCTTCTTCGAATTGGATTTGACCTTCATCTGTATTTAAATCGCAGTCCAACAAAAGTTTACATTTTGTAGTCCCAAATTCTTCTTTAAATTGAGTTGTAAATTTTTGAATCATTTCATACGATGCTTCTTTAAGCAACCCATTGTTTGAATGAATAGAACCATTGTAAAGTCCTAAAACCATGTAAGCTCCAGTCACAGCACCACATGTTTCTTGCAATCGGCCCATGCCGGCTCCAAATCCACTGGATAAACCAAGAAGAACTTGTTTTTCCAGATGAAAGTCATCTGCATAAACTGACAAAACGGATT
Organism: Bacteroidales bacterium; assembly: GCA_016933745.1. GTDB lineage: Bacteria > Bacteroidota > Bacteroidia > Bacteroidales > UBA12170 > UBA12170. The sequence goes on from JAFGAK010000220.1 coordinate 2,988, forward strand.
GGGCACAATTTCGTCCTGTTTTGAAATGTTCAACAGAAAGTTGTTGTTTTTCTTCGCGAATTTTAGTTTGGTTTTTCATTTGGCTTGCTTTTAGAAAATACGAATTTAATCAAAAGCAATCTTCAATTGCTCGTCCATTCGAAAAGATTTTCGATGATGGGGAGTAATTCCGTTCAAACGTATAGCTGCTTTATGTTTCGGCGTTGGATAGCCTTTGTTATTTTTCCAATCGTATGCCGGAAATTCTAAATCAGCATTTTCCATAAACTCATCCCGATAGGTTTTTGCCAGTACTGAAGCTGCTGCAATGACCATGTATTTCTCATCGCCTTTCACAATGGTGTGATGTTCGATTTTTTCGTAAGCTTTGAATCTGTTTCCATCAATTAGAAGTCGTTGTGGCTTTACATTCAGAGATTTAACGGCTTTGTGCATACTGAAAATGCTCGCGTTAAGGATATTGATTTCATCAATTTCTTCGGGTGTCATGCTGGCAACAGCCCAAGCAAGGGCTTCTTTTTGGATAACTTCGCGAAGAAAGATGCGGTTTTTTTTGCTCAGTTTTTTCGAATCGTTTAAAAGTTCATTTTTAAAATCCAACGGAAGAATTACTGCGGCTGCAAAAACAGGACCTGCTAAACAACCTCTTCCGGCTTCGTCGCAACCAGCTTCTAAAAGTTCGTCTAGAATAAATCGAAGTTTAAGCATAAAAAAGTATTCGATAGTTTTGGACGAGGATTCCTAGAAAAATGGAGCTGACAAATAAATCGGCCCAAAAAGTTTTTTTGATTGAACTAAAATAAAATCCTAAGATTCCGGAAAGGGGTATAAAAACCAGTTCACGCGAAGAAAGTTCAGCATTAAACACCGAAATGAGTACGCTTAAGCCCAAAAGCCAATACATGGCATAGGTTTTTTTACGAATACTTATGACTTGATTTCCAACACGTTGTAGAATATATGAGCCGGAAATAAAAACCAAAATAGCTGCAACAAAAAACTCAATTATTCCTTGGGTTTCCGGTAATTGCGGACGGTTAATGAAATGTTCTTTTTGTTGGATTAAGATAGTCAGAAAATCTCCAAAGTGGTTGAACCAGAAATAATAGAAAGCAATAAAAGCATATGGAATTACAAGTCCGATTATCGTAATCGGAATACTTCTCCATTCAAAACTTTGGAAAAGAATCAAACTAATCCAAATGAAAAGAAAAAGCAAAAGTACTGAGGGTACAAACAAACTTCCAATTGAAAAATAAATGGATGTGGAAAGAAGGTAATTATTTACAAAATTGGATTTGAAGCTATCAAGTAATTTGTACAAGCCGAGAAGTATAAAAGGCAAAGCTAAAACAGAAGGCAAGAATTGCAAATGTTCTGGTGTTCGACTCGAAAAAAGAACAAACAAAAATCCAGGCAAGAAATTGTTTTTATGTGTTAGTTGATGCCTGGAAAAAAGATAAGTCAATAAAAAAGCTTCTGCTAAAATTAAAATAAATGCAATGAATTGATTCAAGAAGGAAACACCTGGAATCAAATAGCCTTTTAAGAATGGGCTTGTAAAAATAGCAGTTGTTTGCGGAGAAAGAAAGGCTGGTAACCAGATCAATACGGAGAAGACAATGAGCCAGGTCAATTGCATGAAATAGTTTTGTCGGAACAGTTTTAAGATCATCCGTATTCTTATAAATTAGATATCAAAACCTAAATCGGTTCGAACATATTTCCCTTCAAATTTTATTTTTTCAGCTTCTTGATAAGCACGAGCTAATGCTTGTTCTTTGGTTTCGCCAAAAGCAGTTACAGCCAATACTCTACCACCATTGGTAAGTATGTTGCCTTCACTATTGGTAGTGGTTCCTGCATGAAAAACCAAGCAATCTTTTACTTGATCCAAACCCTGAATTACTTTTCCTTTTTCGTAGTTTTGCGGATATCCACCGGAAACTAACATCACGGATGCTGTTGTTTTTTTCGAAATCTGAATTGTTTTATTTTGCAATGTTTTGTTTTGTGTGGCAATAAATAAATCGAGCAAATCATTATCTAGTCGTGGAATAACCGATTCCGTTTCCGGATCGCCCATGCGTACGTTGTATTCAATTACAAATGGATTACCGTTTACTTTGATGAGTCCAAAGAATATAAATCCGGAGTAAGGAATTTGTTCGTTTTTCAATCCATGAAGTGTAGGTTCAACGATACGTGACCGCACCTTGTTCATAAATGTTTCATCAACAAAACTCACTGGAGAGATGGATCCCATTCCGCCAGTATTTAAACCTGAATCGCCTTCGCCAATGCGTTTATAGTCTTTTGCTTCTGGCAGCAAAACATAACTCTCGCCATCGGTTAACACAAATACAGAACATTCAATTCCGCTTAAGAATTCTTCGATTAAGACGGTTTTACTTGCTGCACCAAATTTTTCGTCTTTGAGCATGGCCGTAAATTCAGTAATTGCTTCATGTAAATCATCCACAATTACCACTCCTTTTCCTGCAGCTAATCCATCGGCTTTCAAAACATATGGCGATTTGATATCTTCCAAGAATTTGATTCCTTGTTCGTAGGTTTCTAGAGTAAAACTTTTATAGTTGGCAGTAGGAATTCCGTATTGAAACATAAACTCTTTTGCGAAATCTTTGCTTCCTTCGAGGGCTGCAGCCTCTCTTTTAGGCCCGATAACGCCAATGTGTTTGGTCTCCGAATCCGCAAGAATCGCGTCGTGCAATCCAGCAACTAACGGATCTTCCGGCCCAATGATGAGCATTTCGATTTGCTCTTGCAATAGAAAGTTCTTTAGTTCAGAAAAATTCTGCCAATCGATTGCAACGTTACTACCGCAACTTGCTGTTCCTGCATTTCCCGGACTAATAAAAAGTTTATTCAACAACGGACTTTGATTCAATTTCCAAGCCAGTGTGTGTTCGCGGCCTCCCGAACCGATTAGTAATACATTCATGCTGAAATGTTTCATTATTTTGCACCGCAAAATACGGTTTTTATTTCCTTTTCTATTCGTTTTTAGGCAAAAGACTATCAATAGTATTCCACAATCTCCTTGCTGTTTTATCCCAACTAAAATCTTTTGCGCGTTTTTCTCCAAGTGCAATATAGTGTTCCCTTGTAGGTTGGTTATCGAGTTTCTTTAAAGCATCGCTAATTTCTTTCACTGAATACGGGTCAATTAAAATGGCGGCATTTTTACTAACTTCAGGCATTGAACTTGTTTTTGAAGTGATTACCGGCGTATGACAAGCAAACGCTTCTACAATTGGGATTCCAAATCCTTCGAAAAAAGAAACATAAGCAAGTCCTTTTGCAGAAGCAATACTTGTATGCAAATCTTCGGCTAGCAAATGGCCTATAAAATGAACTTCATCGCGGTAGCGCATTTTTTTAAAAGTCTTAAAAATAGCGCCGGCTTTAAAAAGTTTTGATCCAACTACTAAAAGCTGGGTTTGAGTGGTATCTGTTTCTTTATACAGATCGAAAGCTCTTAATAAGTTGCATAAATTCTTGCGCGGATGAAGACTCCCAACAAATAAATAAAAAGGTTTACCTTGTGTGTAATGATTTCTAAATAGTTGTTGTTCAGTATCTGTAATCGGTTTAAAAGATTCGTTTATTCCATTGTAAACCACCTCAATTTTACGGGAGTCGATGTCATATTTATCGACTATATCTGCCTTCGAAAATTCCGATACTGTTGCAATCTTACGTGCTATTTTCGCGTATTTCGGGAAATATCGTTTGTAATAATGTGCCGCCCAAAATGGAATTCCTTTGGTTTGATGTTCGAAATTAATATCATGAATAACTGCTAACGAAGGGACGTTGGATTTTAAAGGCAAAAAGCCATCGGGCGATACAAACGCATCGATCTTGTATTTTTTTAAAACACGCGGAATTTGAATATGAAACCAGATGTAAAATAAAAACGGATGTCGAGCCTGCGGACCAATCACGATTGGTATAATATTTTCGCTAAAAATAAAATCTTTTAAAAAAGGTCGGTCAAAAATAAAGTAGAAAGTATGCTCTGGATGTGCTTTCGTGATTCTTTTCAAGGTCTCGAAAGTGAACCATTGAATTCCTTCCATTTTATGATTAATAAGCAAGCGAGTATTTACAGCAATTTTCACGTAAGCAACCCAATATTTAATAAATTTGCTCAAAGATAAAACAAGTGCGTGTAACAACGTGCTTTCGCCAACCTTTTATGCAGCGAAAATTTTTAACAAATCTGATTTTACTGATACTGCTCAATTTATTGATTAAGCCTTTTTGGATTTTTGGTATTGATCGGACAGTGCAGAATGTGGTTGGATCGCATGAATTTGGCTTTTATTTTACGCTTCTCAATTTTTCATTCCTTTTCAATATCTTACTCGATTTAGGAATTACTAACTTCAATAACAGGAATATAGCTCAGCATTCTGCGCTTTTGAAAAAGCATTTTTCGAGTATTTTAACGCTCAAATTGCTTCTTTCAATCCTTTATTTTGTGGTTACTTTTGGTGTTGCATTTTTGATTGGTTACCGAGGAAAACAATTACATCTGCTGGCGCTTGTGGGTTTCAATCATTTTCTAATTTCGCTAATTATGTACATGCGATCAAATATTAGCGGCATGCTCATGTTTAAAACCGAGAGTTTAATGTCGGTATTAGATCGTATCATGATGATTGGAATCATGTCGGTGTTACTTTGGGGAAATGTAAAAAGTGGTCCATTTAAGATCGAATGGTTTGTATATGCACAAACTTTTGCCTATGGATTAACAGCTTTGGTTGGTTTTATCATCGTTATGTTGAAATCAGGTTTTGAACGCTTACATTGGAATCCTGTTTTTTTCTTGATGATTCTAAAGAAAAGCGCTCCCTTTGCTCTTTTGGTTCTTTTAATGACTTTGTATCATCGCATTGATAGTGTTTTATTGGAGCGATTACTGCCTCCTGTAGATGGCGAAACCCAAGCCGGAATCTATGCACATGCATTTCGGATTATGGATGCTTCTAATCAACTGGCGTATCTGTTTGCTATTCTTTTGATGCCGATTTTTTCGAAAATGATAAAAGAAAAACAGGAATTAACGGAAATGATTAAAATGCCTATTTCTCTTTTGCTAACGGCTACTTTTATATTAGCAATCGGATCTTGGATGTATAGTCATGAAATTATGAAATTGCTCTATTTAGACCATATTCAGGAATCGGCTGAGGTCTTATCGGTGTTGATATTCGGAACAATCGCGGTAGCAAGTTCCTATGTTTTTGGTACTTTATTAACTGCCAATGGCGATTTAAAAACACTTATTTATATCGCACTTGTAAGTATGCTGATTAGTGTTGGTTTGAATGCGATATTGATACCTCATTATGCTTCTTTTGGCTCTGCCATTGCAAATATTTCAGCACTTTTCGCCAGTACAATTCTGCACTTTGTATTTGCACGTAAGTATTTAAAAATACATTTTAATTCAGGGTTTTATTTCCAACTCATCGCATTTTTAACAACGGTTATTGCTATTGGCTGGTTAACCTCCCAACTCGAGTTTTCTTGGTTATTGAATTTGGGATTATTTATTACTTTATCCTTACTTTCGGCTTTCTTATTGCGGCTTTTAAATTTGAAAACTATCTATTTCATCTTGGTGAATAAAGACCAAGATTAGCTTCTTTTAAAAGTTCTATCTAAAAAAAAAACTTCCTTATTCTGAATCGCGCATTTTATTGTATTTTTGGAAGGATCAATCAGCGTTTTACAATCCACAAACAAAAAAATCACTATGGAGTTGAATTTTAAGAATATCAATGTGTTAAATTTAATTTTAAAATGGTTTAAGTATTTGCTAATTATCCAGATTTCAACACTCATTTTATCGGCTATTTTTTCCGGGCCCGCTTTTATTAAACCCAAATATTTGAGTTGGGCAGTAGTGTATCCGGCTAATATTACTTCCTATTCCGATGAAAGTTTGGCAGAGCAGATGAAACAAGTATTGAATGCCAATCAGATTCGCGATCATATCATTGAGCGTTTTGATTTATGGAATCATTATGAAATTGATACAAGTCGAAAATATGCGCTCACTAAAATGCATCGTATCTACGATCGGAGTGTAAAAGTTTCTAAAACCTTGGCAGATGCTATTCAAATTGAAGTGTTAGATACAGATCCTGTTACTGCCAAAGAAATGGTTGAAGCCATTATTCAAGAATACGAACTCAAGATTAAATCGCTCCACGAAAAACGCTATAGCGAAACCGTTGGAATGCGTGCACGAGCAGTTGAACGTAAACTAAATACCGTCGATTCTTTGAAATTAAGATTGCAATATTTAGCTACCGAAGAAGGTTTAATGGACTTTGGAGCCCAAGCAGCGGAAGTGGTAAAAGGGTATCTAGGAACGGTTGAAGGCGGTTTGACAAAAGTGGATAAAAAGCGCGTGGAAGCTTTGAAAGAACGCATGGATGAAAAAGGTGGCGAATTGATTTTAGTGATGGATCGCCTTAAATATGAAAATGGGTTGCTTACCAATATGATAGCGGCTTATGATCAGGCTTTCGCCGATTTTGATCGAAAAGAAACCTATGTGGATGTGATTGAATCACCGTTTGTTGCAGATAAAAAGGAGTTTCCGGTTCGATGGATGACTGTTCTCGGAAGTATGCTTTCAACTGCACTACTTTCCCTCATGTTTTTTGCTGCTTTTGATGGAATAGCGATTAAAAAAACGACTTGAGTAGTGCCAAAACCGCGGTGGAAAATAGTTATAACTGGTTTTATAAGCCTCCTTTACCTAACAGTTCTTTTTCTGTTTTTAAAAGAAGGAAGCTATCTTTTCTTTTTTTTTCCTTTCCTTTTGATGGCCGTCGTTCTTTTGCTATTCCGACAAGATTATGCGTATTGGGGAATTCTATTCTTTACGCCGTTATCCATTAATTTAGATAAACTCGATTTTGGTTTTGGGATAGCTGTGCCTACCGAACCTATTTTACTTGCTTTACTTTTCTTCTTTCTAATTAAAATTCTGCAATCAAAAACAAAGGACTACTTTCTTGTTAAACATCCGGTTGGAATTTCGATATTACTTTATCTATCATGGATGTTTATCACTAGTTTAAGTAGCGAAATGCCTTTGGTTTCGTTTAAGTTTTTAGCTGCTCATTTGTGGTTTGTAATTCCTTTGTTTTTCATGGCTTTTCCGCTGTTTAAAAAAGAAAAAAATATCCTTTTGTTCTTTTGGTTTTCGATAGGTGGATTAAGTATTGTTGTTCTATATACCACACTGATGCATGCGCATTATGGTTTTTCCGAAGAAGTTGGTAGATGGATAATGAGCCCTTTTTACAACGATCATACAGCATATGGAATGGCATTAGCTTTCTTTTTGCCAATTACTTTCGGTTTGGTAATGTGGAAGAAAATAGGCTCCTGGCAGAGGGGAATCGCTCTTGGAGTTTCTGCACTTTTTATCTTGGCTTTTTACTTGTCGTATAGTCGAGCTGCTTGGCTTAGCCTAGTAGTAGGTACTTTTATGGTGATTATTTTAAAGTTTAAAATACAATTTCGTTATTTCTTACTGATGAGTTTGGCCGCACTATTATTGGTTTTTGCCAATATGCAAAGCATAAAGGATTACCTAGAAATGAACAAAACTCAATCTTCGCGCAATTTTGTGGAGCATGTTCAGTCTTCGTCTAATGTCATGTCGGATGCATCCAACTTAGAACGAATTAATCGTTGGAATTGCGCTTTGCGATTATTTCAAGAAAGACCTGTTTTGGGTTGGGGCCCTGGAACTTACCAATTTGTTTATGGCCCGATGCAACGTTCGGATGAACGAACCATTATTAGCACCAATTCAGGCGATGCAGGAACTGCTCATTCGGAGTATTTAGGCCCACTAGCTGAATCGGGTTTTATTGGATTGATTGCAATTTTAGGCGTGTTTTTAAGCTTACTTTCAACTGGATTTAAAGTGTACAATCAAGCCAAAACAAAGGATATAAAATATTTAGCATTGATAAGTACCGCAGCATTAGCAACCTATTTAAGTCACGGTTTTTTAAATAATTTTTTAGACACGGATAAAGCGTCTGTGCCCTTTTGGACAATTGCTGCAATTTTAGTGGCGTTGGATTGGCGAAATCAGCAAGCAGATAATGATAATCAGGAACTTAGTTAAGATTTCTTCGCGTTGAAATCTTCTGCTAATTTTTTAAGCGCAGCCATTTCTTTCCACTTGGCTCTTGCTTCCAATGCAGGAAGACCAAAGTAAGTTTTGCCTCCTTCGATGCTTTTATCGATGCCGGAAGTGGCTAAAATAACCGCTCCTTTTCCAATTACTAAATCTTTATTTATAGAAACCCGACCCCAAAGAATGACATCGTCTTCGATGCGAGTAACTCCTGCTATGGCAGCAAAAGCACCAATTAAACAATTTTTACCGATGTAGGTATCATGACCAACCTGACAATGATTGTCGGTTTTTGTTCCTTCATCGATGATCGTATCTCCAGATACGCCTTTATCAATGGTACAAGAAGCGCCAATTTCAACTCGATCTTTGAGTATTACACGTCCGTGACTTACGAATTTCTTAAAACCTTGAGGTCTTTTTTGGAAGTAAAAAGCATCAGCGCCAATAACTGAATTTGCATGAATAATTACATCATCCCCAATAATAGAATGATCGTAAATACTTACATTCGAATGAATTAAGCAATTTTTCCCAATCTGAACATTGTTTCCAACAAAAGCGCCAGGCTGAATGATTGTTCCTTCGCCAATGCTAGCTGATTCGCTGATAGTACTACTTGCACTTTTAAATGGGCGGAAAATCTCCACAAGTTTCAAATAATCTGAAAAAGGATCTTGAGAAAACAGCAGTGTTTTTCCTTCAGGGCAGTCCACTTCTTTGTTGATTAATATAGTAGTCGCAGCAGAATTTAACGCTTTGCTGTAGTATTTTGGATGATCAACAAAAGTCAAATCGCCTGATTCAACCATGTGTATTTCATTTATTCCGGTAATTTTGAAATCAGGATCTCCAAATGTTTTGCATTGGATTAAATCACCAATTTCGGCTAGTGTATATGCTCTTGGAAATTTCATTTTGATGATATAAAGAAAAAATAGCAGGGATTGCCTGCTATTTTTTATGTTCTAATTGATAAGTTATGCTTTTACGCGCTCTGAATAATCACCGGTGCGTGTATCCACTTTGATAAGTTCGCCGGTATTGATAAACAAAGGAACTTTAACAATTGCTCCTGTTTCAACAGTCGCGTCTTTGAATGTATTGGTAGCTGTATTTCCTTTGTCGCCTGGCTCAGTATAAGTTATTTCTAAAACTACGTAGGCAGGTAAATCTACGGTTAAAGGAGTTTCCGTTTCTGCATGAAATAAAATTTCAACACTTTGTCCTTCTTTTAGAAAATCGGCAGGTTTCCCAATAAGTACTCTATCTATATAGGTTTGTTCAAAGGTTTCGTTATTCATAAAATGCATATCATTTCCTTCGCTATACAAAAACTGGTAGCTTCTTCTTTCAACACGTTCTACGGTTATTTTAACACCAGCCGTAAACGTATTTGGAATAACTTTTCCAGTCTTTAAATTTTTAAGTTTTGTGCGCACAAAAGCAGGTCCTTTCCCTGGTTTTACATGCTGAAATTCTGCAATCGAAAATAATTCTCCGTTGAAATTGATTACCAATCCATTTTTAAAATCTGCGGTTGATGCCATTGTTTATCTTTTATGTATTTTTTAAATATCCTTTCATTATTCCACGTTGCGAATTGCTAATAAACGCAAGTATTTCGTCTCTTTCTGAAGTAATTGGAACGTTTGCTTCGATGTAACTAACGGCTTGCGAAACGTTTCGTCCTTTTAAGAAAAGCTCTCTATAAATCTCGTGGATATTATTGATTTGTTCTTGAGTAAATCCTCTTCTACGTAATCCAATAGAATTAACTCCAATGTATGAAACAGGTTCTCTTCCGGCTTTAACAAAAGGAGGTACATCTTTACGAATAAGTGCTCCACCAGAAATCATACTGTGTTTCCCGATTTTTACGAACTGGTGTACAGCCGCTAAACCACCAACAATAGCCCAGTCTTCTATTTCGATATGTCCGGCAAGTGTGGCGGCATTCGCCATAATGACATTATTTCCAACAATACAATCGTGTGCAATATGCACGTAAGCCATTAGTAGACAGTTGTTTCCGACTACTGTTTCCATGTTGGCTTTGGTTCCTCTATTGATGGTTACAAATTCTCGAATTGTTGTATTATCTCCAATAATGGCAAGCGTTTCCTCTCCGGCATATTTCAAATCCTGTGGCACTGCAGAAATAACAGCTCCGGGAAATATCTTGCAGTTTTTCCCGATTCTAGCTCCTTCCATAATGGTAACGTTGGAGCCTATCCAAGTTCCTTCACCAATCTCAACATTTTTCTCGATGTTTACAAAAGGTTCAATTACAACAGTTTTGGCCACTTTGGCTTCTGGGTGAACGTAGGCTAATGGTTGATTCATCGTCTTTATTTTTTCTTAGCAATTTGAGCCATCATTTCGGCTTCCATAACAATCTTATTTCCAACGTAGGCAATTCCTTTCATTTGACAAATACCACGTCGGATTGGTGACACCAAATTTAACTTAAAATACAATGTATCGCCAGGAACCACTTTATTTCTAAACTTAACTTGATCAATTTTCATGAAATAGGTTAAGTAGTTTTCGGGATCGGGTACAGAACTTAACACTAATATTCCTCCAGTTTGGGCCATTGCTTCAATTTGCAAAACGCCCGGCATTACAGGTTCTTCTGGAAAATGACCAACAAAGAATGATTCGTTCATGGTCACATTTTTGGATCCGATAATCTCGTTTTCAGAAATTTGCAATACTCTATCTACCAATAAAAAAGGTGGACGGTGAGGTAATAATTTCATGATGGCATTGATATCGTAAACCAATTCGGCATTTGGCTCAAATTGAGGAGTTTCCTGTAATTTTTCTTCTTTAATTGCCGCTTTTTTTAAGAGTTTGGCAAACTCAACATTGTTAAAATGCCCTGGTTTTTTAGCAATAATATGGGCTTTAATAGGCTGTCCTACTAAAGCTAAATCTCCAATAACATCCAAAAGTTTATGTCGGGCAGGCTCGTTGCTGGCAATTAAATCAACGTTGTTCAAAAAGCCTTTATCTGTAACACTTACTTTGGGTTTACCGAATAATTCGGCCATTC
>JAFGAK010000221.1 GCA_016933745.1 Bacteroidales bacterium
CTATCTTCTTGTAAAACAAGCTTTTGATCAGGACAGTATTTATGAAAGAAATAATCGATCAAAACTTCAATATCATCTGGTCGGTCTCGCAAAGGAGGAACATTTATTCGTGCGACGTTTAATCGATAATACAAATCTTCTCTAAAATGCCCTTCTTTTACTTCATTTTCAATATTTTTATTTGTTGCGGCTATAATTCTCACATTTGCAACTATTGGCGTTGTTCCTCCCACTCTAAAAAACGACTGCTTTTGAATTATTCTAAGCAAGCGAACTTGGAAGGATAAAGGGGTACTATTAATTTCATCTAAAAAGACCGTTCCTCCTTCAGCAATTTCAAACAAACCTTTTCTTTGGGTTATAGCTCCAGAAAACGAACCTTTTTCATGCCCAAAAATTTCACTTTCGAGCAGTGATTCTGATAAGGCGCCACAATTAATTTTAACGTACGGTTTATCAATTAAATGAGAATGTCTTTGAATCGCATCCGCAATTAGTTCTTTTCCTGTGCCACTTTCACCTTGAATAAGCACAGAAGCATCTGAAGGAGAAATCCTACCTATTGTTTTAAAAATCTCCTGCATTTTGGGATTCTTAGATATAATTTTGGGTCCTTCTTCAATTTGAGTGTACGATACTTTTTTACGAAGGTGTTTTAGTTCTTTTAAAAGTTCATTATGCTTAAGCGCTCTTTCAAGAGTTATTAAGAATTCCTCCAGCTCAAATGGTTTTTCAAGATAATCAAAAGCACCTAATTTCATCGCTTCAATTGCTTTTTCGCTTGTTCCATAGGCAGTTAAAAGAATGCAAGGAATATCGGAATTGTTCTTTTTACTTATTTTCAAAACATCTAAACCACTCATTTTTGGCAGATTGATATCTAAAATAAGTAAATCGAAAACGTTTGTATGAATAATTTCAATAGCATCCTCTCCATTTTCTGCTTCTACAATTGTATACCCTTTAATTGAAAGTAGATCCACTATATTACGGCGCATCGAAGCTTCATCATCTACTATCAGTATTTTTTTTATATCGCTCATAATTTGCCTTAGTTTTGTTTTTGTGCTACAGGAAGTAGGATGGTACACTTGGCTCCTCTTTCCTCTCTATTTTCGAAAAATATTTTTCCACTATGAGCTTTCATTATTTCATTGGAAATAGATAAGCCCAAACCAACTCCAGTTGGTTTTGAAGTAATAAATAGTTCAAACATTTTATCAAAAATTTGCTCAGGAATACCAGAGCCTTCATCCAGTATTTCTATCCTAATTTTGCTGTTTTCTTCAATAGCTTGGAAGTTTATTGTGATTGTTCCACCATCAGGCATTGCTTCCATTGAATTGGATATAATATTTAGAAATACTTGCTGTGTGGAATTTGAATCTGCAATAATTGTTGGAATACTAACTTCGTTTATTTTAAACTCGATATTAGTAATTCCTTTTTGAATTTGGAGAATTTTAACTGTTTCTTTAATCTGCTCAACAAGGTTAGTCTTTACCATTTTCTTATTGATTGGACGGGAAAGAATCAAAAGTCGTTTAATTAAATTTGAGAGGCGATTGGTTTCATTCACAACAAGCTCCATCGTATCTGCAGTTATAACATTGTGATTATTATCTGTTTCTTGATTTTCTTTTAGGGCTTGCTGCCACATTTGGATACGCGTTTTTATGATAGCAAGCGGCGTTCGGACTTCATGAGCCACGCCAGCTACAATCCTACCAATTGAAGCCATTTTTTCGCGCTGCAGGAGTTTGTATTCCAAGTCTCTTCGCTCTTGATTTCCCGACCTTAGCTTTTCTAAAGTTAGATTTATAGACGAAACAATAACGCTGAATAATTGACCGTGATTTTGCAAACGGTATTCAGGGTCTAGGTTTATTTTCTCAATTTCATCGCGAATGGATTGAATTTTAGTTCTTAACGTGTAAAATCCCCAAAGCACAAAAATTAAAATAACGATCAGAAAGCCTGTAGCAATATTTATAACTGATTGTAATTTAATCAGTGGCAACTCTCTTTCGATATGAATTCGAACCCAAATGGCGCCAATTATTTCATTTTGGTAAGAAATAGGGATGGTCATTAACGGAAATAATGCCGGATCGAAGCCATGCAATTCAAGAATTGAATTATTTTCGTTAATCGCTTTAAGACATTGTTCCTTAATGATATTATAAGATCGCGGCGGAGGACCATAAACAGGTATTGGCGATGGTGATGTAGGATAGGAATAGCCGGCAAACTTGTCTGCTCTAAAAAAATAAAATCCACCTTCTAAACCTTCATGTTCGCCCAATACTTGCTCTGTTTTTTGTGTTAGAATAGAATCTAAATTTTGAAATAAAGAATTAGCTATTTCCGTATTTTGAAATAAAGAAGTTGTCCCTAAATAATCGATTTCTTCTTTGGATTCCAGTAGCAGTTCATCAGCATGCGCTTTGCACAAAAGGGAGTTTTTTGCTATCGTTTTCTCTTCCCATCTATTTATAATATAGATTGAAAAAACAAAAAATAAGATCAGTGCAACTGTGACTAGTGCAACGTTTATTAAAAATTTCGCTTTGATATTATTATGGTTTTTTTTCAAAACATCTAAGTTTAAGCCTGAATGGTGAAATTAATCTTTTTTTGTCTAAAATAAATTATTAACAACCTCATATTTAAGCAGCGCATTGGAAGTTGCAACTGACTGTTCTTTTAGTATTTCAGCTATCGAATTCACATTTTCAGGGTTTATTCTCACTTTAGATACTACTTGAATCTTTATCTCTGTTTTGCCATATCCTTTCTTAAACTCATCTTTTAATAAAATTTCTGACAACTGAATATTTGGATTGATGATCGATTTTGGACTTGCTCCGGCAAATTCAAATCCATTCGTCCATAAATCGCCTGCATAACCAAAATGAGTGCAGTTTAAGCTGACATAGATATCATTTTTAGGATTGTCATTTTTTGTCATTGCTTCGTCAACATACGACATAATAAGCATTTCCGTATCTTCACCCTTGGGATTATGTTCTATATATTGTTGTAATTGTGGACAAGCCTGAACGATAATTCTATTTTCTGCAATGCCTGAAGAAATTAACTGAGAGCGATGTTTGTCTTCCGAAATGGTTGTTTCTGTTCCAAAAATAATCACTTTTGATTGATCATTGTTGCTCATTGATTTCTGAATTTCTTGAAC
>JAFGAK010000016.1 GCA_016933745.1 Bacteroidales bacterium
TCCGAAGTTGGACACTTAAACATTGGCGCAGGAAGAGTTGTTTACCAAGATTTAGTGAAAATAAACAAAGCCATTCAACATAATTCCATTCAAAAAAACAAAGCAATTAATGAAGCTTTTGAATATGCAAAAAAGAACGCCAAAAAAGTTCATTTCTTAGGATTGGTTTCCGATGGAGGAGTGCATTCTTCCACCAAACACTTGATGAAACTAACAGAAATGGCAACTCAATTTGGTTTAAAAGACGTATTTGTTCATGTACTTACCGATGGGCGCGATACCGACCCACGAAGTGGTGCTGCTTATGTGCAAGAATTGGAAGATCATCTTAAAAATAATACAGCTCAAATTGCTTCAGTTTGTGGGCGTTATTATACAATGGATCGCGATAAGCGATGGGAACGCGTAAAACGCGGATACGATTTAATGGTAAAAGGTGTTGGAAAACCAGTCACTTCTGCGGTACAAGCTATTCAAGATTCCTATGCACTAGGTCATACCGATGAGTTTGTAGAACCTCAGATTGTTGTTGATGCTGTTGGAAAACCTTTAGCAACGATTGAAGCAAATGACGTTGTGTTCTGTTTTAATTTCCGTACCGATCGTTTGCGCGAAATTACCACCGTATTATCTCAGCAAGATATGCCTGAGTTCGATATGAAAACATTGCCATTGCATTATGTGACCATGACTAAATACGATGAGAAATTTAAGAATATTCATTTGGCTTTTACCAAAGACGACTTGAAAAATACGCTTGGCGAAGTGATTTCTCAACAACACAAAACGCAAGTGAGAATTGCCGAAACGGAAAAATACGCGCACGTTACATTCTTCTTTAGTGGTGGTCGAGAAAAAGAATTTGAAGGAGAAAAACGAATTTTAATTCCTTCGCCAAAAGTAGCTACTTACGACTTAAAACCATCCATGAGTGCGGTAGAAGTAACCGATGCCATTGTGGAAGAATTGAATGCAAATCAGCCCGACTTGGTAGTTCTTAATTTTGCAAACTCAGATATGGTTGGACATACAGGCGTTTATTCTGCCATTACAGAAGCCGTAGAAACCGTTGATAAATGCGTGCAAAGAGTAGCTGAAACAGCACGGAAATTGAATTATTCCGTAATAATTACAGCAGATCACGGAAATTCAGATCATGCAATTAACGAAGATGGAAGTCCAAATACAGCACATTCCATGAATCCGGTTCCTATTTTTCTCCTCGACGATGATTACAAAAAAATCAACGATGGAAAATTAGCAGATATCGCTCCAACGATTTTAAAAATCATGGGCATTCCGGCACCACAAGAAATGGACGGCCATGTTTTGGTTTAGGTAGTTGTAACCTCTTCGCGTATTAGCGGAATTGAATGACCTGCTTTTTCGCAATACGGGCAAACGCTTCTTTCTTCAGTAAAATTGTAACCGCAACGCGGACAATGGTATTGGTATTCGAAATAAGTTATCTTTTTGGTGGAGTGAGCAACAATCATCAACCCAACAATTGGCGTTAAAAACAAGCTCAACCCAAAACTTTGAGTAAATCCAATCTTGCGGTTTTGTCCGAGAAATGCAACTCCGACAGCAAGAAGTAGATAGATAACAATTAGTAAAAACATTTTTCCCTGCTCCTTTATTTGGTTACCAAATATAGCTGCAAATTAAACAACATACAAGTTACTTGCAAAGTTGATGTAAAATTGCAAAAGCAAGGAAAGAAGCACTTGCTAGACAAGCTGTGCTAACACTCAAAAAGCCAATAGACAAAAAGTTATTGGGGAAGCGGACTCGCAATTTGTTAGATGCTTCTTTCCAAAGCCCTTATAACAAAAAAAGGGAGCTTCCGTTTGCGTGCTCCTTTTTTCTTGTTTCTATAAACCTTTGGCTTCCAAGCGCTGCCACTTCTATCTTGACCGCAAAGCATCATGATGAAATCTGAATAAATATAAGAACGCTTTAAATACTGTTTTTTTTGATAAGCGTTTACTCCTATTTACATTATGAACAACACTCGATCGGTGTGCAGGCATTCGCTTTAGAACACTTTACGGTATTAAAGTAAGAATTTCCAGTACAACGCCTGTTTAAACCGCTCTGTACTGGAAATCCATACATCCCTGTTCGTAAAAAAGGTGTTATTTTGTAAACCGATACT
Organism: Bacteroidales bacterium; assembly: GCA_016933745.1. Lineage (GTDB taxonomy): Bacteria > Bacteroidota > Bacteroidia > Bacteroidales > UBA12170 > UBA12170. The sequence continues at coordinate 2,159 of JAFGAK010000016.1, forward strand.
TCACCTTATATAAAAATTGATACATTGCCGGAACAATAACCAGTGTAAGGAAAGTAGCAAAAGTCAATCCAAAAATAACGGTCCAAGAAAGTGGCCCCCAGAAAGTAGCATTATCGCCACCAAAGAAAATTTGAGGATCAAACTCAGTAAGCGCTGTATAAAAATTGATGTTTAAACCTATTGCCATAGGAATTAGCCCAAGAATAGTAGTAATTGCGGTTAACAATACCGGGCGTAAACGTGTTTTTCCAGCCTGTTCCAAACATTTTTCAGTTTCTTCTATAGAAAGCAGAGCATCTTCTTCTAAGCCCATTTCTTCACGCTTTCTTTTCTTTAAAAGATCAACATAATCCAACAAAACGATTGCATTGTTTACAACTACACCGGCTAGAGATACAATACCAATTCCAGTCATGATCACTACAAAATCCATTTTGAAAGTGGCAATACCCCCAATAACGCCAATGGTACTAAACAATACACTTGCTACAATAATAGCCGGTTTTACAATAGAATTGAACTGACTGACTAAAATTATCATAATCAATGCAACAGCTATAAACAAGGCCATTTCGAGGAAAGCCATCGACTTTGCTTGTTCTTCTTGTTCTCCGGTAAATTCATATTTATAACCATCGGGCATATCAAAACCAGCCAATAAGGGTTTGATTTGATTGTTGAGCTCCGTAGGATTGTATCCTTCTAAAACATTGGAATAAAGCGTAATCACACGGTCGAGATTCTTCCGTTTTACAGCGCCATAAGTTGTACTGTACTGAATATCTGCAACGGCAGAAATAGGCACCTGAACAATGCGCCCACTTGATTGATTTCGGAAGGTTATCTTTTGATTCATTAAAGCCGAAATATCATAGCGATAGCTGTCTTTAAGACGCAAAAGAATCGGATATTCATCTTCTCCTTCTTTAAAATCACCAACTTCTTTTCCAAATAAAGCAGTTCTTATACTCATGGCTATTTGCCCTGTTGACAATCCAAAGCGGCGTGTTTTATCACGATCAATATGCACTAGTAATTCCGGATTACCCACATTTAAATCGATGTGCAAACCTTCGATACCAGGAATGTTTTCCGCTTCGATGAGGTATTGAATAGAATCCGTTATAGACAATAATTTTTGAAAATCTTTACCACTCACTTCTATGTTTATTGGCTTTCCGGTTGGAGGCCCTTGTCGAGGTTTTTCGATAGAAATAGAAGCTTGAGGATATTTCCCTATCAAAGCATCGCTTACCTCTTTCATGATATCTGTGGTATGTAAGCCGCCACGATCTTCAAAATCGATAAAATGAACGGTAATCAGTCCCTTATTTGGTGTGTCTGTAATATTAAAACCTTCATTTTCGCCATTGGCACCTTTTCCAACGGTAGTTAAAACAGATTTTACAATGTGCTTATTGGGTTCCAGGACTTCGAACACTTTGCTTTCCAACTTGACCATAAATTCGTTGGTGGTACTCAGCTCTGTTCCAATCGGAAGTTCAGCAATGATGTTGATGTATTTTGGATCTGAGGAAGGGAAAAAGACAATTTTTGGAGATCTGATTTGCAATAAACCAATGGTTAAGAACAGCAATGCCACTGTGCCTAAAATAAACCAGCCTGAATTGTTCTTTTTGATGGCAAAGTGGATAATCTTTTCATAACTATTTTCGAGCCAAACAAGGAGTACATCTTTAAACCATATCCCCATTCGATTTAAAAATAGAATGTTCAGTAACCCCACAAGCGCAAAAAACGCAGCTATTCCACCGACTATTCTACCGTTAAATGCGTAAGCAATTATAGATACGATGGTTAAAACGATCACTAATTTACTTGCAGATTTAACATTCACACGCTCGCGTTCAGCGCCTAATCGCATAAAACTTGCCGCTAAAACAGGGATGATTACCAAGGCGACAAAAAGCGAGGATGTAAGCACGATAATCAGTGTGATCGGCATAAACTTCATGAATTCGCCCATCAAACTATCCCAAAATAACAAAGGAAAAAACGCGGCCAAAGTCGTTGCGGTGGAAGATATGATTGGAAGCGCTATTTCGCCAACGGCTAATTTTGCAGCATCCATTCGTTTATGCCCTTCTGACATAAATCGATAGATATTTTCAACCACAACGATCGCATTATCTACCAACATGCCAAGCGCTAGGATCAATCCAAAAAGGATGATCATATTGATGCGATAATCGAGAAAATTGAAAACCACGAAAGACAAAAACATCGACATAGGAATGGCAAAACCGACAAATAGCGAATTGCGTGTACCCAAGAAAAAGAACAATACCAAAACCACGAAAATAATTCCCATCACCAAACTGTTCTCCAGATTAGATATCTGTGAACGAACCATTTCGGATTGATCATTGGTGTAGGTGATACTTAAATCGCTGGGTAAGGCTCCACTTTTTTGGGCACTTTCAATTTTCACAAAGAGTTTATCAATGGCTGAAAGTAGATTTTCTCCACTTTTCTTCACTACTTGCAATGACACTACGGCTTGTTTATTAAGTCGCGCATAGCTTTCTAAATCTTTAAACCCATATTCTATTTCAGCAATATCTTTGAGGTAAACAATGTTTCCTTTTTCACTTTTTACGATCACATTTTCGATTTGCGCCATGCTTTCAAACTCGCCAATGACCCGAATAGACCGTAAGTTTCCGGCAACTTTCAGTTCTCCTCCCGACATGCTAATGTTCTCATTGGCAATAGCGCTTTCTACATCATTGAAGCTGATTTTCTTAGCTTCCATTTGATGTAAATCTACATTGATCTTTATTTCCCTTTCTGTAATTCCTTTGATTTCAACTTTGGAAATTTCTTCAACACTTTCTAGTTCATCTTCGATATATTCAGCAAAACGTTTAAGTTCGTTGATGGAATAATCCCCAAAAATATTGATGTTGATAACCGGAAATTCAGAGAAATCGATATCACTAGCAATTGGATCTGTAGGCAAATCGTCGGGGAGCTCCGATTTTGCTTTATCAACCGCATCTTTAACTTCGCGCAGAGCTGTTTTAATTTCTATTCCGGGAGTAAATTCAACAAAAATGGCCGAAATATCTTGCGAAGAAGTTGAGGTAATTTTCTTTAATCCTTTCACTCGATCCAGTTCTTTTTCTAACGGACGAGTAACCAAGTTCTCCATATCCAAAGGAGGATTACCAGGATAGGGCGTATGTACCATAATGGTAGGGTAGTAAACCTCCGGAAAGAGCTCTTTAGGGAGACTTACGTAAGAATAAAGCCCGAAAAACAACAACAAACCCGTTAACAAATAAATGGTTGTTTTGTTTTGCAGCGCAAAGGTAGTTAGCTTGAATTCTCTATAATTGATTTTCTTTTTCTCTTTCATATCGACTACGTTCTAAATGGATTTTTAACTGCCAGAGCGACTATAAAATCACAAGTTTGCTTCCGTCCACTACCTTATTGTATCCTTCTACAATGATTTGATCTCCTTCGGAAACTCCTTCCAATACATGGGTTTGATCATCCATCGTCAATCCCGTTTTTATATAGGCTTTTTTGGCAAATACACCATTTTCTTTCGAATTAACAAGATAGATATAGGAGCCACTAAAATCACTTTTTATAATGGATGTGGGAACAACCAACGCGTTATCTGTCGAAAAATCAACAAAGCGTGTCAATGCAAGCATGTTTGGTTTGAGTTTGCCTTGGGTATTTCTTATTTTAACTTCGGCTATGAATGAACGGTTTTCAGGGTTGATCATATTTCCAATACGGCTAATCTTACTTTTGGTATTGAGTTCCGGAAAGCTTGGGAAGTATATTTCAACAGCATCACCTGTTTGCAGCGAAGCCAAATGTGTTTCTGCAACATCCGCCTGTATGTAAAAAGCATTCAGATTGATCAATTGCATCATGGTCATGCCTGGCATGGCTAGCTCTCCAACTTCAACAGCAATTTTATCAACAATACCATCCAACGGCGACACGATTTTAGCCATTTCTAACTGAGCCTTTAGGGTATTTAGCTTAGCTTCCAAAGATTCTTTTCCGTTTTTTGCCGTCAGATATTCTACCTCTGAACCTATTTTCTGATCCCAAAGCTTTTGCTGGCGTTCGAACATTTTAGTGGCTAAATCTAAAGCTGTTTTTACTTCGATGATGCTGCTTTCGATTACTCGTGTATTGAGACGGGCAAGAAGTTGTCCTTTGGTCACTTGATCGCCTTCTTTTACAAAAATTTCTTTAATCTGACCGCTCATTTCCGGACTTACCAAAGAAGATTCGATGGCTTTTAAATTTGCATTCACCTCAAAGCTATGCGAAAAACTTACGGGAGAAAGTGTACGCACATTCACTGCGGTTCCTTTTTCAGATTCTTCGGGGGCTAAAGCTTCTATTTCCATTTCAAGTGTTTTAACTTCTGCTTTTAACGAAGCTATCTCTTGTTTTTTTTCTTGAAGTGATTTCTTTTTTTCTGCAAGTTCATCGGTAGAACAAGCATTAAACAAAATGCTTACTCCCAAAAGCAAGCTAGCTAATTTTATTTTTTTCATGGTATTTCGTTTCATTTTTAAATTTCTGTTTTACGAGCAAGACCTTTGTTTTCTTTTCTTGCTTTAAGGTTAACTATTTTGTTCTGATTGAAGTAAACGCTGGTATTCCTTGAGCCCTTTTGGACTTAAAATAGCATGAATATGATATGCAAATAATTCACTCTGAATAACTTCCGGTTTCCATTCCTGGCTATTGTAAAATCTTTTTTCAGCCAAGTTCTCGATGTTTGCAATATTCATTCGAACAATGATTTCCTCATTCATATCCTGACGATAATATCCTTCTTTTTTGCCTTTTTTCATGTTTTGAAGCATGGATTGAGCCATGGATTCTCGGTTGCTTCTCATCATTTTATTATAAATATTCCCATAATACTTCGACAAATCATAATGAAAAGACGGGTTAAATTCAGCTACCATTTTATTGGTCATTTTACCAACAACCACCATTTCTTCCAAAGCCGGTAATTTATCCAAGTTTAAGCTTTTCATCCAGGCCAGCCTTTCTTTGCACTGAAAATCGATCACTTTTTCTACCAACTCGTTTTTATCTGTCACAAACGTATAGAGGGTTTTCTTTGAAACACCTAACTCACGTGCAACATCATCCATCGTTACGCTTCTAATACCATATTTTGTATACAGTTGCAAAACTGTTTTAAGAAACTCATCTTGAGAATTTTCCATCATTTATTTCTTTTGATTAGAACTACCTGCTTTTTCTAAAATTCGCTTTAGAACAGTTTGATCATTTAAAACATTCAAGATAGCGAGCGTATAATTTCCACTTGCAGTCAAAAAATTATTGTGGGCTTGTATAAGGTCGAAGCTTGTGGCTACTCCCTCTTTAAATTTGGTTTGCGTATTCGAATAAATATCCTCGCTTAATGCTAAATTGGTTTGACTAATTTGGTATTCTTTTCGGTGTAGATCCAGATTATTTTTAGCTGTCTGAGCTTCGAGGGTTAAGACAGAGGCCAATTGTTTCGCAGATTCATCGAGCTTGTTGCGAGCTAATTTAGCTTGCTGAACGCGACTACTTCTTGCTCCGGAACTCCAGATAGGAATATGTAAATTGATTCCCCAAACCGTAGTTGGAAACCAAGTTTCGCTAGAGTCGAAAAAGTTGTATTTGTTTCGCATCGCATTGGTTTCAGCATTGAAAAAAGCGCTTAGTTGTGGCAAGTAAGTAGACTGTTCGCGTTTAAGTTGCAATTCCGCGAGAGCTCGCTGTGTTTCCATCATCTGAAAATCAATGCTTTGGTGGAGTTCAAAAGAAGTCGCTTGGACTGGGCTGGGCTCGTTTATCAGTTCAGACAAGCTTTCTGTAAGAATTAATTCTTCCTCCAAAGGCATGCCTAAAAGCATTTTTAAGTAATCTAAACTGTTCTGAATTTGATTTTGCAAATGACCCACATTCACGTATAAATTGTTCACCATAATTTCCAATTGCGTAACCGCTGTTCTTTCCACAAAACCAGCCGCTTGCAATTGTCTGGTTTCGGCAAGCAATTGTTCATTCGCACTCAGGGTTTTCTCTAAAACTTCTTTTTGCGCACGCAAAGAAAGGGTAAAATAGTAATTTTTACTCACTTGCTCTTTTAATCCTTGTTCCGTTTTTATGAGCATTTGAGCCGCTTGTTGCGAATAGGTTTTCGATGCTTTCAAACCAATTAAATATTCTCCGCTAAAAACCAATTGCGAAACTGAAATATTGGCATTCGCATTGTATTTTGTCCCAAACTTTACCGGGAAAGAACCAGCTTCATCCGGAAGAGGTGTAATGGGTGTTAAGCCAAATGCCGTGGTGTTAACCCCATAAACTGCAGGCGAAATAAAGTCCGGCATCAGGGTAGTTGGAATATCAATGTAATTGGTATTGGATAATCCTCCATTGAGCTGAGGCAATCCAATAGCTGTTGTTTCTTTCACAACATTCTTTGCAATTTCAACATCGGTCTGTGCGTTTTTGTAGTCTGCATTATTCTCCAAAGCATAAGCAATGGCTTGTTCTACCGTAAAAGCATTTGCTAATTGAGATTTTGCTTCTTGGGCCTCTAATCGTAAAACGATTAAAAAAGCTAAGGCGATAAAAAATTTATTCATGTATGTTTTCGTTTGTTTCTTTCTGAGTTACTTTCTACCTAATCTTCAGCCATCGTGGATGATTATCCAAACTGACTGATTTTCGTGGCGCAAAATTAAATTAAATTTCACGATGGAAACTATTTATTTATAAATAGTTTCCTAAGTTTAACTTAAATTTAACGTTTGAAGGGATTTATGACACAACCTATTGTTATATTGATCATTAGATCATATAAAAAATAGTTTCACAAAAAAACAACTGTTTTTATCGCTATCTTTTCTGCAAAATTTGCTGATTTCTTTTCGTAAATGCGTTTTTTTACACCGTAACTCGACGTTTTCTCTTTCATCTGGCTATGGGCAAAATTTCAGTGATTTCCAGTTTTTGATCTAAAAATTAGAACTTGAATTAAGAAACAACCGATTAAAGTGTTTTTAACGCAAAATCCAAGCGCTTAACGGCATCGGCTTTGCCAATGAAAGCAATAATTTGGAATAAATCAGGGCCAATACCATCACCCACAATGGCCAATCGCAATGCATTCATGACAGCCCCAAAGCCCAGTTCTTTTTGCTCGATATAAGTCGCCACTTCATCATGCAATGCTTGAGCTTCCCAAAGATTTGCTTTTTCGAATATCGTTTTAACTTGCAGGATGATTTCTGGTGTATTTTCTTTCCAGCGCTTTTTGGCTAATTTTTCATTAAATGCGGTTGGCGCTTGGAAGAAGAAGAATGATTGCTCCCAAAAATCAGTGATAAAAATCGCTCTTTCTTTTACCAAATCAACCACCAATTCCAATTGCTCAGTTTCAATTGTGATGCCTTTTTTAGTGAGTTCTTTTTGATACAATTCGGCCAATTGCGTATTGGTTCTCATGCGTAAATACTGCTGATTGAACCATTTTGTCTTCTCGGGATCGAATTTAGATCCTGATTTACCAACACGTTCTAAGGAAAAGGCTGAAATCAATTCTTCCATCGAAAAGATTTCTTGTTCTGTTCCAGGATTCCACCCAAGTAAAGCAAGCATATTAACAAATGCATCGGCAAAATAGCCATCTTCGCGGTAGCCCGAAAAAGTTTCTCCACTTTGTGTGTCATTCCACTGAATAGGAAAAACAGGAAATCCCATTTTGTCACCATCGCGCTTGCTTAACTTGCCTTTCCCAATGGGTTTTAGAATAATTGGAAGATGCGCAAATTCTGGAGCTTGCCATCCAAATGCTTTGTATAAAAATAAATGCAAGGGTGCCGATGGCAACCATTCTTCACCTCGAATGACATGTGAAATTTCCATCAAATGATCATCCACAATATTGGCCAAATGATAGGTAGGCATTCCATCCGATTTAAAAAGCACTTTATCGTCGAGGCTGGAAGTTTGCACCCGTACTTCACCACGGATCAGGTCGGTAAATACAAGTTCTTCACCTTCAGGCATTTTAAAGCGAATGACATACCCTTCTCCTGCTTTTAGTTTTTCTTCTACTTCTGACGGCTCGAGTACTAGTGAGTTGTTTAATCTTTCTCTACTTTCAATATTGTAGGTAAAAACTTGCTTTTGATTCTCGGCTTCTACGCGCAATTGATCAAGTTGTTCAGGCGTATCAAAAGCATAATAAGCCCAACCACTATCAATTAAATTCTGTGCATATGCAGCGTACAGCTCCTTTCGTTCCGACTGTCGGTAAGGGCCGTATTCTCCTTTCCCGTTCGTGCCTTCGTCAAAGTCGATTCCGCACCACGCCAAAGATTCTTTAATGTATTCTTCTGCTCCGGGAACAAATCGAGTTTGATCTGTATCTTCGATTCGAAGAATAAATTTTCCGCCCATTTTTTTAGCAAAAAGGTAATTATAAAGGGCTGTTCTTACACCACCCATATGCAGTGGACCGGTTGGACTTGGAGCAAAACGTAAGCGAATTCTTTCTGACATAATTGATTCTTTAATTGGATGCAAAGATAGCTAAGTTGAAGCAAGGTAAAAATGATTTTAAAGGATATTTTGAGAAGATTAATTCGCTTTAACACCCATAAAAAAAGCCATTTCGAATAACGAAATAGCTTTTCTATCTGCAAACTATGCTTATTATTGCTTGACTATTTTTAGGGTTTTTTGCTCATTTTCAGATGTAATTGTTAACAGATAAACCCCTTTCGATAAACTGGAAATATCTAATTGATTGAAGGATTGATCTAACTGCTCGAATTGAAGCACTTTACGACCCGTTATTGTGCTAACGTCCAGCCTTAACGGGTAGAAACCTTGTGGGAAATCTAAGCTAATCCAATCATTTGCAGGATTAGGACTGACCACAATTGTTTCCATAAATGAGGAATGATCAATTCCTGTTGAGGTAGTTTGCAATTTTACCAACCAATAATCTCGTGCGCCTTTGTTATTTGTAACATCTCCATTCCAAGAAGCAGTTTGTCCGGCTACAATAACACCGCCATCGTCGGTTTCTTTAACGGCAACCGCCACATCAAATTCTGTTCCACCAAGCGTTTTAGTCCAAACCACATCGTAGTTTTCATCTATTTTAAGCACAAAGAAATCTCCATTTCCATGTTGCCCTATTACATCCAAATCATTTGAATAGGTATTACCACACATCAAATAGCCCCCGTCAGAAGTTGGACTTATTGCATAGGGTCGGTCAGTAGAGGTCCCTCCATAATTTTTCGAACTTAAAATATTAACACCGTCTTTATCGAGATGCACGAGCCAAAAATCTTGGTTCCCTAGTGAGCCTACTACATCTCCATCATTTGAATTTACGTCACAAAGAATTAAAAAGGAACTATCCGCTTTTTGTAGAACACTAGAAGCGAAGTCATTATCAGTTCCTCCTAATGACTTTTGCCACATTATGTCGCCTTTTTTATCAGTTTTAATAATCCAAATGTCACCACTTTCACTATGATTATACAAAACATTTCCATCATTAGAGTTCGTATGGCCCACGAGAAGAAATCCTGAATCAATCGTTTGGATGATATTTCTACACCAATCTTCTCGAGAACCACCATATAGTTTCGACCATTGGAATACTCCATCTTTATCTAATTTAGCCAAAAAAAAATCATCATTGCCATGACCGGAATCATCAGAGGATAAACCACCGAAAATATAACCTTCATCAAAAGTTTGAGCGAAATTATAGAGATAATTTCCGCTTATAAAACTAAACCATTCTTTATCCCCATTCGGATCTAGCTTTAAAACCCAATTCCCTTTCTCTGGATCTCGACCTGTTAAATCATAATCCGTGGAATAGGCACGACCAATAGCCAAGTAGCCTCCATCCTTAGTTTGTTGAATTGATTTACCTTCATCATAACTAGAACCTCCATATACTTTAGTCCATAGAGTATCTCCAACCGTATTTGTTTTCAATATCCATATAGCAGATGTATGATAGCCATAATTGTAAATAACATCTCCATCATTGGAAGGAGTATCTCCAATAAGTATAAATCCCCCATCTGAGGTTTGCTGCACATCTTGACAAAATTCAGTTTGCGTACCTCCAAAAGTTTTCTGCCATGCAATCGTTGGGGTTTGTGAATAGAGAAAACCGCTGTAAAATAAGAAAAATAGAAAAAATGTAACTTTTGATTTCATAATCATTATTTGTTTAAGTGTGAATAAATAGATTGGATGCTTTGGATTGCAATGTACAAAAACAAGTATAAAAAAACAAATAAAGCACTGATATAATGCACGTTGATTCAAAATAAACAAACAGCAATATTCTTAAATCCATTACCATTATTGGATTTTTGGCGAAATTTGATACTTTCAGCTCAATAGCAAAATTTGAAAAATATTATTTTGTTTCTTAGCGATGATGTTGTATTTTTGCATCCGCTTTGAATAAAAGCTTCCCGATAACGATCGGAAATGGGCCTATAGCTCAGTCGGTTAGAGTAGTTGACTCATAATCAATTGGTCCCTGGTTCGAGCCCAGGTGGGCCCACACAAAAAAGGATAGTACAAAGTGCTATCCTTTTTTATTTCCTTCCAGCAAATGGCTTCTCCGTAAATCACTTAAAATCGCTCTAAATTGTCAGTTCTGTTTTGCGATAAAAGATTATTGATTATTTTTGAAAATTATCGTTAAATAAATAACAAATAATTGATTACAAACCAAAACACCTAAATAAACAGATTCTTTACAAGGCATTTAAACTCAATGTATATTGCAAATAAATTCTAAAATATGAACAAAATTATAGCCGTAGAAAACCTCTCAGAAAATGTGGTAAAGCTTGAAATAGAAGCTCCTCGCATTGCAAAAAAAAGAGAAGCCGGACACTTTGTAATCGTGAAAATTGGCAAAAAAGGAGAACGGATTCCTTTAACCATTTCATCTTCCGATCCTGAAAAAGGAACGATTACTTTAATCATTCAAAAAGTGGGTGTAACCAGCCATAAGGTGGCAAGCTTAAACGTAGGCGATATCGTAACCGATGTGGTGGGTCCTCTGGGACAAGCAACACATGTTTCAAAAGTAGGAACGGTACTTTGTGCCGGTGGCGGAGTGGGCGTTGCTCCTTTATTACCTATTGTAGAAGCTTTGCATAAAGCAGGAAATCGAGTCATTACTGTATTGGCTGCCAGAACCAAAGACCTCGTGATTCTTGAAAAAGAAATGCGTGAACATTCTGATGAAGTGATCATCATGACGGATGATGGTTCCTATGGAAAACAAGGATTGGTAACTCATGGGATGGAAGAAGTTATCTTACGCGAAAAGATAGATAAAGCCGTAACTATTGGTCCTGCTATCATGATGAAATTCAGCAGTATGCTGACTAAAAAATACAA
>JAFGAK010000222.1 GCA_016933745.1 Bacteroidales bacterium
GCAATATTCGCGGAAGCTTCAAAATCGATTAATTGGTTTTCGGGAAGTGCTATTTGATAATTCAGCTGAGGAATGTATCTTAATCCAAACCAGCTTTTTAAATCATTTTCATTGGCATAAAGCATCCAAGAAGAGATTTGACCCTTAAAAACAAGTGAATCTTGCGCTCGAAGTTTTGGACTTAGCATTAGCAGTAAGATCAACGCAATAAAAGTTTGCTTTTTCATTGATTAAACTGTTTAGCACCAATTCCATAAAAGAAAAATTCCATAGCTTCCATGATTAAATCCTGCGGCGTTTTATATTTCTCCAATAGTAATTCGTCGGTAGTCATGCTTATCATTTGGTTGAAATAGTACAATATGAAATCGATCTTGATGTCTTGACGAATTTGTCCGTTTTTTTGCGCATCCTTTAAAAAACCGATGGTTAATTGCAATGAACTTTTACTTTGTTCTTCGATGTAAGGCAATAATCCCAAATCTGCATTTTGATAAATATCCAGCATAAATTCCTTGCTAATATCATTGGTTCCTTCCAGTTTCATTTTGAGCATTTCATTTATCTTATCCGTAAATGGACACTCTTTTTCAATGAGGTCTTTATAGTCTTTAAGCGCACTACCAACAGTTTCGTCGAGAATGGCCAATACCAAATCTCTCTTATTTTGAAAATATTTATAAAAGGTCATTTTACTCACTTGAGCTTGCTTGCAAATCTCTTCAATGGAAACTTTTTTTATACCGTACTTCCAAAAAAGCTTCTTTCCTGTTCTTAAAATCTGGGTCTCTTTTTCAGTTCTTTTTTCTTCAGACATGTGTAAGCGTATTGAAATTCAAATATACGTTTTTTACATTATAATACGTAATTCGTCTATTTAATTATTTTTAGTCAGTTATAAGTTGCGATAAACTCCAGCATGATTGAACAAAAAAAGCCGTTCCAAAGAATTTTGAAACGGCTTACTTAGGTAAAATACTTTTAATATTCTATTCTTCCATATACCTTCGCTGAGCAGGTGGATTGTTAAATAACACGCCTCCTATGGCTTCAAATGCTTTTTCAAGCGCTGGTAGTTTTACGTCGAACAATGCGTTTAAATTTGGAGCTTGCTCGTTATAAGCATTTTGTGCTAACGCGAATTGTTCTTTTTGAGAACCCGTAATATCTACTTGTGCCGAAGCAGTAGTATATTGTGCAAAGCGTAAGCGATTAGCAACGTTGGTTTTTGATCCAAATCCTCCAACAATGATTTTTGCAACCGCATCAATTTCATTTTGAATGACTTCCATTTGATCCACCAAAGCATTGGCTTCAACCGGCATAGTCGCTAAAACCCGACTCATCGTAGAGATTCGCTCATTCATATTTTCAATTTTTGCTCTTGCTGCATTTACTTGTGCGCTTAAATCATTTACTTCCTTCAAAAAATTGAAATTTTCGGTATAATTAGCTGTACCTAAAGCATTTGGTAATGCTTTTACTTGGAATTCTTTTGGCTCAACCAATCGGGTAAATTTACCGGCAATGTTTTTATCAATAGCCACTTTGTAAGTTCCGGGAGGAACTTTTGGTCCGCGGTTCGATAAATACGACAAATCCCAATTTATGCTTTCGTAGCCCGGTCTGAGCGATGTTGTTAGTTTTCTCATGATGTTACCTTGGGCATCATAAATAGTAAATACCAACATCGGTCTGGCTTCATTTTCTTCGGCCATTAACTCCGCTTCGGTAGGATAAGGATATTTAGCTCCGGATTTAACAGCTGCTTCCTGTGCTTTTATCCGTTTTTGTTTCAAACTAACAAAACCATTTTTTACATAATATTCAAATGTTGCTGCCGGATTTGGATTTGGAGTGCTAAAATGTACATCGCCTTGGTAATTTAAATTGCTAGCTGGGAAATACAATAAAGCTTCGCTGATATCGAAAAGATGTGCATCTTTTTTTGTTATTTCTTCGCTTAGCTGACGAAGAGAAGAATAGTTATCCAACACATAAAATCCGCGACCAAAAGTAGCAACAACCAAATCGTTTTCTCTCTTTTGAATTGTTAGGTCTTTTACCTGAATTGGAGGAATTCCGTTATTAAGTTGAACCCATTTTTTACCGCCATCAATACTGGTCCAAACACCCCATTCTGTTCCGATAAATAAGATATCAGGATTGATAAAATCTTCTTGGATGCAATAAACGGTTCCCGAAGGCAAGTTAGAAGCTATCGAAGTCCACGTTTTTCCTTTGTCGATACTTTTAATCAAATAAGGCGTAAAATCGCTGCTGTTTTTCCGACCATCAAAACATGCATACACCACATTTTCATTGTGTTCGGAAGGAAGTATATAATTCACAAAAGTCATTTCAGGAACGCCGGTAAACTTATTAAATTTTGTCCAGTTTTCGCCATCGTTTTCTGTGATCCAAATCAAACCATCGTCTGTTCCGGCATAAATCA
>JAFGAK010000223.1 GCA_016933745.1 Bacteroidales bacterium
AAAGTCAAAGAAGCAAAAGATGCCAAATTAGATACTTCTGCTTCTTTTATCAAGGAATTGGAAGGCTATCGAAAACAATTGGTTAAGCCTTATTTGGTAATAGAAGAAGTAAATGAGCAAGCTATTCGCGATGCTTATGAGCGCATGAAAACCAATGTACGTGCTCGACATATATTATTCCGCTTGGCGGAAAATGCATCGCCAAAAGATACGTTAGCTGTTTATGAAAAAGCACAAGAAGTTCGAAATCAAATTCTTAGTGGAAAACTTACTTTTGTTCAAGCTGCATTGCAATATTCCGAAGATCCTTCTGTAAGAGATATGGATATGGGCGAAGGTAGACCTGTTCGTCCGGGGAATAAAGGCGATTTAGGCTATTTTGGCGTTTTTGATATGGTTTACCCTTTTGAGGAGGCTACATTTAACCTCGATTTAAATGAAATTTCAGCACCAACACGAACACGCTTTGGGTATCATTTGATTCAATTAACGGATAAAATCCCGGCCATAGGCCAAGTGAAAGCGGCGCATATCTTTATTCAAAAATCAAATCCAAATTCACCTATCGACTCCGCTAAAGTTCGAATTGATGAATTGTACAACCAATTGCAAAATGGAGTTCCATTTGAAAAAGTGGCTTTAGAATCAGACGACAAAGGATCTAGCGCACAAGGTGGTGAATTACCATTATTTACAGCCAATAGAATGGTGCCTCAATTCATCGAAGCCATTTCGAAATTAAAAATTGGAGAAGTTTCTGTTCCTGTTCAAACTAGTTTTGGATGGCATATCATAAAGTTTATTGAGCAAAAACCAATTGATAGTTTTGATAAAGTAAAAGAAGATATTGAAGAAAAACTAAAACGTGATATTCGCTCTAAAAAAGGAGAGCAAGCAAAAATTGCACAAATAAAAGTAGAAGAAAATTATAGGGAATATCCAGAAGCATTGCTTGAGCTAGTAGAGGTTGTTGATAGTAATTTTTATGCAAAAGATTTTGAAATTACATCCTTGAGAAAGTATTCAAAACCAGTGTTGACATTAAGAGACGAAACAACTACACAATTCGATTTTCTGAAGTACTTATTCGAGAATAGAGCTAGT
>JAFGAK010000224.1 GCA_016933745.1 Bacteroidales bacterium
CCCAACATTCCGAAGGCAACCAAACCAAAAGCAAATATTGAAGGGTAAATCATGATATCGCCTAAGCCAAATTTAGAAGCATAATAAGCAACAAACATCAAGAAAAAGAACACCATTCCTTGCCAAAATGCACTGAAATTACCGGCAACTAATCCGGAAAGAATATTTAAAGAGGCTCCACCTTCTTTAGAAGCTTCCACAACTTCTTGTACATGAATAGATTTAGGACTTGTAAATAATTTCGTGAATTCAGGAATTAAAGCTGCGCCCAAGGTTCCTGCACTAATGATAATTGAAAGAGGAATCCATAATCCATTTTGAAGATCTCCGATAAGGAAATAACTCGCAAGAAAAGTTACCGCCATTGATAGAATTGAAGTAATCCACACTAGGGAAGTTAAAGGCTTTTCGAAATCAAGTTCATCTACATTATTGTATTTTGCCTTTGTAAGGGCTCCATTAATCCAAAACGAAACAATGGACGTAATAATCATAAGAATTCGCATCACAAATATCCAAACCAATAATTGCGTTTGTAGAGAGGTGTCAGTGATTGCCAAAAGTATAAATGAAATCAATGCAACACCAGTAACACCATAAGTTTCAAAACCATCAGCAGTAGGGCCAACAGAATCTCCGGCATTATCACCAACACAGTCGGCTATTGTACCCGGGTTACGTGGATCATCTTCGCCAATTTTAAAGATTACTTTCATTAAGTCGGATCCGATATCAGCGATTTTGGTAAAAATACCACCGGCAATACGTAAAGCAGAAGCGCCTAAAGATTCACCAATGGCAAAACCAATAAAGCTTGCTCCTGCATATTTACCGGGAACAAACATCAAAATGATCAACATCATGATTAATTCTAAAGAAATTAACACAACACCTATACTCATTCCAGCATTCAAAGGAATATTGAGAAGTTTAATTGGTTTTCTTTCAAGTGAAGCAAAAGCCATTCTGGAGTTAGCTAAGGTATTCATTCGAATTCCAAACCAAGCCACTCCATATGAACCTAAAATTCCGAGAACAGTCCATCCTAAAATCATCAAAACGCCACCTAATCCAAACAGATTTTCGCCATTGGCATCTTTGGACAGAAATCCAAAATAAAACGCAACAGCGGTTCCGATAAAAGCAAATAGAATTAAAATAAATTTACCTTGTTGGATTAAATAAGTTTTTGATGTTTCGAAGATTACCTGAGCAACATCCAACATGGATTGATGCGCTTTAATCTTTTTAACTTGAACAAATTGATACAAACCAAATAACAAGCCAGCAATTGTTATTAGGAAACCCCAATACAAAATACTTTGCTGTTTGATTGCGTCTGGTATAACCAAATCGGCTTCACTGGCCATACTAAGCACCGGTAGCATCAATCCAACTAAAATTGCGATAAGTTTTTTCATTTATAATATAGATTTAGTGATTATTTTCTGAACAGACAGATGATAATTACAGCCAATTATTGAGTCCAACAAAAGATTGATTCTTTTTTTTGTTGAAGGAATAATTCGCTGTTTTAAAACCATGAGAATTGCTTTACTTAGGTTCACAAAATTAGAAAATATTAAACAAATTTAGTATGCATGCATAAAATTAACGACGTTTTTTGTTGCAAATTTTTATAAAAGTACGATTTACTGAATTGCAACAAATTGTTTGCTACTGATTAACAAATACTTACAAACTCTATTTTGAATTGGTATTTTTTTTAAAATAAATTTCAAACGATTGAATTTTTTAAAACCGAATACTTTGATAAAAATAGTCGACTAATCCCAAATTGGTTCTTTGTATCTGTTATTCAACTGTTTATAAAACTAAAATCAAAGACTAAAGTTATTGGTGATTGTGTGAAATTAAAGGAGAAAATGAGCTTAACTTTTTCGAGTTCTCGAACTTTTATAAACTAAAAAAAACGTACATTTGTATCTATATCCTCATGCAAAAAATAGAACTTAAAATAGTGGGTTTATCCTATAGTCATTCGCAAAGCAGTGCTTACGCATTGATTTTAGGCGAAGTGCGTGGAAACAGAAGACTACCAATTATTGTTGGAGGGCTTGAAGCACAAGCTATTGCTATTGAAGTTGAAAAATTAAAACCAGCGCGCCCACTTACACATGATTTATTTAAAACTTTTGCTGAGAATTTTGATATCACTGTAAAAGAAGTCATTATCAATAAATTTCAGGAAGGGATTTTTTATTCGATTTTGGTTTGCGAAAAAAACGGAAAATTGATCGAAATCGACTCTAGAACATCCGATGCTGTTGCCATCGCTTTGCGCTTTAATAGGCCGATTTATACTTTTGAAAACATCATGTCTGTTGGAGGTGTTATTCTCGATCAAGATGATCAGGAAATTGAAATTCTTGAAGAAGAAGATGTTGATGTTGATGTTAGCGCTTTCTCCAACCTTGAAAATACTGCTTTAGAAGATTTGTTGCGCAGTGCAATCGAAGAAGAAAACTACGAACGAGCCTCAGAAATACGCGACGAATTAAAGAAACGGAAGAAATAACTTTCA
Organism: Bacteroidales bacterium; assembly: GCA_016933745.1. Taxonomy (GTDB): domain Bacteria; phylum Bacteroidota; class Bacteroidia; order Bacteroidales; family UBA12170; genus UBA12170. Next base: position 2,546 of record JAFGAK010000224.1, read on the forward strand.
ATAAAAAAAGCATCTATCAGCTGACAGATGCTTTTTTTTTGGATCCCAACCCTTAATGTTTTATATCTGCTAATTTATCCGGATTGTGCTTATGTTTAAACAAAATAATAAATAAGACTGCCACTACAGAAGCATATCCCGCAAAACCAAGCCATAAATTATGCCAATCCCATGCTCCAGTTGGAAGAACATAATATTTTTCAATAATGATTCCGCTTCCTAAAGCACCAATCATCGTTCCAAAGCCATTTGTCATCATCATAAATAAACCTTGAGCACTTCCGCGTAGTTTACTATCTGTTGATGTTTCTATAAATAAAGATCCAGAGATATTGAAAAAATCAAACGCCATTCCATAAACAATCATTGAAACAACAATAAGTACCAAGCCAAAACCGTCTGGTGTTCCATAAGCGAATAATCCGAAACGCAGAACCCAGGCAAGTAAACTTATTACCATTACTTTTTTAATACCAAAACTTTTCAGGAAAAATGGAATTGCAAGAATAAAAAGGGTTTCAGAAATTTGTGAAATCGACATGATTATTGTAGAATATTTAACTACTGCAGAATTGGCGTATTGTGGAATATCTTTAAAATGGTCAAGAAAACGATCTCCATACATATTTGTTAGTTGCAGAGAAGCACCCAACAGCATAGAGAAAATAAAGAAAATTGCCATTTTGTAATTTGTAAATAATTTAAAAGCGTCTAAACCAAACATTTTCACAAACGATGACTTTCCTTCTGTTTTTTCTTTTAATTGTGGAGGACACTTAGGCAAGGTAAAAGAATAGATACCAAGAATTAATGATGCAAACGCTGAAATATAAAACATGTTAGCACTTGCTTTATTGCCTGTAAGATTTACAAACCACATGGCTGCAATAAACCCAATAGTACCCCAAACTCTAATTGGAGGAAATGATTTTACAACATCAAGTTTTGCTCTACTAAGAGCATTATAAGCAATCGTATTAGTTAGAGCGATAGTAGGCATATAAAAACTCATCGCAAACAACATGACCCAAAAAAAGGTTTGTGAATCGGTAATAAATGGCAAGCTCGCAATTGCAGCACCTGCAATAATGTGTGAAAATGCAAATACAATTTCTGCGTTTACCCATCTATCTGCTATTATTCCAGTTATGGTAGGCATAAATAAAGAAGCAATGCCCAGTGTTAAGAAAACTGCTCCAAATTCTGTAGGTCCCCAACCCATTGTCCCAAACCAATAATTCGCAATTGTTATTAACCAAGCCCCCCAAATAAAAAATTGGAGAAAATTCATAATTGTGAGCCGTAATTTAATTCCCATAATGATTGTTGTTAATGATTTATATATTGTTAATTTTGAATAAAATTATAGCAAATATAAACTAATTTGGATGATATGTATTGGAATTAGTAGCTTGCAATTTAGAATCTAAGAGGCTACGCATTCGCTCTAATCATTTAAAATCTCGATTATTATGAGGCAATATCTTGATCTATTGGATCATGTTTTAAAAAATGGAACAAAAAAAGAAGACCGAACAGGTACAGGAACTATTAGTGTTTTTGGACATCAAATGCGTTTTGATTTAGCACAAGGGTTTCCGGTTTTAACAACCAAAAAACTTCACCTTCGTTCGATCATTCATGAATTGCTCTGGTTTTTACAAGGAAATACAAATGTTAAATATCTACAAGACAATCAAGTACGAATTTGGAATGAATGGGCCGATGAGAATGGGGAGTTAGGTCCTATCTACGGATATCAGTGGCGTTCTTGGCCTGATCAACACGGAAATCACGTGGACCAAATTAGTCAGATTATTAAATCAATAAAGAATAATCCGAATTCTCGTCGTCATATCGTAAGCGCATGGAATGTGGGCGAAATTAAAAACATGGCGCTCCCTCCTTGTCATATTCTATTTCAATTTTATGTAGCAAACGGAAAATTATCTTGTCAACTTTACCAGCGAAGTGCAGATATTTTTCTTGGAGTTCCTTTTAATATTGCTTCGTATGCACTTTTAACTATGATGATTGCCCAAGTAAGTGAATTAGAGTTGGGAGAATTTGTGCATACTTTAGGAGATGCGCATATTTATTTAAACCACCTGGATCAGGTTAAGTTGCAATTATCAAGAGAGACCAAAGCTTTGCCTCAAATGCGAATCAATCCGGAAATAAAGTCTATTTTTGATTTTAAATATGAGGATTTTGAGCTTCAAAATTACGAGGCCCATCCTTCTATTAAAGGAGAAATTTCGGTATAAAAAATGGTCGATTCGGAATTCCAAATCGACCATTCATTACTTCTTAGTTTGTCCTATTTTTTTAGTGCTTTTAAGTCTTCAATAACTTTCATCGACTCGTAGATATAAAGATCTTTTACGATGGCTTTATGCCATTCTTGATTGATCACATTACGTGTTGAATCGGCATTTATGTAGCTAACATCTGACTTCAAATCCCGAACATCAAGGGCTAAATCACCTTTGCCGAGTACTTTATATTTCTCTGTTTTTTTCTCTTCTAAATCTTGCATTTTCGCATAAGCTTCATAATTCAATGGATCAAGCGTATTCTCACTTTCAACTTTGATTTGCTTTGCTCTTTCGTCGAGCAAATTAAAGTCTGTTGATTTTGAAACACGCTCTTTGCTTTTCTTTACAAGCAAACTAAAGTCCGGAACAGCAGTTTTATCTGTTGTGTATTTTACAGCATTTATTTCGTCCCATGGCATCGCTGATGCTTCTTCATTTTCTCCAAAATCGATGTAATTATAAATATCCGGTAAAATAATTTCGGGAACGACTCCTTTTCGTTGGGTGGCATCTCCATTGATTCGATAAAACTTTTGCATCGTAAATTTTAAAGAACCCAATTCTTTGTATTTTTTCATACTAGCAGGAAGTAATCGATCTAAATCAGTAAAACGTTGCACAGTTCCTTTTCCGTAGGTTGATTTTGAACCAACAATAACGGCTCTTTTATAATCCTGAAGTGCCGCTGCAAGAATCTCAGATGCCGAAGCACTGAAATTATTTACCAAAACAACCAAATTTCCATTGAAATAAATTTTAGTATCTGTATCTTCTAAAACATCGATTTTATTTCGACCATCTTTCACCTGAACTACTGGTCCGTGATCGATGAATAATCCGGCAATATCCACTGCATCCATCAAACTGCCGCCGCCATTATTACGCAAATCCAGAATAATATTGGTGATGCCCTCGTTATTAATCTTTTCGATTTCTTTTTTGATATCTTCGCTACAACTACGTCCGCTTGGATCATTAAAATCTGAATAAAAAGCGGGTAAATAAACATATGCTGTTTCAGCAGATTTATTTTCTTTGTCACTAATAACAGCTGATTTTGCATAGGTTTCTTCCCGAACAACTTTATCGCGAATGATTGGGACAACCAAAACTCTTCCGTCGGGCTTTCTGATTGTAAGTCGAACTTCCGTTCCTTTTGGTCCTCGAATCATTTCAACGGCATCGTCTAAACGCATATCATACAAATCAACAGGATCTTTACTTCCTTGGCCTACTTTCATAATCAAATCTTCGGCTTTTAATTCGCCTTGTTTCCAAGAAGGACTTCCCGGCACTACTTCCACAACTCTTACGTAACCATCCTTGTTTGAAAGTGTTGCACCAATTCCCTCTACCGTTCCGGAAAATCGAATATCAAAATCTTCTTTTAGTTTAGGAGGGAAATAACTGGTATGGGGATCGAAAACAGCCGTTAATGAATTGATGTAAATACTTATTTTATCGGTGTTATTTGCTTGTTCAATTATCCGATGAAACCATTCATCATGCCGTTTCAAAATACTTGCGCGGGCTTCTTTTTCTAGTGTTTCGAAAGATTTAATCTTTACAGTATCACTCTTAGAGGCTGCTTTCTCTTGCATTTTTTGCGCCCCATAAACCTGACTAATAACCTGGTATTTAAGCGCTTGACGCCAAGAATCTTTTAATTCTTCTAATGACTTTGAATAGTATAACTCATCAGGATCCAATTCAATTTCTTCATTCAAAGTATAATTAAATGGTTTTGCAAGTAACTCTTTATAAATCGATTGAACTTGCGCATTTCGTTTCTCCAATATTTGTAAACTCATATTGAAAAAATCCAAACTGTTTGCCGAAAGCTGATCATCAAGCTGGTACTTGTAATTATTCAAAAAATCCACATCTTCCTGTAATAAGAATTTCTTGGTACGATCGATATTGGATAAATATTCCTTGTAAAAATCTTTGGATAGGGAGTCGTTTAAAACTCGCGGAGCGTAATGTGCGGATTCTAAAACAGAAACAATAATATCATTTAACAATTTATTTTTTTCGTTATCAAATTTCTTTTGCTCTGCCAAATCTTCGATAGATGTTTGGGCCGTTGCAAACAATGACATCGCCCAAAAGAGTAAGCTGAAATAATACATAGTTTTATTAATTCGCATAAAATGATTTATTTTTTGTGAGAAATTCTGGTTCATGTAATCCGCCAAAATTAAAAATAATCTGCTTCAAGGTCTTGAATATGCTGTTAATTATTGTTAAGCTGAACTTAGGACTCCATAAAAAAAAGGCCCGAATTAACGAGCTCTTTTTTTTAAATATCAATGTTTGCGTATTTCGCATTTTGTTCAATAAATTCTCTTCGAGGTGGAACATCGTCGCCCATCAACATGGAGAAAACGTGATCTACTTCTGGTTCATTTTCGATGGTCACTTTACGTAAAGTTCTAAACTCCGGATTCATGGTTGTTGACCAAAGTTGCTCAGCGTTCATTTCTCCAAGACCTTTATATCTCTGAATGTGAACACCTTTATCTCTACCGTCGCTTGACATCTCACGAACATAACGATCTCTCTGATCATCGTCCCAAGCATAATGTTCTTCTTTCCCTTTCCGAACCAAATACAATGGTGGAGTGGCAATATAAACATATCCTTGCTCAATCAATGATTTCATGTAGCGGAAGAAAAACGTTAATATCAGCGTGGCGATATGGCTACCGTCCACATCGGCATCCGTCATAATGATAATTTTATGATACCGTAATTTGGATAAATTCAACTCTTTACTGTCATCGTCGGTTCCGATGCTAACACCCAAAGCAGTGTACATATTTCGAATTTCTTCACTTTCGAAGATTTTATGTGGCATTGCTTTTTCCACATTTAGAATTTTTCCGCGCAAAGGTAAGATGGCTTGTGTCATTCGATCGCGACCTTGCTTAGCCGTTCCACCTGCAGAATCTCCCTCCACCAAATAAATTTCTGATAAAGCAGGATCTGTTTCGGAACAATCTGCTAATTTTCCAGGCAATCCGGAACCAGACAATACATTTTTCCGCTGAACCAATTCGCGCGCTTTTCTAGCAGCGTGCCTTGCTGTTGCAGCAAGAATAACTTTATTAACGATGATCCGTGCTTCTTTTGGATTTTCTTCGAGGAAAATGGAAAGCGCTTCGCTCACCATTTGATCTACGGAACCCATTACCTCAGAGTTACCAAGTTTGGTTTTTGTTTGTCCTTCAAACTGAGGCTCTTGCACTTTAACGGAAATAACGGCTGTTAATCCTTCACGAAAATCGTCTCCACTAATATCAAACTTCAACTTGCTTAACATGCCGGATTTATCAGCATAAGATTTTAACGTTCTAGTAAGTCCTCTGCGGAAACCGCTTAGGTGTGTTCCTCCTTCGTGCGTATTGATATTGTTTACATAGGAATGCAAATTCTCAGAAAAAGAAGTATTGTATTGCATGGCAATTTCTACCGGAGTTCCTCCTTTTTCGCCTTCAATATAGATTGGTTCTTCGGTAAGTTTAACGCGGGTTTCATCCAAATACTCAATAAAATCTTTCAAACCTGCATCGGAATAAAAACGAGTTGTAATAAAGTTTCCTTCGTCGTCAGTTCTGCGTTCATCAACCAAAATCAACTCAATTCCTTTGTTTAGGAAAGATAATTCGCGCAAGCGAGATGCTAAAGTTTCATAGCTGTATTCACGAACCGTAAAAATGCTGTAATCGGGATAAAAAGTAATGGTAGTTCCGGTTTTTTCCGATTCGCCAATCACTTGAACCGGAGCTACTGGTTTTCCTATATTGTACTCTTGCATAAAGATTTTTCCTTCGCGATGCACTTCTGCAATTAATCGAGATGAGAGGGCATTCACGCAACTCACACCTACTCCATGCAATCCGCCTGAAACTTTATAGGAACCTTTATCAAATTTACCTCCTGCATGTAATACGGTCATTACAACTTCTAAGGCGCTTTTCTTTTCTTTTTCGTGATAATCGGTTGGAATTCCCCTTCCGTTATCTGTAACTTTAATTGAATTATCAGGTTGGATCACAACCCTTATCTTATCACAATGACCAGCTAATGCCTCATCTATGGAATTATCTACTACTTCATAAACAAGATGATGCAAACCTTTCTCCGAAATATCTCCAATGTACATCGCGGGGCGTTTACGCACTGCTTCTAGGCCTTCTAAAACCTGAATATTATCCGCTGAATATTCACCTTGTTTACTTAACTCTTCTTCTGTCATAAATATTAATTTTATACGTATTGCAAATGTACAAAAAAGCGTGGTAATTCACTTCATTTGGGGCCTACTAAATCAGAGTTTTTGTTAACATTTGTACAGTACTATAACTATCTGATATACAGCAATAAAATATCCAAAAAATTTAGTTATTAATTCCTAATATTTGAAGTTTATCAGATTCCTTCTTTTTGAGATACAGAAGACCCAAATTGCATCAAAAAGCTTTTGATAAAAACATCTAAATCGCCATCCATCACTGCTTGCACATTGGAGGTTTCTATTCCGGTTCGAACATCCTTCACTAGCTTGTATGGATGCATCACATAATTTCTGATTTGAGAACCCCATTCGATCTTTTTTTTCGCTCCTTCGATGGCATCAATGGCTTCTTGTTTTTTCCTTAATTCAATCTCATACATCTGAGATTTTAGCATTTGAATTGCCTTTTGTCGGTTTTGGCCTTGAGACCGTGTTTCCTGACATTCGATAATAATTCCCGATGGCTCATGCTTTAAACGCACGGCTGTTTCAACTTTATTTACATTTTGTCCTCCGGGACCACCTGAGCGAAAAGTATCCCAACTAATATCTGCTGGATTTACTTCGATATGAATGGCATCATCAATAACTGGGTAGGCGTAAACCGAAGCAAACGAAGTGTGTCTTTTATTAGCCGAATCAAATGGAGATAAGCGCACTAAACGATGCACTCCGTTTTCTCCTTTTAAATAGCCATAAGCAAAATCACCTTCAAACTCAAGGCTAACGGTTTTTATTCCGGCAACGTCTCCTTCTTGGTAATCAATTGTTTTAACTTTGAAACCTTTCCGATCGCCATAGCGAATGTACATACGCATCAACATTTCTGCCCAATCCTGACTTTCTGTACCTCCGGCTCCCGGATTGATTTTTAAAATCGCACCCAGCTTATCTTCTTCGCCACTTAGCATATTCAGAAATTCAAGACCTTCAATTAAATTAATAGTAAGATCATACTGTTCTTCCAATTCCAGTTCGGTAGCTTCGTTTGCTTTAAAAAAATCAAAAAGAACTTCTAAATCAGACACAGCAGATTCAGATGCTGCATATTCATCCACCCACTTTTTTTGGGATTGAATCAATTTTAATTGCTTTTCTGCTTCGGATGGATTGTCCCAAAAATCGGGAGCTTGTGTTTTCTCGCTTGCTTCTATAACCTCAATCTTTTTACGATCAATGTCAAAGGTACCTCCTCAAAGCATCTAACCTATTTTTTAGGTCTTTGATATCTTCTATCAAAATCATACGCTTATTGAATTTTAATCGTTTATAGTGCTTTCTAGGGCACTCCAAATCAACTCTGTTTCATAGCCTTTCCCAAACAGGAACTGTGCTAATTTTTGTTTCTTTTCAAATTCACTTTTCGCCCGAATATCACTTTCTTTTCGCTTGATTAAGTTGTGCAAAGCTAAGTTATATTCTTCATCGCTGATGTTATTTAAGGCTTTATTAATTGAGTAGCTCGAAATTTGTCTTGCTTTGAGTTCTGTCTTAATTTTTTGCTTTCCCCAACATTTCATTCTAAATTTTCCGCTAGCAAATTGATTAGCAAATCGTTCTTCGTTGATAAACCCTTGTGTTATTAACTCCGACATCACCTGGTCTCTAATTTCAAAATCAACTTGCCAATCGTAGAATTTTCTTTCTAACTCCCACTGACACCTTTCTTGATAAGCACAATATTTCATTGCTTTTTCGAGAACAATTTTATAATCGATGAGAGGAGTTGCCATTTAGATAGAATTGTTTGTCAAAAATAAAGATTTCTTAGCAAATACACATAGGTCAATTTTATTTGATTTAACTTCGTGCTTTGATAAAAACAGTTTACAAAATGCGTGTTGAGATTGATTTTTTAGTTGTTGGAAGTGGTATCGCCGGATTGAGTTATGCTCTAAAAGTTGCCGAAAAAGGGAAAGTTCTTGTTGTTACTAAATCAAAGGCAGACGAAACCGCTACCAAGTATGCACAAGGAGGAATTGCTGCCGTGATGTACACACCTGATACCTATGAAAAGCATATTCAAGACACCTTAATCGCCGGGGATTTCTTGTCGAACGAGAAAATTGTTCGCATGACAATTACAGAATCTACAGAACGCATTAAAGAATTGATCGATTGGGGAACAAAATTTGATAAAAATGATGTTGGCGAATTCGATTTAGGAAAAGAAGGCGGGCACTCTGAACACAGAGTTTTGCATCACAAAGACAGCACAGGATTAGAAATTGAACGTGCTTTGCTCAGTCAGGCAATGCAACATCCGAACATTGAATTTTGGGAAAATCATTTTACCATCGATATTATCACGCAGCATCATTTGGGCGAAGATGTGAGACGATCGAGCAGCAATATTGAATGTTATGGCGCATATGTCTTAAATCCGAAAACAAATAAAATTCATACTGTTTTAGCTAAAACAACCATGTTGGCAACAGGTGGAATTGGCAATTTGTATCTATCAACAACCAATCCGGAAATTGCAACCGGCGATGGCATTGCGATGGTTTATCGTGCAAAAGGCATAATCGAAAACATGGAATTTATTCAGTTTCACCCAACCTCATTGTATCATCCAGGCGAAAAACCATCTTTTCTTATAACCGAAGCATTGAGAGGTTTTGGCGGCATACTTAAAAATAAATCGGGCAAAGCCTTTATGGAAAAGTACGATTCACGTGGTTCTTTAGCTCCTCGCGATATTGTTGCCAGAGCAATTGATAACGAATTAAAATCGAGTGGCGACGATTGCGTTTTTCTGGATTGCACGCATATCAATGCAAACAGGTTGATAATCAACTTTCCGAAAATTTATGCCAAATGTTTGAGTATCGGTATAAATATGACCAAAGAAATGATTCCGGTGGTTCCAAGTGCACATTATGCTTGTGGAGGAATCAAAGTGGATGAGTTTGGGCAAAGCTCCATTCATCATTTATATGCTTCGGGAGAATGTTCATCGACCGGATTACACGGGGCTAATAGACTGGCTTCGAACTCATTACTTGAGTCGGTTGTTTTTTCTCATCGCGCTAGCTTAAAAGCCATTGAGCAAATCGCATCGATTAAAATCAAATCGAATGTGCCGGATTGGAATGCCGAAGGTGCGGTTTTAAACGAAGAAATGATTTTAATTACTCAATCGACCCGAGAATTACAAACAATTATGAGTAATTATGTGGGAATTGTTCGTTCCGATTTACGTTTGCAACGCGCCATGGATCGGCTAAAGATCATTTATCGGGAAACAGAAGATTTGTACGATAAATCAATTATCTCAATAGAAATTTGTGAGTTAAGAAATTTGATAAATGTGGCACATTTGGTTTTAAAAATGGGATTAAATCGGAAAGAAAGTCGCGGATTGCACTATTCGATAGATTATCCTCCAGCAAAAAAATAAAAACTGTTACTTAATAATTCGGTAGTTTTTATATTCGCCAAAGCGATGCCCTGTGGTTTTTTCCAGAAAGTTTAAAAATCGAGTTTTCACATTGTAATTTTTCTTGGTAGGATCAAAATTGAAATTCCAGTTTTTCGCTTCTATTCGCTCTTTCATCACTTCCGGATGTTCTCCATCGAATAAAGCTAGAGAATCTATTTTAGAATAATCAAAGCTATCTTTGGAAAAGGAATTGGCTTTTTGCGCATTTGCACCGCCATATAAACTCGGGAAATATTTTTGCTTTGCCAATTGCAAATTAGGAGGTTTAACCCAGCCATAATGATAAACATAAGCATCTAAAACCCGAACATTCAGTTTTTTATTGTCATTTCGAAACCCTTGTGCATCGCGATACGAATGAATTTTTTTATCATTCCGAATAATTCGAATCTCATTCCGGTACCATTTACGCGAATCGCCAATAAAATCATAAGACCCATAAAAATGCTTGTACTTAAACAAAAAGCCTTCCACTTCATTATCACGAAGATATTTTCGCATTCCAGCTTCAATAATTGGTAAGTATTTTTCGTGGATCACTTCATCGCCCTGCAAATAAAAAGCCCAATCTGCATCTGGCGAAATACGCTGAAAAGCCTTATCTGTTTCTACGGCTAAAACGCGCCCGCCCTTTTGCAGTGAATCATCCCAGACACTTGGTACAATTTTTATTTTGGGCGATTTAATGGATTCTACCAATTCTTTGGTCTGGTCTTCGGAATTACCTACCAACACTATAAACTCGTTTACCAAAGGCAGGATAGAGCGAATAGACTCTACAATCGGATAGTCGAATTTTTGTGCATTTCGGATAAATGTAAAACCGCTTACTTTCATAAAATAACCACTGCTTTTTTAAGTCCTGCCGATCGAAATAATTCTTGTTTAGCGATTAATTCAAACCTTTTACACCAACATAATTTGAGGGTGTAATAGCTTTCAACTCTACTTTTACGCTTTCTGTAATATCTAAGTTATCGACAAATTCGATGAGGATTTTTTGATTTATTTTTTTATTTGTACGTGTTAAAGCTTTGAGCGCTTCGTATGGATTTGGATAATTTTCTCGTCTTAAGATTGTTTGAATCGCTTCGGCAACAACAGCCCAATTGTTATCTAAATCTTCGGCAATTTTTGCTTCATTAAGGATTAGCTTACTTAATCCTTTTCGCAAGGATTTATAGGCGAGTAAGCTATGTCCTAATGGAACTCCCAAATTACGTGTTACCGTAGAATCTGTTAAATCGCGTTGTAATCTAGAAATGGGCAACTTGGCTGATAAATGTTCAAACAAAGCATTGGCCAAACCCAAATTTCCTTCAGAATTTTCGAAATCAATCGGATTGATTTTATGCGGCATAGCCGATGATCCCACTTCACCTTTGTTAATTGTTTGCTTAAAATAATCCATCGAAATATAAGCCCAAATATCTCGGTTCAAATCGATTAAAATGGTATTTATTCTTTTTAGATTATCGAAAAAAGAAGCTAAATAATCGTAATGTTCAATTTGTGTTGTTGTTTGCAAACGCGTTAACCCCAACTTATTTTTCACAAAATCATTGCCAAATCCAGCCCAATCAATTTCTGGATAAGCTACTACATGCGCATTAAAATTACCAGTGGCTCCACCAAACTTTGCAGCAAATGGTATCCGATCTAACATTTTCAACTGGTTCTCTAATCGCTCAACAAATACATATATTTCTTTCCCTAAACGCGTTGGAGAAGCCGGCTGACCATGTGTTCTGGCAAGCATCGGAATTTTTTTCCACAATTTGGCTCTTTGTTTTAAATCGTAAACCAACAATTTGATTTCTGGAAATAAAACATTCAAAAAACCCTCTTTTAGAGATAGAGGCGTTGCCGTATTATTAATGTCTTGTGAGGTCAATCCAAAATGTATAAACTCTTTGTATTCCGACAATCCTATCAGATCAAAGCGATCTTTGATAAAATATTCTACCGCTTTCACATCGTGATTGGTAATTTTTTCGATTTCCTTTACTTTTTCAGCATCACTTTCGGTAAAATCGGTGTAAATCCGCCTCAAATCGGAAAAACGATCCGATGAAACCGACTGTAAATGAGGCAAAGGATACTCACAAAGGGCAATAAAATACTCAATTTCAACTTGTACACGATAACGAATAAGTCCCATTTCTGAAAAATAAGTACTCAAGCTTTCATTCTGAAAACGATAGCGTCCATCAATCGGACTTATTGCATTTAAAGAGGATAAAACCATAGTTTACAATTTGGCACAAAACTACAAAAGATTATGCGATTATTCAGGCTAAAATTAGATTAATTGAACTCTTTACTAAGCACTTTGAAAGGTAATTATTAGTTAGTACATGAATATATTTTTACCTTTGGTTGATCAAATAAATAGGATATGATACACGAAAATTTACTCGAATATTTTGAAGAGAGCATTCGGCTCAATTGGGAAAGAAAATCTCTTTCTGATTACAAAGGAGAAACGCTTCTTTACAAGGATGTAGCTACAAAAATTGCCTACTACCATATTTTGTTTGAAAATACAGGGGTTCAAGCAGGAGACAAAATTGCACTTATTGGGAAAAACTCAACAGGTTGGGCGCTCAATTTCATATCCACGGTTGGTTATGGAGCGGTGGCGGTACCTATTTTGCCGGATTTTACGCCAAAAGACATTTATCACATTGTTGAGCACTCCGATTCCAAACTTTTGTTTGTTTCGGATTTTATTTGGCCCAATTTAAAAGCCGAAGAATTTAAAGGCATCCAAGCTATATTCTCTCTTGAAACACTTGAGCTTTTAGCTGATTTCACAGGCAGTCATCAACAAATATTGGATGATTTAGATCAGCTTTACACTAAAAAATATCCGAACGGATTAACGGTTGATCTTTTTCGTTTAGCCAAAGTTAGCAATGATCAGCTTGCTCAAATTAGCTACACTTCCGGAACTACAGGTTTCTCAAAAGGAGTGATGCTTAAGCTGAACAGTTTATCGGCCAATGTGCGTTATGCACGTAATAATATGCCATTAAAAGCGGGAGATAAAATCTTATCTTTTTTACCATTGGGGCATTCGTACGGATTAGCATTCGAACTACTTTTCCCTTTTTCGTTGGGTTGTCACATCACTTTTTTAACCAAAGTTCCATCGCCACAAGTGATTATGAAAGCTTTTAGCGAAGTGCAACCATCGCTCATTTTGTCTGTGCCATTGATTATTGAAAAAATATTTAAAAATCAAATTGTTCCTCAGATTGATAAACCAATCATGCAGGTTTTGTTAAAGATACCAGTTATCAACTCGATTATTTATAAAAAAATCTATGATAAATTACGAATCGTTTTTGGAGGAAACTTCCAAGAACTAGTTATTGGAGGAGCTCCTTTCTGTGTTCGTGCTGAAACTTTCTTTAAGCGAATTGGATTTCCTTTTGCTATTGGATACGGAATGACCGAATGTGGGCCCTTGGTTTCCTATGCATCGTGGAAAGAGTTCAGACCCAGTGCGGTTGGAAAACCAGTTGACACTCTCGAAATTAAAATTGATTCTTCCGACCCAATAAACACCATTGGAGAAATTTTAATTAAAGGCGAAAACGTCATGCTTGGATATTATAAAAATCCAGAAGCAACCAAGGAAAGCTTTACAGAGGATGGTTGGTTAAGATCAGGCGACTTAGGTCATGTTGATAAAGACGGTTTTATTTACATCAAAGGCCGTAATAAAAATATGCTCTTAGGACCATCCGGACAAAATATATATCCGGAAGAGATAGAAAGTAAACTTGCTGATCAGTTATATGTTTTGGAAAATCTGGTTGTGATGCGAAACAAAAAGCTAACTGCTTTAATTTATCCTAACAAAGAAAAAGCAAAGCTTGAAAAAGTAAGTGATGAAGAATTAAAGAAGGTTATTCTTGGTCATCGAAAAGAAGTAAACAAACACCTTCCTTCTTATCTGCAAATTGCAGAAATAATTATTAAAGATAAGGAGTTTGAAAAAACGCCAAAACAAAGTATAAAACGATTTTTATACCAAGAGGATTAAAAAAAGCGGCTCAAAATTGAGCCGCTTTTCTTTTTTATGCTTGAGCCGTTGGACCACCCATCGTGAAAGGAACACCTCCATCGCTGGGCGAATCTTTGATAGGACCATTAATAGCTTCAAACTTATGAATGTTATCTACCAAGGCTCTATGTAGTCTTTTCGCGTGTTCAGGAGTTAAAATAATCCTAGACTTCACTTTTGCTTTAGGAACTCCGGGCATCATTTTAACAAAATCTACAACAAATTCGGCATGAGAATGTGTGATGATTGCTAGATTGGAATAAATTCCTTCAGCTACTTCGTCGCTCAACTCAATGTTTACTTTGTTTTCTTTCAAAGGATCTACCATCTCAATTACATTTAATATTAATCGTCTGCTTCGTCGCGAGAATCAATCAATGTTTGATATTCTTCTTTTGAACCCACAATTAAATCGCTGTATTCGCGTAAACCAGTCCCTGCAGGAATCAAATGTCCAACAATTACGTTTTCTTTCAATCCCATAAGCGAATCGCGTTTAGCATTGATAGCCGCATTGGTTAAGACTTTAGTTGTTTCCTGGAAAGAAGCAGCAGAGATAAAACTGTTTGTTTGCAAGGAAGCTCTTGTAATACCTTGTAAAACCTGACGACCAGTAGCCGGCTGAGCTTCACGAGCTTCAATTAACTTTTTATCTTTACGTTTTAGCATTGAATTTTCATCGCGAAGTTTACGAGCAGTAAGCATTTGTCCTGCAACATAATTCACAGAATCACCTGGATCTTCAACTACTTTCTGTCCAAAGATACCATCGTTTTCTTCTAAGAAATCAATTCGGTTAATCAATTCGTTTTCAAGGAATTTAGTATCACCGGGATCGTCGATTTCTACTTTACGCATCATCTGACGAACGATCGTTTCAAAATGTTTATCGTTAATTTTTACACCTTGTAAACGGTATACTTCTTGGATTTCATTCACAATGTATTCCTGAACTTTCATAGGTCCTTTAATAGCAAGAATATCTGCAGGAGTCATTGCTCCATCAGATAAACGTGTACCTGCTTTAACAAAGTCGTTTTCTTGAGCAAGAATTTGTTTAGAGGTTGGAACAAGATATTTTTTCTCTTCTCCAGATTTTGAAGTAATAATAACTTCTCTATTTCCTCTTTTCAATTTTTTACCAAAAGAAACAACACCATCAATTTCAGAAACTCTTGCAGGATCAGAAGGATTACGTGCTTCGAACAATTCAGTTACTCGAGGAAGACCTCCGGTGATATCTCCAGCATGACCAGTTGCACGAGGGATTTTGACAAGCACATCTCCTGCTTTGATATTTTTCTTATCATCAACAATGATATGCGCTCCTACCGGGATATCGTAGCTTTTGATAATTTCTCCTTTTGCATTCAAGATATTAATGATTGGGTTTTTCGCCTTCATTCTTGTCTCGATAATTACTTTATCATGATATCCGGTTTGTTCATCCGATTCCACACGATACGTAACGCCTTCTTCGATATTATCAAATTCTACTTTTCCTTTCACTTCTGAAAGAACTACTGCATTGTACGGATCCCAATCACAGATAATATCTCCTTTTTGAATAGACGAACCATCTTTAAAATAAAGATTTGCTCCGTATGGAATATTTGCTGATGATAATGCCACTCCTGTAGATTCATCAACCACTTTCATTTCAGCAGAACGACCAATTACTACTTGGAATTCTTTTCCATCATTGTTCACATAATCAACGGTACGAAGCTCATCTATTTTAAGAACACCTTCGTATTTTGCTTCGATACGAGAAGAGGTTGCAATATTAGATGCCGTACCCCCAACGTGGAAAGTACGAAGTGTAAGCTGAGTTCCTGGCTCACCAATTGACTGAGCAGCAATCACACCAACAGCCTCTCCTTTTTGAACCATTCTACCAGAAGCAAGGTTACGTCCGTAACATTTAGCACAAACACCTTGTTTACTTTCACAAGTTAATACCGATCTAATTTCAACAGATTCAATTGGAGAATCTTCGATAAGTTGAGCTAACTCTTCGTTAATTTCCTGACCTGCTTCAATAATGAGTTTATTCGTACGTGGGTGATAAACATCATGCAATGTTACACGACCCAAAATACGTTCGTAAAGTGTTTCTACCACTTCTTCGCTTTTCTTTAGAGCTGAAATAGTAAGACCACGCAAAGTTCCGCAATCGCTATCTGCAATAATCACATCCTGAGCAACATCAACCAATCTTCTAGTTAAGTAACCCGCATCGGCTGTTTTAAGAGCGGTATCTGCCAAACCTTTACGAGCACCGTGAGTAGAAATAAAGTACTCAAGTACTGATAACCCTTCTTTAAAGTTGGAAAGAATTGGGTTTTCAATAATCTCTCCACCTGTAGCTCCAGATTTTTGTGGTTTCGCCATCAAGCCCCTCATTCCTGACAACTGACGAATTTGCTCTTTGGATCCACGAGCTCCAGAATCAAGCATCATGTAAACTGAGTTAAATCCTTGTCGGTCAGTAGATATTTCATTCATCAAGGTATGAGTAAGATGAGAGTTTGTATGCGTCCAGATATCGATAATTTGATTATATCTTTCTGTATTGGTAATGAATCCCATGTTATAGTTATGCATTACTTCTTCTACTTCCATATTCGCATTTGCAATCAAAGTCTCTTTTGACTCAGGAATAAGCACATCGCCAAGGTTGAACGAAAGTCCACCGCGGAATGCCATGTTGAATCCCATCGATTTGATATCATCTAAGAATTGTGCTGTTTTTGCAGTACCAACGACTTTAAGCACATCGCTGATAATATCTCGCAAAGAACGTTTGGTAAGCAATTCGTTCACATACTTATATCCTTCCGGAACAACCTGATTAAAAAGCACACGACCAACAGTAGTTTCAATCATATGATTTACTGGTTTTCCATCAATCATATCATCTACTTTAACAAATACAATTGCGTGAAGATCAACTGCTTTTTCATTGTAAGCAATGATTACTTCTTCGGGAGAATAAAACTTAAATCCTTCTCCTTTAACCGGATTAGATTCAATGCTCTTACGAGGTTTGGTCATATAATACAGACCCAAAACCATGTCCTGAGAAGGAACAGTAATAGGCGCTCCGTTGGCAGGATTCAAAATATTGTGAGATGCTAACATAAGCATCTGTGCTTCTAAAATTGCAGCATTTCCTAATGGAACGTGCACAGCCATCTGGTCACCATCAAAGTCGGCGTTGAATGCTGTACAAACCAAAGGATGCAATTGAATGGCTTTTCCTTCAACCAATTTTGGTTGGAACGCTTGAATACCTAAACGGTGCAAAGTTGGAGCACGGTTAAGCATTACAGGATGGCCTTTCAAAATATTCTCAAGAATATCCCAAACCACAGCATCTTTTCGATCGACAATTTTCTTTGCGGATTTTACTGTTTTAACGATGCCACGCTCAAGTAATTTACGAATGATAAAAGGTTTAAACAATTCTGAAGCCATTCCTTTTGGTAAACCACACTCGTTTAACTTTAATTGAGGACCAACCACAATTACTGAACGACCGGAATAATCCACACGCTTACCTAACAAGTTCTGACGGAAACGTCCTTGTTTACCTTTTAAGCTATCGCTTAAAGATTTTAGTGGGCGGTTAGCTTCTGTTTTTACTGCGTTTGATTTTCTTGAATTATCGAATAATGAATCAACAGCTTCTTGCAGCATACGTTTTTCATTACGCATAATTACATCTGGCGCTTTGATTTCAATTAATCTTTTCAATCGGTTGTTACGAATAATAACACGACGATACAAATCATTCAAATCGGAAGTTGCAAAACGACCACCATCCAAAGGAACTAAAGGTCTTAATTCTGGTGGAATAACAGGAACTACTTTCACAATCATCCATTCAGGACGATTCTCAATTCTTCCTTGAGCATCGCGGAAAGACTCAAATACCTGAAGTCTTTTTAATGCATCCAATTTCCGTTGCTGAGATGTTTCTGTATTGGCTTTATGACGAAGTTCAAAAGAAACTTTGTCTAAGTCGATATTTTTCAACAAATCATAGAGTGCTTCTGCACCCATTTTAGCTACAAATTTATTTGGATCGCTATCGTCTAAATGTTGATTTTCAACTGGAAGTGTTTCTAATATATCAAAATATTCCTCTTCTGTTAAGAAATCTAATTGTTGCAATGGTTCACCTTCTGCATTTTTAGCATTTCCAGGATTAATTACTACATAGCGTTCGTAGTAAATAATTGCGTCCAATTTTTTAGATTGTAAGCCTAATAAAGCACCAATTTTATTTGGCAATGAACGGAAGAACCAGATATGCGAAACAGGAACAACCAAATTGATGTGTCCCATGCGCTCACGACGCACTTTCTTTTCTGTAACTTCAACGCCACATCTATCACAAACAATGCCTTTGTAACGAATTCTTTTGTATTTTCCACAATGGCATTCATAATCTTTTACCGGTCCGAAAATACGTTCACAAAACAAACCATCTCGTTCAGGTTTGTATGTTCTGTAGTTAATTGTTTCGGGTTTAAGCACTTCTCCGCTTGATTGCTCAAGAATTTGCTCGGGAGATGCCAAACTTATAGTAATATTTGAAAAGCTGTTTTGTGTAAGATTTGTATCTTTTCTAAAAGCCATAAATCAAATTTTATAAATTGTAAAAAAGTATTCCGCCTACGGCGGAATACCAAATATTATTAATCAAAAGTGATGCTTAAACCTAATCCTTTTAATTCATGCATAAGTACATTGAATGATTCAGGAATACCAGGTTTTGGCATGCCATCGCCTTTTACAATTGCTTCGTAAGCTTTTGCACGACCGACAACATCATCCGATTTAACGGTTAGGATTTCTTGTAAAATATTAGCAGCTCCAAATGCTTCGAGCGCCCAAACTTCCATCTCTCCAAAACGCTGACCACCAAATTGAGCTTTACCACCAAGAGGTTGTTGCGTAATTAAAGAATAAGGACCTATAGAACGAGCGTGCATTTTATCATCAACCATGTGGTGCAACTTAAGCATATAAATATACCCAACAGTTGCAGGTTGGTCGAAACGTTCACCTGTTCCACCGTCATGTAAATATACACGACCGTTTTCTGGTAAACCTGCTTCACGAACATAGTCGTTAATTTGATCTAGGCTTGCTCCATCAAAAATAGGTGTTGCAAACTTCTTACCTAACTTCACTCCTGCCCATGCCAATACGGTTTCGTAAATCTGACCAAGGTTCATACGAGAAGG
>JAFGAK010000225.1 GCA_016933745.1 Bacteroidales bacterium
GACCCATGGTGTAACTGGCAACACGTTTGATTTTGGTTCAAAAGAGTCCAGGTTCGAGCCCTGGTGGGTCAACAAAAACAAGGAAGAAAACAAGGGATTAAAGCTGTTAAAATTGAAAGATTTTAATGGCTTTTTTAGTGCGTTTGATTTTCTCCTTAATATAAAATCGAATAATAAGCGTTAATTTTAAATGATTAGAGTCAATGATGTTCCTAGTTGAATTGCAAATTCATCTAAGTCTAACAGTTTAGTATGCTTTTGTGTAAAGGAGCTTATGTCAATAAAATCACACAGGATTAATCTGCGATTACATCCAATGTTTTTTCTTAAAATAGATCAACATTGTAATCGCAACCATAACCAAAGTCACAAGAATCAGAATAAACGCCATACCTTGCTTTTGCATAGGCAAATCGATGTTCATTCCATAAATTCCGGTAATGAAAGTTAACGGTAAAATAATGGACGAAATCAAAGTGAGGATACGCATTACTTCGTTGGTACGGTTCGCCATTAAAGAATCAAAAGTACGACTGAGTCCTTCGATCAGTTCTTGGTAATCTTCAACCATATCCCACATCTTCTGATAATTATCCAGGATATTACCCCAATAATCTTCCATGTTATCTGCATAACCTTCCACTTCGCCTTTTTCGAATTTCAAAAAGATACGAAGCTGAGGTTTGATAACCGTATTTAATAGAATGATGTTCTTACGTGCTACCGAAATTCGTTCAATGACCTTTTCTGCTTTTTTATCAAAAAGTTCGCGGTTAGCCCGATCAACATCATCACCAATACGCCGAACAACAGGGAAAGATTCTTTCATTACTGTTTCGATGATGAGATAAAGCAAAGCGTCGGTTGTACCAACTTCAAATTTTTCGCCTCTGTTTTCTTGATCTTTAGCTTCTTGGAAGATTTTCCCAATCACCCAATCAGAACCGCCAATGGTTGTAATCTGTTCTTCCCACCAAAAGATTTTTACTTCTTTGGTACGTAAAAACTGCCCTTGTTTATCAAATATCGGAAAATGAAGGATTAAAAAATAGTAATCGTCGTAGGTGTCCACCTTCGGTCGTTGATTAACCTTACTCTTACAATCTTCAATATCCAGCGGGTGAACATAATATTTGTTTTGTAAAAAATCGAAGTCTTCTTCGGCGGGATGACTGATATGGTTCCAACGGAGGGTTCCAAGCTTTACGGTTTCAATCATTTATGCCTCCTTTCTAAGGTTAATTCATAATTCTTTTTTTCGACCTGTGCAAAGGTAATAAATTCTGTCAGATTCTGTTAGCAGCCTCAGTCTTATTTCCTCACCTAAATCTAGATACTTTTTAGAATTAGCAGAAAAAAAATGATTAACTTGCTAGCTCTAAGTTATGGAGTATCGTTAGATATGTTTCCGGCTTGAATAAATATTAACTTAAAATCGTATCGCATGCAAATAGAAGCGTTTTTTAAATTATCCTATGGATTGTATATAGTTAGCACTGAGAGTGCTGGTGAAAAAAATGGATATATAGCTAACACTGCTTTTCAAGTAACAGCCGAACCAGCG
Organism: Bacteroidales bacterium; assembly: GCA_016933745.1. Lineage (GTDB taxonomy): Bacteria > Bacteroidota > Bacteroidia > Bacteroidales > UBA12170 > UBA12170. Next base: position 1,565 of record JAFGAK010000225.1, read on the forward strand.
CAATTAGCAATTAGCTGTAGCAAAGATAATTTTACTACTCATCTTATCGAAGAAAGCGGTGTGTTTTCTTTGTCCATCTTACATCAAGATGTTGATCAATCAGTTATTTCTACAATGGGTTATAAATCCGGTAAGGAAATCAATAAATTTGAAAAGATAAAGTACATCAATGGGCAGACAGGAGTACCAATTGTTACAGAAGGCTGTTCTGCTTGGTTTGAATGCAGTGTGGTGCAAAAAGTGGATGTAGGTTCGCATATTATTTTTATCGGTAAAGTGTTGGATAGTCGATTGATCGACGAAAAAAGCGTCCCTATGACTTATGCTTATTATCGCGAAATCAAAAATGGTGTTGCGCCGAAAAACGCCCCAACCTACGTAGATAAATCTAAACTTACTGAAACAAAGACAGAATCTTCTTCAGATCAAAAAAGTAAACTTAATCAAAAATGGGAATGCACGGTTTGTGGTCAGATTTATGATCCTATCGAAGGCGATCCGGACGGAGGCATTGCACCAGGAACAGCGTTTGAAGATATTCCAGATGATTGGGTTTGTCCTACTTGTGGCGTTTCAAAAGAGGATTTTGTGCCGATGGATTAATGCGGCAGTTAGTCGATTTTTACCAAATACATTTGACGAATGAAAAAATAAAATCACCAAAAAATAAATATTATGAGCACATTAAAAGGAAGTAAAACAGAACAAAACTTATTGAAAGCATTTGCTGGCGAATCACAGGCTAGAATGCGCTATGATTATTTTGCCAAGCAAGCAAAAAAAGAAGGATTGGAGCAAATTGCCGCCTTGTTTGATGAAACAGCCTTGAATGAAAAAGAACATGCAAAACGTTTCTTTAAATTCTTAGAAGGAAATATGGTAGAAATTACAGCCACTTATCCTGCAGGAAAAATTGGAACAACCATGGAAAACCTGAAAGCTTCTGCTGAAGGAGAAAATGAAGAATGGACGGAATTGTACCCTGAATTTGCAAAAATAGCTGAAGAAGAAGGATTTAAAGAAGTGGCAACCGCATTTAAAATGATTGCACGCGTTGAAGAGGCTCACGAAAAACGTTTTCGGAAATTATACGAAAATTTAGAAGCCGGACATGTATTTGAACGCAATGGTAAGATCGTATGGAAATGTAGAAATTGTGGGTATTTACACGAAGGTGCTAAAGCACCAAAAACCTGCCCAGCTTGTTTGCACCCTCAATCCTATTTCGAAATTAAAGAAACAAATTATTAAGCGCCAATTTGGTATTTTTAAGCCTGCTTTGTGAAAGTGGGCTTTTTTTATGCCCGAAAAAAACCAATAAAGATGAACTGAAAAAGTGTAATTTTGTGCAACTTAAAAATAGTCTGTTAAATTTGTTTTTAGAACAAACGTTTTAAAGTTTAGAAGAAAAAATACTGAATGGAAAATATACGAAATTTTTGCATAATAGCTCATATTGATCATGGCAAAAGCACTTTAGCAGATCGTTTGTTGGAGTTTACAGATACCATTGCCGATCGCGATAGGCAAGAACAAGCCCTCGACGATATGGATTTGGAACGCGAGCGAGGAATCACCATTAAGAGCCATGCAATCCAAATGGACTATGAGCACGATAACAAGAAATACGTTTTAAACCTGATTGACACACCCGGTCATGTCGATTTTTCGTATGAAGTTTCTCGATCAATCGCGGCCTGCGAAGGCGCTCTTTTGATTGTAGATGCAACACAAGGAATACAAGCTCAAACCATTTCTAACCTTTATTTGGCTATTGAAAATGATTTGGAAATTATTCCGGTTTTGAATAAAATGGATTTGGATAATGCCATGCCCGAAGAGGTTTCCGATCAGATTATTGATTTAATCGGTTGTTCTTACGACGATATTATTCAAGCAAGCGGCAAAACAGGCTATGGTGTTGATCGCATTTTAGAGGCAATTGTATCGAAAGTACCTGCTCCAAAAGGA
>JAFGAK010000226.1 GCA_016933745.1 Bacteroidales bacterium
TATTTCAAAAAATACCACGATCCGGAAGCTAAAAGCAGGAACAACACTCCAAACACTAAACCATCAGCAAGAGCGTATTCCCATGTAACATGAAACAATTGAAAAAAGGCAAGGCTTTGCATACCAAGAAGCAAAACCCAAGCCGTTAAATAAATTCCAAAAGACGTTTTATTACTAAATAGTGGATGTTTCATTGTTTGCTAAATTACAAAAGCCTCATCAAGTTTCAAATTTAGTAGGTCTTTAATTCTCCGCCACCAAAAATGACCAAACCTTTAATCGTAAGTACTTGAGGCGTTCCTTCAGCTTCATCTGGGCGTCTCGCATAGCGTTTGTCAGAAAATCCTCCAAAAATCGAGATCACATCCACCTTAATAATCCAATCTGCAGGAACCGTAATTTCAGATCCGCCAAACATGAAAAACACATCCAAATAATTATTTCCAGAAGCCAATTTTGCACGATGCATGCGTATTCCAGATCCACCAAAAATTGCTGTCAGTTTTCCGCCTCTAAAATTTTTTGACGTTACAATGCGTTCTCCACCACCAAAAATTGCAACATCATCAATAAAATCGTCTTGATTTACATTTCCTTGATTTAAGTCTTGCTCCGTAGTTCTCCCATCTTGATGTCTTCTTATTTTTTCTTCCCAAAAATGCTTGTTAAAACGGCCTTCAGAACTATTAAATAATAAAAACAAACCTACAGCAATGATCGCCATAGGCCATATAAACTGTCCTGCATTGATTGGGAGCACGAATATTTCTGGAATCCAAAAGGCAACACCAACGGTGATCAAAATAAATCCGGCAACTCTATTGTGAGATAAAATTAAATTTAATGTGCCAATGGCGATTAGTAAGGTTTTCCAACTAAATAAATAATACTCTATTTGAGGTGCTAATAAATTTAAGTTACTAAGAAGAAATAGCGCACCTGCACTTAAAATAATTAATCCTGAAATTAATCTCCCTTTTGGATCGTGTTGTTTAGAATGTTTTCTCATGATATATAAATTTGATTGATTTTAATTTTTTCACGAAAGTAAGATCAAAGAGACTTGCGGTCAAGTTGTTTTCGGTGAATGACATTCAAAAATCGGTGAATGACGAAAAACAGCTATTTTTGCAAAAAATAAATCATGAAAATAGCCGCTTTGGTCTCTGGAGGAGTTGACAGTTCAGTGACTGTTCATTTGTTAAAAGAAATGGGATACGACCCTGTGATTTTTTATATCAAAATTGGGTTGGAAGACGAACCGGGGTATGTTTGTCCGAAAGAAGAAGACATTGAAATAACTTCTTTCATTGCAAAAAAATACGGATGTAGAATGGAGATTGTGGATCTTCAAAAAGAGTATTACGATACGGTTATTGAATATACGCTCGATACTGTTAAGCAAGGATTAACACCTAATCCGGATGTTATGTGCAATTTGCTCATCAAGTTTGGTGCTTTTAATGATAAATATGGACAAGAATTTGATCGTATTTCTACCGGGCATTATGCCGGAACACAAGTCATAAACGGACAAAATTATTTGCATACAGCAGTGGATAAGCACAAAGATCAAACTTATTTCTTAGGAAGAATCACCAATGCTCAACTTCAAAAAGCGATGTTTCCTTTGCAAAATATTCCAAAACCCGAAGTACGAAAACTTGCATATGAAATGAAATTACCTTCAGCCGGACGACCAGATAGTCAAGGAATTTGTTTTTTAGGCAAAATCAATTACAACGATTTTATTCGGCAGTATGTTGGCGAAAATAAAGGTCCGATTTTAGAACTAGAAACTGGCAAGAAATTAGGTGAGCATCGTGGTTTATGGTTTCACACAATCGGTCAGCGGAAAGGATTGGGTTTGAGTTTAGGTCCTTGGTTTGTGGTAAAGAAAGATATGGAAAACAATATTTTATATGTTTCGAATGGTTACGATCCGATCTCACAATACGATGACAAAATCTGGTTAGCCGATTTTAAATTCATCAATCAGGCACCCGATAGAGATTACAGTTCGTATCAAGACATTAAATTCAAAATCAGACATACTCCCGATTTTACTTCAGGAAAGCTTATCAAGCAAGGAAAAGAGTATTTTATTCAATCTGCAGAACAGATTGCGGGCATTGCAGCCGGACAGTTTGGCGTGATTTATAATGAATCAGAAGAAATCTGTTTGGGTGCCGGAATTATCAATAATTCCTTAAAGTAAATCTTAATTTTCTCATAAATTTGAAATAGAAGCGCTCTTTGTTGTATTTTGGCGTAGAAATTATAATTCCATCTGTCTTATGAAAACCAAAAGGATCCTTTATTTCGTATTTGCTCTAGCTTTATTAAGTGGCTTTTACGGATGTAAAAAAACCGAAGATAACGAAGAACCGAAACTTAGAGGCGGCATCATTAGTTCCGTTAAAATGGACGATTTAAGTATTGGCGAAATTACACTTGGACTAACCATTGCCGGTGCAAATACAAGCTTGTCACCAAGTTACGATGTTGAAATGATTAAGTTGAGTTATTATACCATTGATGGCGATGGACAGCCAACCACAGCAAGCGGAGCTTTATTTATTCCCAAATCGAGCAGCTCGATGCCCATGTTGAGCTATCATCACGGCACGCTTGTTCAGCGTTCCAATGCGCCTTCTTATCAAGGACCAAACACATCGGAAGCCATGGTTGGAGCTTTGGCAGCTTCTGTAGGATTCATCAGCTGTTTGCCAGACTATCTTGGTTTAGGCGATTCCCATGTGGTACATCCTTATTTGCAATCCGAGTTATCAGCTTCCGCAAGTATCGATATGATGTTAGCCGCTAAAAATTATTGCACAATCAATGGAATTTCTTTCGATGGAGATTTGTATATCTGTGGTTATTCTGAGGGTGGATATGTGACCATGGCAACGCACAAAAAACTCGAAGCCAGCTATTCATCTGAATTTAACTTACAAGCATCAGCTCCCATGGCCGGCCCATATGATGTTGAAGCAACTGCTGATGGTTTGATTGGTTTACAAACGTATAGTTCACCAGCATTAATTGGGTTCATTTTATTTTCGTATTCTGAATACTACAGCAACCTAAGTTTAGACAATATTTTTAATGCACCTTATGCAGCACAAATTCCAAGTTTGTTTGATGGAACAAAAAACTTAGCAACGATTAATGCTAGTTTAACAACGGATATTACCGCTTTGGTTAATCAAACTTTTGTGAGCGATTTTAATAGCAATGCCAATCACAGTCTGCGTTTAGCTTTTCGCGAAAATAGCTTACTTAATTGGTATCCAAAAACGCCTATCCGACTATATCATAGCGTTGAAGATGAAATTGTTCCTTACTCAATAAGTGAAACCGCTTTGCAAACTTTGCAAACAAATAGCAGTTCAACAGTTGAATTGATTACCTACCAAACTGGATCACATACCGGAGCAGCGATGCCGATTATTCTTTCGGCTTTGGAATGGTTTGATTCTTTAAAGTAGCCGATTAATTCAGATTGGCTTTTTGCATCGGATTTTGTTCTACGGATCTTTGTTTGGCTTTAAATAGTTCAAAACGTGTAGGCTCTTTGCGTTCGGGCCAGTAGTTATTATTCCGGTCTACATCGGCAGTTTCAAGATTTGGATCCAATACAATCTGGCTTATTTCTTTTTCAGTTACAAATACTTTCGAAACTTGCTCCTGATTCATTTTCCAAATCTCAGCTGAAATATATTGAATTTCTCGCGAGCCATCAACATAGGTAAACTCAAGAATGATGGGCATCACCAAACCACCAATATTAGAAAAGTCGATTTGATAATAATTCTTCCCCGAATTAAGGACAGCCTTTTCATCTTCACTCAAAGAAGCTAGATAACTTTCGTAATCTTTCTTTTCACTCAAACCAACAGCAAAAGGATTGTAGCGATTGTAAAAATCGAGCGTACTTGTATCTCTTTCGGTATGCACTTGTGTCAGTGCTTCTTTATTTCGGATATTCGAAATGTACTTATCTCTACTTTCGTATTTCTCATTCTCATCCAACGGGAATTCAACTTCCGGTTTTTTGGTGTTTAATCGATACCATTGCACATTCTTTAGTGCGATATCTACATGATCCGTAGAATAAAACCAACCGCGCCAGAACCAATCCAAATCAACAGCCGAAGCATCTTCCATGGTTCGGAAAAAATCTTCGGGAGTTGGGTGTTTGAACATCCAACGTTGAGCGTAGGTTTTAAATGCAAAATCGAACAACTCGCGACCCATCACGGTTTCTCTTAAAATATTGAGCGCTGTTGCCGGCTTGGAGTATGCATTTGCATGAAATTGCAAAATCGATTCGGAATTGGTCATGATTGGCGAAATATTCTTTTTATCTCCTTTCATGTAATCCACAATATTGTAAGCTACTCCATTTCGAGATGGATATCCACGCTCCCATTCTTGCTCAGTCAGATATTGAAGAAAAGTATTCAAACCTTCGTCCATCCAAGTCCATTGGCGCTCGTCGGAATTTACAATCATTGGAAAGAAATTATGTCCTACTTCGTGAATAATCACCCCAATCATTCCGTATTTATCGCGTTCACTGTAGGTTCCGTCTTTTTGTGGTCTTCCGCCATTGAAACAAATCATTGGATATTCCATACCTTGTTGAGCTGTATGCACGGAAATTGCGGTTGGATAAGGATAATCGAATGTAAATTTAGAATAGGTTCTTAGCGTATGTGCTACTACTTTGGTTGAATATTTTCCCCAAAGCGGATTTCCTTCTTTCGGATAAAAAGACATGGCCATTACTTTGCGCTCGCCAAACTTTACAGCTTGTGCATCCCAAATAAATTTGCGCGATGTAGCAAAGGCAAAATCTCGTACGTTTTTCGCTTGAAAAACCCATGTTTTTTCAGATTTAGATTTATCCTTCTCTGCTATTTCAGCTTCGCTTTGCGATACGATAATCACTGGAGAATCGCTTTCAGAAGCAAGTTTAAATCGTTCTCTTTGAGTAGCTGATAAAACTTCATTTTGATTTTGCAAAACACCGGTTGCTCCTACAATATGGTCGGAAGGAACGGTAATACTTACTTTATAATCGCCGAAAGGCAAGGTAAATTCTCCTCGACCTAAAAACTGCTTATTCTGCCATCCTTCTACTTCGTTATAAACCGCCATTCTTGGATAAAACTGCGCAATGATATACAGATAATCATCGTCTTCTTCAAAATATTCATATCCAGAGCGACCGCCCTCATTCACATGATCATTGATATTATACCACCAATTGATTTTGAAGCTAAATGTTGTACCAGGTTTCATAGCGCGAGGTAAATCGATGCGCATCATGGTTCCGTTAATGGTATATTTAAGCGGCAATCCTTTGCTATCTGTTACTTTTTCTAATTTAAATCCACCATCGAAAGTTGGTTCTAACCTTTTCAATGCCGACAAACTCATCTGATCGCGCATTTCGGAAGTCGCGGTTTTATAACGATCAGAATCCAAAGCACGCATATTTTGATCGAGTTGAATCCACAAATACGTTAATTCGTCTGGCGATTGATTTGAATATGTAATGGTTTCTTGACCGGTGATTCGTTGTTTTTCATCGTCCAAACGAATATCAATCAGATAATCCGCTTTTTGCTGCCAATATTCATGTCCGGGAGCTCCGGATGCGGTACGATATACATTTGGAGTGGCAAATTCTTCTTTTAACTGATGAAACTTTGATGGGTTTTGTTGAGCACAAACAGCTCCATTAACAAATACAGCAAGCAAGGCAAAAAATAAATTCTTTTTCATAATAGGTTAGGTTTGGTCTTGGTATTTATTTACCAAAAACGTGTTTCAAACATCAGGAAAACAGCAACAATTACTGCCAAAGCAGATAATCCCATTTTCCAATAATTGTGGTTTTGACAAATAAATCGGGTGTAAATATACAATATTATAAAATACAGCGACACAATTAGTAACTGGCCTATTTCGAGACCAACATTGAAGGCCAACAAAGGCTGAATGATCGAAACTTCTTGTCCAAGCAAGACTTTTAAATAATTTGAAAATCCCATTCCATGAATCAATCCGAAAACCAGAGATGAAGCGTAAAGCAAATTCGTTCTTTGTTCTGTTCTAGGAAAGAAATTCTGTACAGAGGTGATGAAAATAGTGAGCGGAATTAGAAACTCAATAATTGGAGCCGGAACAAGAATAAATTGTAATGTTGATAGTGCCAAACTTATGGAATGTCCAATAGTAAAAGCCGTAATCAAAATCACTACTTTTTTCAACTCGTTTATTCTATACGAGGCTGTTAATGCAAGGAGAAAAAGCATGTGATCATAGCCTTGCAAATCGATAATATGTTGAAAACCCAACTTTAGGTACAATTCAAATTCGGTCATAATTAGTTATCTTTGAAAAAAATTTGGCGTGAAAGTAAGAAAAAAATATTTTGCAATCCGACTCGTTTTGATGCTATTGTTCAGTTCTGCTTTTCAAGTTGTTACAGCGCATCCTTTTTATGTGAGTATTTGTGAGATCGATTTCAACCAAAAATTAAATCGTTTGGAAATTAGTTTGCGGATTTTTACCAATGATTTGGAGAAAAACATGGAAGACTTAGGTTTTGGGAAACTCTATTTGGGTGAGAAAAACGAATCTGAAAACGCCGACATGATCTTGAAGAATTATATTTCATCGATTTTAAAACTTCAAGTTGACCGTATAAATTTAACGCCCAATTATTTAGGAAAAGAAACTAATCAAGAATTAACTTGGATTTACCTCGAAGTAAAGGATGTTGAAGCTTTTTCAGAAATAGAAATAAGCAATCGACTTCTTTATCAAAGTTTTGCCACACAAACCAACCTTGTTCATGTAAAAAATAAAGACGAAACAAAAAGTCTTTTGCTGACGAAAAACAACTCCCAAGGACGTTTGCAATGGTAAACTAGTTAGCGGTGTGCTGCTGCTATAGAGGCAACACTAACTTTCACATCAGGTATTTCGAGCAATAAACGAGTACAAGCTTCTAAGGTGGAGCCTGTAGTAATTACATCATCAACCAAAAGAAGATGTTTTCCGGAGAGTTCTTCGGGATTTTGAATGGAAAAAATATCTTTCACATTTTGCCAACGCTCAATTTTTGTTTTTTTTGTTTGTGTTTCGGAGGCCACTTTTCTTAACAAATGATCTACGCTCAAAGTCAGATTCATCGTATCTGCCAAACCAATTGCAAACTGCTCACTTTGATTATAACCCCGTTGTTTTTGCTTTTTTGGATGAAGTGGAACTGGAAGCACCACCTCACAAGTATCAAACGGACTTGCCTGCTTCAATTGATTCCCATATCGTTTTCCGATAAAAACGCCCAATTCTTTCACTCCTTGGTATTTTAGTTTATGCATGAAAGTTTGCACTTTATTACCATGATGAAAATACAACATCGAGGTAACTCCATGCACTGGCACTTTTCCCCAAAAAACTGCATGCAGCGGATTGTTGTGATCTTTATGCCAATTGGTGTAAGGCAAATGCCCCAGACAATTGATACATATTAACTCTTCATTTTTAAACAAGCTATTTCCGCAAAGTTCGCATGTGCGAGGAAAAAGCAACGAAAAAAAATCATCCAAAAAAGTTGACATACAAATAATTTTAGCTTGTAAAAATATTGATTAGCTTGCAGCATGATTCCACTTTTAGAAATAAACGAGCTTACTATTGGATTTCAGGAAGGAAAGCAAATTCACTTGGCACTTGACCGCTTAAACCTAAAAATCATGCCAGGCGAAACGCTTGGTATTGTAGGAGAATCGGGTTCAGGAAAATCGCTAACTTCTTTGGCAATAATGCGTTTATTATCAAAACAAGCACAATTAACAAACGGGCAAATTGTGCTGAATCTCAAAGATAAAGAAAAATCAGAAATCACACAACTTTCTGAAAAAGAGCTACGAAAACTCCGAGGGAATCATATTGCAATGATTTTTCAGGAACCAATGACCGCTTTAAATCCGGTGATGCGTTGCGGAAAACAAGTTGACGAAGTATTGCTTTTACATAAAAATCTTACAAAAAAGCAAGCCAAAGAAAAAACGCTCCAACTTTTTTCGGAAGTGAAATTACCTCGGCCCGAAGCTATTTACAAATCCTATCCACATCAACTTTCTGGCGGACAAAAACA
>JAFGAK010000017.1 GCA_016933745.1 Bacteroidales bacterium
CGAAAGGTGTTAATGCTAATTTCGTTGAGTAAGATAATCGTATCAGCTATTGCGTCTTGAGCTACCAATTGAAAGGAGCACAAACTTAAGAATAATCCGACCAATGTTGTTTTTAGCATTTTATTGACAGTCAAAATAATTAACATCATCAACAACATCTAAACAACGGGAACACAAAGGGTAAATTGATTTTCATCAAACTACTTATTGCCTTTTCACCGAAAGCATTAAATATTGTAATCAAATGGCAGGTCTTCTGACTTATCTCAGCTTTAGGCTTCCTTCCCATCCATCAACTGATGAACAGTGGTATTGAGGTGCTAAAACCATCACCCGCCATAGACGGATCGAGCATTACAGCAGCGGGAACTGTTCAGGATTCTCACCTGATTCCCTTTTAAAAGATTACACAATTGTGAAATCTTAACCATTTCAGGCAAAGATACCTAAAATAGAAAGGAAAAACCCATTGTTCAAAAAAAAAATATTTAAAGAATTAGTAAGTGAGCTAAAATACCTACGTGAATAAAACTCTAAGTACATTTAACTCTAAGTACTTTTAACTTTAAATACATTTAACTTATTTAATAATTATTTCATCGGCAAAAATCCAGCTTTTATTGCCGGCTCCTACATGCCAATCCGGGCAATTGCCTCGGTTTTTGGCTACTAATTTGATATATCGGGTTTTAACAGCAGGAACAAAATTCATTGCGAAATTTTTGATAACTCCTCCGCCTTGATGTTCATTCACATCGTTGGTAACCATACCAAGCAATTGCCAATTCCGACCATTTTCCGAGGTGTAAAAAGAGACCTTTTCAGGTAAAAAAATCCAAGAATAGGTATCTTGAATACAACCAATTCCGATGCTTGTGATTTTTGTCGATTTCCCTAAATCGAGTTCTGCTTCCAAATCCACGCCATAAAATCCTTGCCAAGTACCCGTTTTAAAGTTGTTGTTGCCTCTGATATAATCAATTAAAGCCAAATCGCCTCCGGCAGCGTACAATGGGCTATAGGTATTTTTGAAAGTGATCTTCGTTTGATTATCCACCTTTGTAAAATACGCTTCGATGGTTTTGCTTTCCCCAAATTCGGGATGAAAAGCCTTCGCTTTTATTTGACTGGATTGCTTGATGTAAATAGGATTTGTGTATCGAAGAGCAGTGGAATCGGGCTCAGAACCATTGAGAGTGTAATAAATTACGGCTTCTTTATACAAATTGTTCATTTTAATTTGAAGCGAATCTCTAAAGGTTTGAGCCGGCGAAATGATTTGTGGAGTAGGGCAGAGCCGATATTTATCTATTTGTTGAAAAGGACGATTTTCTGTTTCAGTTCCCCACATTGAATGAGCTTCTTTACTCATTTTAAACTCAAGCTCGCCGCCATTCATGATCTCGCTATGCCTTAAAAAAGAACGCTTTAACTCTTTCTCATTCAGTTCTGCTTCGAGGATATATTTATTCTCGTTTGAATTGTTTTCTGCTGAAATTTCAAAAGTATTTCCATTTTCTAAAAAAATTCTCGCCTTTTCAAAACTAGGATTTCCAATAACAAAGTAATCGCTTGCAGGAGTAACAGCATAGATGCCTAAAGCGCTCATTACGTACCAAGCCGACATTTGTCCGCAATCTTCGTTACCACTCAATCCATCGGGTGCATTGTGATACAATTGGGTTTTGATTTGATGAATTAGATCTTGTGTTTTGCTCGGTTTTCCGATATAATTGTATAAATAAGCCATGTGGTGACTCGGTTCGTTGCCATGTGCATATTGTCCGATGAGTCCGGTAATATCTGACTGATGGCGACCACTTAGTTCTTCGTTGGTCGTGAATAATTCGTCTAATCGTTTCTCAAAAGCATCCTCTCCTCCGAGCAATTCCACCACGCGATTGATATCTTGCGGAACGAAAAGGCTGTATTGCCAAGAGTTGGCTTCGGTAAAATGAAAGTTCACTTCGGAAGCGGAGAAGGGCTGTTGCCATCCGCCATTGATGCGGGCACGCATAAACCCAGTAGAAGGATCAAAGACGTTCTGATAATTTTGTGCTCTTCCCGTAAAAGCAATTTCATTGAAAGGATCATTTAAATGCTTGGCGACTTGCGCAATACACCAATCGTCGTAAGCGTATTCCAAAGTTCTGGAAACACTTTCACTTTCTTCATCTGCTTTTACATAGCCTAATTTTTTATAATTGCTTAATCCGAAAAGATCCATGCTTGCACTTTTTTGCATGGCTTCAAAAGCAAGCTTCTGATCAAAATCGCCAATGTTTTTTAGCAGAGCATCTGCAATAACCGGCACAGCATGGTAACCAATCATGCAATTGGTTTCGTTGGCTGCCAATTCCCAAACGGGTAAAAGCCCACCTTGCTCATACATTAGTAACATGCTTTTAATCATGTCGTTGGTGCGTTTCTGATCGATTATAGTTAGCAATGGATGTTCTGCCCGAAAAGTATCCCAAAGAGAGAAAACCGTGTAAACAGGATGATCTGCCTGATGAATATGTTGGTCATGGCCGCGATATTTCCCATCTAGATCTGAAAAAATATTTGGAGCCAGTAAACTGTGATAGAGAGCCGTATAAAAAATGGTTTTGGTATGTTCATCTTTTCCTTCAACCTCAATTTTGCGGAGTTCATTTTCCCAACTCTTTTTGGCTACATTTTTTATATTTTCAAAATCCCAATGAGGAATTTCAGTTGCAAGATTTTTTCGCGCTCCTTCTAGGCTTACTGCCGAAATCCCAACTTTAACAAAAATCGCTTCATTTGTTTTTGTCTGAAAATCGATCCATGCTTTTAAATCTTTGCCTTTAGCGGAATCCAATCCTTTTTTGTTTTCACCGTTTTCACAGATTCCAAAAGATTGAAATGGCTTTGAAAAAACTGCCGTAAAATAAACATGCTGATTAGCTGCCCAACCTCGACTTTGTCTTTTTCCTGAAATGGTTGAATCATTCTCGATATAAACTTCTAAGTCGATGATTTTTTCGCTAACAACAGATTCGGTTAAGTCGATGATCACGTGTGCTGAATCACTTTCAGGAAATGTATATTTATGAAAACCTGCACGTTGTGTTGCTGTTAATTCAACATCGATTTGATAATCTGTCAACAAAACTTTATAAAAACCAGGTGAAGCTACTTCGCTTTGATGCTGAAAAGCGGATCGATATCCTGATTCTGTTCGAGAACTATTTCCGGGTTGAGTTTGTAATTTACCCAGCGTTGGAATGATACGTATATCACCGTAATCGCCAACTCCAGTGCCACTTAAATGTGTATGACTAAATCCTAAAATAGTAGAATCTGAATAATGATAACCTGAGCAACCATCCCAGTCGTTGATGCGCGTATCCGGACTCAATTGCACCATTCCAAAAGGCAATGTTGCTCCAGGAAAAGTGTGTCCATGTCCGCCTGTTCCAATAAATGGATTGACATATTTAGTATTTTCTTTAGCTTCTTGTTTGCAGGATAAAAAAAGAACAACAATCAAAAAGAGTAGGATATTGCGAATCGATTTTGTCATGATTTTGGTGTTTATCTAACAAAGATGAGAAAAAAATGGTAATTATTATCTGCTTTATTTCTTCTCTTGATTTCCACTCTAGAAATCCTCTCATTCCAAAAACATCCCTCATTCAGAATGCATAGAGGAATCTGTTCCTGTATAGTATGAATTAATGAGATCTCTCACTTCGCTGCGCTTCGTTCGAGAGGAAGGGTTCAAGGCTTCATTCGAAATGAAGGTTTTTGAGATGCGTTCGGAATAACAGGAATTAGTTTGAATTCTCGATTTGATCCAAACTTTTTAGCACTGTTTTGATAATCTCATCTATTTCTTCAAAAGTAATTGTAAGCGGAGGTCCAATGCGGAAACTGGAAGAATTAAATAGAAATTGATCAACGATTAATTTGTTTTCGAGTAAGATAGGCATCAGCTTTGCTGCAATTTCCTGACTTTTTAATTCAACAGCCAACATCAATCCAATTTGTCGGATTTCTTTTACATGCAGATGATTCTGAATGGCTTTTTTAAATCGTTTTCCTTTTTGATCTACCTCTTTAATAAGATTGCTTTCTGTTAGAACTTGTAGGCTAGCCAGCGCTGCTGCAGCGCTAACAGGATGACCGCCAAAAGTGGTGATATGTCCTAGATTAGGGTTAAATTGTAGTAAATTCATTTTCTCTTTTGAAGCAACAAATCC
>JAFGAK010000227.1 GCA_016933745.1 Bacteroidales bacterium
AATTGAGATCATAGATGATTACGATGAGAATTATATTGATATAACATCTACCTACGGAGGCATCGACGATGGAAATCAGTTGATCTATACTCTCCCCGATTTAGCTCCCGGAGCTAGTGCCAGTTTTAGCTATGATGCAAAACTGAAAGTGAAAACACTCTTTTTGGCTGGTATAACAACAGTAAGCAATACAGCAACCATTACTTGTGCGGAAACGGAAATTGATCTTAGCGACAACTCGTCAACCTATGATTTAGAGGTAACTTTATTACCCGATTTAAATCTTCATTTATCTGTGTCGGACGAGCCTGCAACAGTTGGACAGCCCCTTACTTTTACAATTATCATTACAAACATTGGCAATTATCGCTCAGAAAATTTACAGATAAACTGCTATTTACCAGATGGATTTCTATTTGATTCAGCATCAGACGGTGGTTTACTCAGCGGCTATACAATCACTTGGCCAATTGTACCAACCATGCATGTGATCGATACTTTGAATTACAGCTTTATCGTTGTCCCTGAATGCGCATCCACGCCCTCAGCTAGCACAACCGCACAAGTATCAAATACTATTTTAGAGACAGATTATTCCAATAATGTGGCGACTGTTCTTTCAAATATTGAGAATGATTTTTTATTTATTGATTGTCCATTAGATATTTACATTCCGATGGAAGCCGGATTTTGTGGTGCACATGTTACCTTTACTGATCCTACTGCTACAGATGATTGTGGTGGATTAATTAGTGTTTCTCGCACAGATACAAGTGGATTAATCAGCGGCGACCTTTTCCCTGAAGGAAATACAAGCATTATTTACTCTGCAACAAATTCGATAGGCGAAACCATTTCCTGTAGTTTTGTGGTAAGTGTTGGTCCAGATTTAATCCCTCCAATAATTCATAACGTACCCGAAAATGTAACGCTAGAATGTTCAGATTGCATACAAGCCTTTGAAAACAACGATTTTGAATCACCAATTTTAACAGGAAGTTGGGGTTCAATTCCCGCACCGAATATCTCTGGCTGGAACACCACAGCTGTTGACAATAGAATTGAACTTCAAAAAAGTGGTGGGGTCGACGGTGTTTTATCCTACAGCGGAAATCAACATGCAGAGCTGAATGGAAATAATGTTGGCGATTTTTATCAAGAATTTTGTACCGTTCCAACAACAACAGTGCAAATAAGTTTTGCTCATCATAAACGCATGGCTGCAATCAATACTTCAGATGATATCATGGAAGTTTTAACAGGTCCCGATTTGAGCAACCTAACCTCATTGGGGCTTTTTGTAGCCACTTCAACTTCCGGATGGACTGTTCACACCGTCGATTTTCCTATCCCGATAGGGCAAATCTCTACCCTATTTGTTTTTAGAGCTGTACAAGGAGCTCCTGATAACACCACTTACGGTAATTTGATTGACGATATCAATGTGATTACTCTTTTCGATGCGAGTAGCATCCCCTATGCCACAGACAATTGTGCTTTGGATCATTTTAGTTTGCACGAAGAAAAAATTGATGGAAGTTGTTTGAATGATTATCGAATTAACCGAACCTGGACTGCTGTAGATGTGGCAGGGAATACAAGTGTTGCTGCACAAACCGTAATTGTTGGAGATGTTATTGGTCCGGATTTTACTTTACCTCCTGATATCACCATTTCTTGTGATGCTGATCCAAATGACCTTGGAATTACTGGAAATGCAACAAATTTATACGATAATTGTGATCCTGCCCCAACCGACCTATCATTCATAGATCAGATAACAGCAGGCCGTTGTATAAACCAATATACCATCGAACGTACTTGGACATTAATTGATCACTGTTCAAATGCAACTTCCAAAACTCAAAAAATTACCGTAAGCGATACTTCTCCTCCAGTTTTCAATGAACCGCTACCCACTGACATAACTGTAGTTTGTGGAACTTCTATCCCCATACCTAATTTAACTGCCACCGATAATTGTAGCGCATCAATTGTTACTTTTTCTGAAGGTGTTGTTGCAGGAACATGTGCAAATACTTACCAATTGATCAGAACATGGACTGCAAGCGATGCATGTGGAAATACAAGAATACATTCGCAAATTATTCTATACGAAGATCTTATTATTCCTGTTTGGGAAACACCTATCGGCAGTTTAGACCGAACTGTAGAATGTTCATCGCCAGATGATTACAACGATGCAATGACATTAAAACCAGTAGCTTCCGATAATTGCAGCAGCCTTACAATGAATGAATTGCCCGAATCCATTTCGGTCTGCACCGGAACCTACACGATTACACGAAAATGGATTGCTACGGATGAATGCGGAAACGCTTCCGGAGAATTTGTTCAAGTTATTACCGTGGAAGACACAACTCCGCCAACCTTGCTAACGCCTGCTTCTAATAAAACAGTGGAATGCGATGGTGCTGGAAACACTTCTGATTTAAACAATTGGCTGAACGCCAATGGTGGCGCTTCGGCTGTGGATAATTGTTCGGATGCTGATTGGACCAACGATTTTAGTTCGCTTTCTGACCTTTGTGCCGAAACAGGAAGTGTTACCGTTATTTTCACTGCAAAAGATAACTGTGGAAATCATGTTAGTACTACTGCTAGTTTTACAATCATCGACGCTACGCCTCCCGATCTTTCTTCACCTGCTGCTGATTTAACAGTGGAATGCGATGGTACTGGAAATTCAACTGATTTAACAAATTGGCTAAATGCTAATGGTGGCGCTAGCGCGAATGATCGTTGCGGAACAATTGTGTGGACGAATGATTTTAGTTCCTTGTCCGATTTATGTGCAGAAACAGGAACCGCTGCTGTTACGTTTACCGCTACCGATGATTGCGGTAATAAAACCTACACAACAGCTAGTTTTACAATTGCTGATTCAAATCCGCCAACACTATCTTCTGCGGCAAGCGATTTAAATGTAGAATGCGATGGCGCAGGAAACTCATCTGAGTTAACAAATTGGTTAAATTTAAATGGTGGCGCTACCGCGATTGATGATTGCGGAACAATCACTTGGTCAAACAATTTCACGTCTCTATCCGACCTTTGTGCCGAAACCGGAACGGCTACTGTTACATTTACGGCTAAAGATGAGTGTGGAAACGAAACAAATACAACAGCTAATTTTACAATTATTGATTCAACTCAGCCAACTTGGAACGAATCAGTTGGATCACTCGATCGAAGTGTTGAATGCTCATCCAGCGCTGAATTAAACAATGCGCTCGCTTTATCACCAACTGCGTCTGAAAATTGTGGTGTAGCAAGCATCACCGAAAATCCAGAAATAATTGGTGTTTGCAGCGGAACTTATACCATTACTCGCACTTGGAAAGCATTTGATGAATGTGGAAACGAAAGCAGTATTTTTTCTCAAATAATAAACGTAAGCGACCATACCGCTCCAATTATTTCGACTGCAGCATTGGATCGGATTGTAGAATGTGATGGAAGAGGAAATAACGATGAATTAAAGGCATGGCTGCTTGCAAATGGCGGAGCACAAGCTTTTGATTATTGTTCAGATATTGAATGGACAAATGATTTTAGCTCTTTATCAAATCTTTGTGCCGAAACCGGTATTGCATTAGTTACCTTCACAGCAACCGATAATTGTGGCAATTTTGTTAATACATCAGCAAGTTTTAAAATCGTTGATTCAACACCACCTGCGCTTACTTCTGCTTCAAGTGATTTAATTGTGGAATGTGATGGCTTAGGGAATGTAAATGAAATTAACGATTGGTTGAATTCCAACGCTGGTGCTGACGCAAATGATAATTGCGGCACGATTACTTGGTCGAATAATTACAACAACTTATCTGATTTATGTGCAACAACAGGAAGTGCGACTGTTCTATTTACAGCTACCGACGACTGTGGAAATCAGCTACATACTAGTTCTAAAATTCAAATTATAGACACCAAACCTCCTATTTGGAGCACAGAGCTTGGAAGTCTTGACAAAACACTTAATTGTGACGACGCAGAAGGATTGAGGCTGGCTTTAGAATCAGCGCCCATTGCAACAGATATCTGCGGAAGCGCCACCCTCAATGCATCTATCGAAGAAATTGAAGCAACTACTTGTCCGAATAGTTTCACACTCAAAAGATCGTGGACGGCATCAGATGCTTGTGGAAATGAATCAATAGCTTTTATTCAATACATTCAAATTTCCGACCAAGAACCACCACTAAGCAAGGATCTTGAATCAGTTTATTTGAATTGCAATGCTACTGATGAATGGAATGCAGCTTTAACTTTACGACCTTCATTTACTGATAATTGCACTCCTCAAATGGCTATTCAAGTCAATCTTATTGAAGATATAACTGATTATACTTGTCCTAACACTTTTGTCAGGACTCGCATTTGGGAAGGAATTGACCTATGTGGAAATGCTTCCAAAAGTTCTTTACAAATTTATGTAACGGATACCTCCGCTCCAACTTCTGATCCGCTTCCAGATTTATTTTTTAGTTGTAAATCAGAAATATCAGAAGCAAATACGGACGATTTGAAGAATATAATTGATAATTGTAGTAGCACCATTGAAAGAGTTTTTGTTTCAGATATTTCTGATGGAAATTCATGTCCGGAAACAATCATCAGAACATATAAACTAATAGATGAATGCACGAACGAACGAATTGTAAAACAAACGATTCTTATTCTTGATACGATTCCTCCTACAGCAGACGCTCCTGCAGATCAAACGGTGAAACGTCTAGAAGATGTTCCATCTCCTAGTATCAATTCCATTGAAAATGTGTTCGATAATTGCTCGCTAAATCCAACCGTTACCTTCATTTCGTCTCAACTGAACAGTGATGCATCGCCACCTTTTTATACGTATCTATTTTGGATTGAAGATGATTGTGGAAACAAAACTGAAATTTCTCAACGAATTTACATCAATGATTTCCCAGTTGCAAAAGACGATTACTATACCATTGATGAAAACAGCTCGGAAAATATCTTCCCTGTCTTAATCAACGATTTCTTTGGTTTTGATGGCCCACAAATACCATCTTTAAATTTCCTTTCAATGCCTGCTTTCGGGAACTTAGTGCTCCATGACAATGGAACTAGTCAAAATCCTTTGGACGATTTCTTTGTTTATACACCCATCAGAAATAATTACAAAACAGATCAGTTTGTTTACAGCATAACGGATCGAACTGGCGATATTTCCGACGCGACTGTTGAGATTAGTTTTACTCCAAATCCTTTGCATATACCTGAAGCATTTTCGCCAAATGGCGATGGTGTTAATGAATTCTTTCATATCAGAGGTTTGTACTATTATCCCAATAATTCGATAATCATTTATGATGAGCATGGGAATAAAGTATTCGAAAGCGATCCATATCAAAATAACTGGGATGGAAGCAATCACTTTTCAGACCCTAGTCGAGAAGAACTAGCACAAGCAACCTACTTTTATATTTTATCACTTGGCGATGGAAAAAAACCAATCAAAGGCTATGTATATATTAACCGATTAAAAGGAAACTGACGAAAGTTTGTAAAATGAGTTTATGAAAAAAGTGATATTGGTAAGTTTAGTGTTTTGGACTCTGCTTGCTTTTGGGCAAAAAGAACCAATGCATACACATTATACCTACAATATCATGGCAGTAAACCCTGCGTATGCCGGACTCGAAAATCTAATTACCGCAACCATCCTTCATCGATCACAATGGGCTGCTTTTCCGGGAGCTCCGAGATTTCAAACCGCTTCGGTTCATGCTCCGTTTGGAAAAAATGTTGGCTTGGGAATGTCTTTTGTAAACGAACAAGTTGGTCCGGAAAGAAATGTCGCCTTAAAAGCTGATTACTCTTACACCATTCGCTCCGAAGAAAAAGTAAAAGTGGTTTTTGGGGTGAAAGCGGCCTTAAATATGATGCACATTAATCTTCAAGATTTGGAATTAGACGATCCTAATGATGATGCGTTTCTGAATAATAAGCAAAGTATTTTGCTTCCAAATTTCGGGTTCGGAATTATTGCGTATACCAAAGATTATTATGTTGGGTTTTCAATCCCTGATTTAATTGTTCACAATTACTTGAATAACACTATTTTTTCCTCCTCCAACTTACTCCTCTCTTCTAAACATTATTATATTATTGGAGGCGCTCTTTTTGAAATTAATCATTTAATCGACTTTAAACCGTCCGCTTATATTCGTATTTCACGTAGCATAAACCCTGATCAACTAATTGATATAGAAGCAGATTTAACTTTAATAGCTGTTTACAACCACAATATTCATGGTGGTTTCTCGCTAAGAACTGGAAATAGCATTGCTGCTTTGTTTGGATTAAAGATATTTCCGGATATCGAACTTGGTTATTCTTTTGATCTGCTTTATACCAACAAACTTCAGAAATACAATGGAGGCAGTCATGAGTTGGTATTAAAATACGATTTGTTTGTCAAGAAAAAAATTCGACCGCTACCTTGTCCGGTTTTTCAGATCTAAAAAAAGCCACTGAAAATCAGAGGCTTTAAACATTCTTTTTTATGGATTAATAGCCAGCTGCCTGACCGTCTTTTCGCGATTCAGAAGCTCCATAATACACTTTATTTTTTTCATCCCAAAGAATAGCCTGGTAACCGCCATAACCACCTTTACTAAATTGTATTTTATGTCCGCGACTCATGAGCGCATTAATCGTTTCGAAACTAAAACCGGATTCTAAATTTACAACTCCTCCATCCGTCATAACCTCTCCTGTTGGCTGCGAAGATCCTTCATGACGAATCCGAGGAGCATCGCCAGCTTCTTGCAAATTCATTCCAAAATCAACCAAATTAACCACAATTTGCACATGACCTTGTGGCTGCATTGCTCCGCCCATTAAACCAAAACTAATATAAGGCTTTCCGTCTTTTGTAATAAAGGCAGGGATGATCGTGTGAAAAGGTCTTTTGTGAGGTTCAAAAACATTCATATGATCTTTATCCAAACTAAAAAGTTCGCCACGATCTTGCAAAATAAAACCTAAATCGCCTGGTGTCATTCCAGAACCCATGCCGCGATAATTACTCTGAATTAACGAAACCATATTTCCTTGAGCATCAGCAACAGTCATGTAAATGGTGTTTCCCATTTCCAATTCTCCGGCAGGATAAGATCTAGCGGAACGCTCTTTGATTAGCGCTTGTCGCTCTTTAGCATATTCTTTAGAAATAAGTTCTTCGATTGGAATTTTGTTAAAATCCATATCTGAGTAATACTTGGCTCGATCTTCGAAAGCTAACTTTTTGGCTTCAATAAAAGTGTGCATATATTCGTCGGAACCAAATCCCATGGAGGCAATGTCGTAATTTTCCAAAATATTCAACATTTGAAGAGCTGCTGTCCCTTGTCCGTTTGGTGGCAATTCCCACACATCATATCCACGGTAATTAACAGAAATTGGCTCTACCCAATCGGAATGATGATCAACAAAATCGCGCATACTTAAAAATCCGCCTTGCTCACGAACATATTTTACTATTTTCTCAGCTATTTCGCCTTTATAAAAAGCATCTCTACCGCCTTTGGCAATTGTTTCGAATGTTTTTGCTAATCGAGGATTTTTAAATACTTCGCCTTTTGCAGGAGCTTTTCCATCGGGCATAAATGTTTCTTTAAATCCAGGAAATCGGGCCAAACCTCTACTTCCATTCCAATAATAGGCAATAAGTTCGGTTACCGGAAATCCATTGTTTGCATAGTTGATAGCTGGTTGAAGAATGTCTTTCATCTTCATGCTACCAAATTTTTTATTTATCTCGAACCAACCATCAACAGCACCTGGAACAGAAACAGGAAGAGGACCTAAAGCAGGAATTTTATCGTAACCATTTTCTAAAAAATATTCTAAACTCAAATCATAAGGAGATCGTCCACTGGCATTTAACCCGTATAATTTCTGTGTTTTTGCATCCCAAATAATAGCGAACAAATCGCCACCCATCCCATTTCCTGTTGGCTCAACCAGACCTAAAACAGCGTTTGCAGCAATGGCTGCATCCATTGCATTTCCGCCGCTTTTTAAAATATCAAGAGCCACTTGGGTTGCTAAAGGTTGACTTGTTGCTGCCATTCCATGCTGAGCAATTACCTCCGACCGAGTAGCGAACTGATTACCCGTAATGCGATCTTGTGCCTGCAATTGTATAAAAGTAAAGAGCAGACTAAAAATAAATAATGTTTGTTTTTTCATCGGTTTATGTTTGTTTAATTAGGATTGTTTTGTTTGGTAAAAATACAAAAAGCAAGTTTCTGTCAAAGTTCCTTTTCGAATATGCGATAGGTTTTATAAATTTCTGCATTTACTCGTTCATACATAGCTCGCATACTCAGATTTTCTTCCATGACTAAATGACTATCAAAAACTTGCATTCGTGCATGTATAGCAGATTCGATGATTTTAACAGCCAATAAGGAAACGATTCCTTTAATTCGCAAACGTTCTTCTACTCCACCGAGCAATAAATTAAGCTGTTTTGTTTTTTTGGAAGACCGAAGAATATGAACAAAGCCAAATGGGAATAATCTACCTTTCGCTTTGCGCATCCCCAAACTGATATCAGGCATGGCCACTAAAAAAGCAACCACATTTTTATTTTGATCAAGTACAATTTTAATAAATCGCGCATCTAAGAATGGGAGAAATCGTTCAGAAAATTCTGTTATTTCTTTGTCGTCAAGCGGAGCAAATCCATAAATTTCAGTGTAAGTTTTATTCAAAAGGGCAAAAACTGCGGGAATATAAGGGCGTATTTTCTTTGTGCTTGTAAATTCCAAAATAGAATAGCCTGCTTTGCTCACGCGATCGAATAATGTATGATAAACAGGAGAAACTTCCTCGGGAACATCGGCACGATATTGTACCAAATCGATACTTTTTCCATAAGCATTTCGCTCCATATGATGAATCATGTACTCAAAACTAGGATTGGTAACAATGATGGAAATTGGATCTTCAAAACCACTGAGCAAAAAACCTTGCGGGTCTTTATCAGAGAACCCAATGGGACCAACCAATTTATGCATTCCATTCTTTTTCGCCCATTTTTCAACTTCCTTTAAAAGCAAGTCAAAAACATCATCATCATCATAGGTTTCAAAAGCAAAAAATCGAGCATTTTTTTCCTTATGAACTTCGTTATACATGGGATTAATGATTCCCATAATTCGTCCTATCACTTTTCCGTTTTCTTCCGCCAACAATAAAACGGTTTGACAATGATCAAAAGAATGATTTTTTGTTGCATCAAAAATTTTCTCTTCATCTGCAATTAAAGGAGGAAGCCAAGCTGAATGATTTTTATGAATCTCAAAAGGTAGTTTTATGAAAGAATTTAAATCTTTCTTATTTACCACGGGTCGAACTACAAGATTTCGCATAGAACAATTTAGTTAAACTATTTATCTATAATGGATTACGCTATAAATAAAAAAATAATACTTGCATTTTAAGAGGAAATACACTTTACAGATCTTCTCGATTTAAAATCGATTCATCCATCAAATATAGAATTTTCTGGATAATTAAGACCTGAATTCAAACAATAAGCATATTTGCAAATCGTTTTTGTTTTTGAATAAGCAAGTTATTTAGCAAATAAAAGATTCGTTTGCTCGATATAATTCAAGATTTCTTCGCTACCTAAACCTGTTTCTGAAGAGGAAATAAAGAGGGTTGGTAATTCTTCCCAACTTTCTTTTAGATAATCCTGATATGCCTTCACATTTTCCTCTAATTTTCGTTTACTAAGTTTATCGGCTTTGGTAAAAACTAGGGCAAATGGCAGTTGATTCTCTGCCATATTTTCAATAAAGTTAATATCTATCTTCTGCGGAGAATGTCTAATATCCAACAATATAAAGGTCGTCATCAAATTTACTCGTGTTTGCAAGTAGCCGCTAATCATGGTTTCCCATTTATTCCGAATTTTGATTGGTATATTGGCATAACCATAGCCGGGCAAATCCACCAAAAACCATTCGTCATTGATAATAAAATGATTGATCAATTGGGTTTTCCCAGGTTTGCCGGAAGTTTTAGCCAAACCATTTACACCGGTCATTTTATTAATTAACGATGATTTACCAACATTGGATCTTCCGATAAAAGCATATTCCGGTTTTTCGGGTGACGGACAATTTTGGTAATAGCTGTTACTAACTAAAAAACTAGCTGTTTTTACGATCATGGCGATGATGCCTCAAATTTTTAAAATTCTGCTGTAGTTTTTGAATATAACTCTGAAAATAACGATGTTTTTTCTTTTCGTAAATATCGTCAATTGTAATGAGCATTCCTGTTTCTTCAACACCACCAAATTTTTCATTTACAGCAGTTCCAAAAATCATCATGCTTGCTGATAAATTCATATAAGCATTAATGAGTGGCGGAATATTTTCTTTTCGTTCCCTTACTTTTCTAACAAGGATTTTATAATTCTCCTCATAGGTTGTTCCTGTAAAAATAGGTTCAATTTCTGAATCTGGGAATTTAGACTCTATTGCTTTATGAGGTTGAACTAAATTGTATTTATCCGGGAAGAAATTACGTAGGAAATAAAGTAAAACATCACGAGCATATAGGTCAAAATCAGTATACATGGTCATTTTACCATAGAGATATTTAATCTCCGGATGCTCTACTGAAACAGCTCCCAAACCATCCCAAAGATTATCAAGAGAATACATCCCTTTTCTTAGGTTATAATGGGGTTGGTAATTTGGTTGCACAAAAGATCTTCCTAATTCGATGGAATGAGGCAAGTATTCTTTGATAAATTTATCAGAAAAATTAAACAGTCCAGTCGTTGGAGTTTTAACTTTTCCATCTACAAGAGGGATTTTACTTCCACATAAAAAACGGTAACCTCCAATAATTTCTTTATCGACCGGATTCCAAACAACTAACTGACGAAAAGGATTTTCCATGGTATCATAATCATCCATGTCCATCTCTTTTCCGGTTCCGCCACCTGCTTCGCGAAAAGTAATTTCACGAAGACGTGCTACTTCACGCATTAAATTCGGACGTTCGTGAGCGGAGAAAATGTAAATTTCATTTCCGCCATTATTTGTATCTGTAAAGAATATCTCTTTATTTAATTCTTGATCAAGAATTTCTGTTCGTACTTTAGGAATAATGTTCTGCATAAATTTCCCTTTATTAAAATTCTCAGCTATTAACGCAAAGCATATACTTGCTTTTTAACATAACTTGCCCATTCAATATCTTTTTTTGATCTATCGAATGTTTGGTAAGGAATAGGCGCGCCAAAGGTAATTTTTATTTCATTACCAAATTGTCTAAACATTTCGTCGGCAAGATAGAGCATTTCAATGTTTGTTTTAATACCTAAACGTGCTCGCCAATTTGCTAAACTATAAAAGAAGTTTGTATTTCTTCCTTCAATATAGGTTGGTATTATATCTCTTTGATAATCACGCGATTTACGAATAAATGTTTTTTTCCAATCCAAATCTTCAATCACTCCTTTTATTCTTCGCGAAACCAAACCTGCCGGAAAATAAAGCATCATCACATTGGATGCAAATGACTGATCGATAATACGTGCATTCTCAATATTACTTCCATGTTTATTAACAGGAATAAACAAAGGACGAAGATTAGGCAAATTCATCAACAAATCATTCACAGGAAAAAGAATGTCTTTCCTGATTTTTCCTACAATATCCATTAGAGCAACACCATCCAAACCACCCAATGGATGATTGGATGCAATGATGTATTTTTTATCGGGATTGATGTGTTCAATCCCTTCCACTTTCCGTGTAATATTAAACTCTTTTAAAACTTCTTGAACAAAATCCAACCCCATTTTATCGGAGTGCAATTTCAGAAATTCATTGATATAATCTTGATGGACAATCTTTTTTAAATAGGCAATAACAAACCCGGGAATATACTTTAAAGCATTCCTGTTTTTAGATGCAATAGCGCTTTCAACATCTATGAAATTTTTAAAACCAGCATTTTCTTCAATCATAAGTAGTCATATTCAGCTTCAAAATTAAGAATTATTCGTGAATGGTTTTTGGCAAGTTTCAATTTAATATTAAAACCATTAAGTTATAAACAGTCCCACTTTGCAACCAAGTCTTTTTCCAAACCTATCTTCTTGATTTTATGCATTTTAATTAACACAAATGAATTTTATTTATCAAAAAACGAAACTTTTTATCAACAAAGTGGTAAAAAGTGGTAAAAAGTGGTAAATATAAGCTTATTTTTACACTCAAATTCAAGGGAATAGATGGTAAATCTGATTGGAACATATGAATGCAAGGTGGACACAAAGGGTAGACTCATGCTACCTAATGGGCTCAAAAAGCAAATTCAACCTGTTCTAAACGAAGGATTTATAATCAAAAGAAGTGTCTTTCAAAAATGCTTAGAACTCTATCCAATGAGCGAATGGAACGAAGAAATAGCTGGTGTAAACAAGCTAAATCGTTTTGTGAAAAAAAACACGGATTTCATTCGAATGTTTATGGCGGGAGTTAGAACATTAGAGATAGATAATGTGGGTCGGATTCTTATTCCAAAGGATCTGGTAAAGTTTAGTCTGATTCAAAAAGACATTGTTTTGGCTTCATCTGTAAATCGGATTGAAATCTGGGACAAAGACTTGTATGAAAAAGTACTGAACGATCCAAGCATTGACTTCGGTGCCCTTGCTGAAGATGTTATGGGAAATGTCCCAAACACAGATGAGTAGTAAAAAAAGGGAATTATGTATCACAATCCGGTGATGTTAGAAGCGAGTGTTGACGGACTGAAAATTCAGCCCAACGGCATCTATGTAGATGTTACTTTTGGTGGTGGCGGTCATTCAAAAGAAATTATGAAGCGACTAGATCAAGGTCGCTTGATAGCATTTGATCAGGATTCAGATGCCATTCCAAATGCCATCAACGACTCCCGCTTTACCCTTATTCATCAAAATTTCAAATACTTAAAAAATTTCCTTCGCTTACATCAAGCCAGCAAAATTGATGGCCTAATTGCTGATTTGGGTGTTTCTTCTCATCAATTCGATGTGGCAGAAAGAGGATTTTCTACCCGTTTTAATGGAGAGCTAGATGCCCGAATGGATGATCGGAACGAAAGAACCGCCGCTAGCATCATCAGCACCTACGATCTCAATGAATTAACACGAATTTTTCGTATGTACGGAGAATTAAAAAACGCTTATGCAATTGGTAAAAAACTAATCGAATACAGAGAAAACGAAGAAATTAAAACGGTTGATCAACTCAAAGCATGTCTGATAAAACTAGCTCCTCGTCAGCGTGAAAATAAATTCTTCGCCCAAGTCTTTCAAGCACTCCGCATCGAAGTTAACGAAGAGCTAGTAGCACTACAAAGCCTTTTAAATCAATGTACTGAAGTTATTAAACCAGGAGGAAGGTTAGTTCTTCTGTCTTATCATTCGCTAGAAGATCGACTTGTTAAGAACTTCATCAAGAGCGGAAATTTTGAAGGAAATATAGAAAAAGATTTTTACGGGAATGTACTCGCTCCTTTTAAGAGTATTACCAGAAAACCTATGGTAGCTGATGATCATGAATTGGAAACAAATTCTCGTTCGAGAAGCGCCAAATTAAGAATTGCAGAAAGAGAACATGAATAATATAAAAGAAGATAACAGCCCGAATATTAGTAAAGCAAAAACAAAAAAAAGCTTTGCTGCCAAGTATATCAAGCCCATGCTTGACGGGAGTTTTCTATCCAAAGAAACCTCCTCCAAAGAGCTTCCTTTTATCGCATTCATCTTGCTGTTAATCATTCTCTTCATATCGAACACATTCGTTGCTCAAAACACAGTTCGAAGCATCAATAACTATAAGCAACAAGTGAAAGAATTACGAATAAAATCGATTGCTGTAAAAGCTCGATTGATGGATAATACTAGGCAAACTCAAATTGCCAACAAGGTCAAGAAACTCGGCTTGCATGAATCCTTAACACCTCCAAAAAAAATATTTATCGAAAAAGAAAAATAGGAACGAATGAACAACAATGCCACCATACTAAAAGCTTCTTACTTGATGTATTTCTTCATCATGTTTTTTGGCTTTGGTATCATGGCTAAAGTTCTACACATCCAAATTAAAGAAGGAGACGAGCTTCGGAAAATGGGAACTGAACATACCTTGCAAGAAATTAAAATTGATGCACTTAGAGGAAATATCTATTCACGCAACCGGAAACTTCTTGCGGTAACCACACCCAAATATGAAATCCGTTTTGATCCTGTTTCAAACAAAACCGATAATTTATTTCAAGAAAATATCGATAGCCTTGCGCAATCGCTCAGTTTTCTAATCAAAGATAAAAGCAAAGCAAGCTATAAAACAGGCATTACGCAAGCCCGTAAAAACGGCAATCATTATTATCTGCTTGCAAAAAATCTAGATTACGACCAATATCAAAAACTAAGAAAATTTCCAATTCTACGTTTAGGCCGAAATAAAGGGGGACTTATTCCGATACAAACAAACAAAAGAGATCTTCCATACAACCAATTAGCAAAAAGAACCATCGGAATTTTCAATTACGAAAAAGGAATCTATGAAGTAGGAATCGAAGGTGCTTTTGACTCATATTTAAAAGGGACTGAAGGAACCCGATTAATGCAAAAAATCTCTGGTGGAATTTGGATGCCTGTGGATCCTGCCAATGAAATTGAACCAAAAAACGGGAACGATGTTATTACCACTATCGATATTGAAATTCAGGACATTGCAGAATCATCGCTCGAAAAAAACCTAAGACTTCATAGCGCTAAGCATGGAAGCGTTGTAGTGATGGAAGTTGAAACAGGTGCGATTTTAGCGATTGCTAATTTGGGCTTAGAGCCAGACGGAAGTTATACGGAAAATTATAATTACGCGATCGGTGAAAGCTCTGAACCCGGATCAACCTTTAAATTGGCATCCATTCTTGTTGCTTTGGAAGATGAAGTAATTGATATTAACGATACCATCGATACGGAAAATGGCAAAATAACCTACTATAACAAAACCATATCTGATGCGCACAAAATTAAAGATGGCATTTTGAGTGTTCAAGAAATAATTGAAGAGTCGTCGAATGTTGGAATTGCAAAAATTATAACAGAAAACTACCAAAGTAACCCCCAAAAGTTCATCGATGGTTTATACCGAATTGGTTTAAACAAATCGCTCGGTCTTCCGATTGTTGGAGAAGGAAATCCATATATCAAAAATACCAGCGACAAAACATGGTCGGGAATTACCCTTCCATGGATGGCTCATGGTTATGAACTTCAACTTACACCTCTTCAGACGCTTACTTTTTACAATGCAATTGCCAACAATGGGGTGATGGTTAAGCCTCAATTCATTAAAGAAATCATGGAAATGAATCAAACCGTCGAAGAATTTCCAACAGAGATTATCAACGAGCGAATTGCATCCAAAGAAACCATTCATAAACTTCAACAAATGCTTGAAGGAGTTGTTCTGAGAGGCACAGCTAAAAACATCAAAAACGATTCGTATAGCATTGCCGGTAAAACCGGAACTGCTCAGATTGCTCAGGATAATCAAGGGTATAACAAAACCAACTACAAAGCTTCTTTTGCTGGTTATTTTCCGGCTTCTAAACCTATGTATTCCTGCATTGTGGTCATCAATGATCCGAGTGAAAAAAGCTACTATGGAAGCGCTGTTGCTGCGCCTGTTTTCAAAGAAATCGCTGATAAGATTTTTGCACTTAACATGGATTTAGCTGAAGATGTAAACCTCAATAAAAAAGGAAATGCACCTCGACCAAAAACAGGATATAACAACGACTACAACACCATTTTTAAAGAAATGGCAATATCAGCAAATACCAATCCGGATGCAGAATGGGTAGTTTGTTTATCCGCAAAAGACAGTATCAATTTCGGAAGAAGAATAATCCGCCATGAAACCGTTCCAAATTTAGTAGGAATGACAGCTAAAGACGCGCTATTTATTCTAGAGGAATTAGGCATTAGCGCCCAAATATCAGGCAAAGGATTCGTAATAAAACAATCCATTTCTGCAGGAACCAAAATCAACAAAAACATGCTTGTTTCATTAACCTTATCAACTTCCTAATATGAGAAAGTTAAACGAAATACTTGCGG
This sequence comes from Bacteroidales bacterium, assembly GCA_016933745.1. Lineage (GTDB taxonomy): Bacteria > Bacteroidota > Bacteroidia > Bacteroidales > UBA12170 > UBA12170. The sequence continues at coordinate 16,220 of JAFGAK010000227.1, forward strand.
GATGCAATCCACTAGAAACGATTGGAAATTCGTCTATTCTAATAAATAAATTGGCTTTTGATTCAAGGTTAGTAGGCCAAAACACTTTGTTTATTGCTACTGTTGGAACGCAAGTAGATGGACATTTATTTATTGAAACCGCTATTAAACAAGGTGCAAACAGTATCGCTTGTGAAGTTTTACCTGAAATCATTGATCCAAAAGTTTGTTATATCCGTATTGACGACAGTCATGCTGCCTTAGCTCAATTGGCATCCAATTGGTTTCATAATCCTTCTAAAAAACTCAAATTAGTTGGCGTTACGGGAACCAATGGAAAAACAACAACCGCCAGTTTACTTCATCAACTTTTTACAGAATTAGGATACAGTGTTGGATTACTTGCTACCACTGAAAATAAGATTGAACAAACTTCGTATAAAGCTACCCATACTACACCAGATGCACTTGCACTAAATTCGTTATTAAACGAAATGGTAAATGCAGGCTGCTCCCATTGTTTCATGGAAGTTAGTAGCCACGCATTGGTGCAAAAGCGCACGGCTTCGTTAACTTTTGCAGGTGGTATTTTCACAAATCTAACGCACGATCATCTGGATTTTCACAAAACTATTCCAGAATATATCAAAGCAAAAAAAATGTTTTTTGACGGTCTGTCGAAATCGGCATTTGCTTTAACAAATATCGATGATAAAAACGGCATGGTGATGCTGCAAAATTGCAAAGCACAAAAGCATACCTACGGCTTAAAAAACTTTTCTGACTTTAAAGGAAGGATCATCGAAAATCAAATAAGCGGGCTTCATCTGCAAATTGACAGCTATGATATTTATTGTCGATTAGTGGGGCAATTCAACGCCTATAATTTATTGGCTATTTACGGAGCTGCTTGTTTATTAAACGAAAAACCAGAAGAAATACTTCCAATTCTTTCCAACCTTCAAGCTGTAAACGGTCGGTTTGATTACCAAGTATCTCCTGAAGGGATTATTGCCATTGTAGATTATGCGCATACTCCAGATGCATTAGAGAATGTACTTAGCACGATCAATCAACTTCAAAATACTGAAAACAAAATAATTACGGTAGTTGGAGCCGGAGGAAACAGAGATAAAACGAAACGTCCGGAAATGGCTAAAATCGCTGCAAATCTGAGTAATCGTGTCATTTTTACCTCAGACAATCCACGTTTTGAAGACCCAGAAGCCATTTTAGTAGATATGCTAGCCGGACTTACTGTGGAACAAGAAAAACGTTGCCTAAAAGTTACCAACCGCGAAGACGCAATCAAAACAGCCTTCTTTCTTGCGCAAAAAGGAGACATCATTCTAGTTGCCGGCAAGGGACATGAAAATTATCAAGAAACTCAAGGCGT
>JAFGAK010000228.1 GCA_016933745.1 Bacteroidales bacterium
GGGAGAAGCAAAAATCATTATTGCCCGACTATGAATTTATTGATATCCTGTTAGGAGGTAGGTAGCAGACGAAATTCCAAATCTAAAATCACTACGATTAGTAGATCTCGCAAGCTCGATTCAGTTTTCAAATTTTTGCGTTGATGTTGACGCTGCGTAACATCAAGGGGTCGCCACGTCGGATTTTTTGTTTTCGCTTTGATGGTTGCGCTACGTAATAACAAGGGGTCGCCACGTCGAATTTTCGCTTTGATGGATGCGCTACTTAACATCAATGGGTCGCCACGTCGCCTTCCTTCGGTCGGCTCCTCGCGATGACGACCCTTGTTTGGCGTGGTGGGGGGAAAAGGAATGGCGGCGCAGCCGCCATTCCTTTTTCTTTTTTACAAAGCGCGCGTCATCGCGAGGAGCCGCAGTTTACGCAGGCGACGTGGCGATCTGTTGTTGTTTTGCAAGCTACCTTAACCTCCCCCGATAGCTATCGGGGCTCAACCTTATCCTTAACCTTATCCTCAAATAGGCGCAGCCGTCATACGCGAAGCGCAGCGTAGCATCAAACAACGACAACTTGACAACCCTCTCAACCTTAGCCTCAACCTTATCCTCACCACTCCATCACCCCATTTTTCCAAGTTCCGGTTTTTGGTTATTGCAACAGCCATTACTGTAACTGCTGTTGCAATTAAGTTTTTTTCGTAACTTTACAAGATAAAAGATGCAATGCAATGAATAAATTTTACAACCGCGAAGAAGAAAAAGAATTGCTTAAAGCAATTGAAATCCGATCGAATGAATCGGCTGAAATGGCCTTTGTTATTGGCCGCAGAAGGGTAGGGAAAACAGCTTTGTTGAAAAATACTTTTACGAGTGGGAAAACACTATACTTCTTTACAACTAAAAAGAACGAAACATTGCTTTGTGAGGAATTTACAGATGAAATTATTCAAAAACTCAATGTCCCTGTTTATGGAAAGATAGATTCTTTTAAGCAATTATTCACCTTGTTGATGGACGTGTCGCAACACCAACATTTTACCTTGATTATTGATGAATTTCAGGAGCTTGGCAACATCAACCATTCTATTTACAGCGAGATGCAAAACATTTGGGACAGCAGAAAAGATAAGAGTAAGATTAACCTTGTGCTTTGTGGTTCGGTGTACTCGTTAATGACAAAAATCTTTCAGAATGCAAAAGAACCACTATTTGGCCGATCAACTGCTCACATTCACCTAAAGCCATTTAGCATTCATACCTTAAAGGAAATATTATCCGATTACCACCCAGATTATACTTCCGAAGATTTATTGGCTTTTTACACATTTACAGGTGGTGTTGCTAAATATGTTGAATTGCTAGTAAAAGCAAAAGCATTTACTAAAGAGCAAATCATTGCAACACTTTTAACAGATAATTCGATTTTTCTTGAAGAAGGAAAAAATGTTTTAATTGATGAATTTGGAAGAGATTATGGTAATTATTTCTCTGTCCTCTCGCTTATTGCTTCGTCAAAAAATTCGCGCAGTGAAATTGAGTCAATTCTTAATATCAGTATTGGTGGATATCTCGAAAAAATGGAAAATGAATTCAACCTCATTAAAAAAATACGCCCTTTTAGAGCTAAACCCACAGGTAAAAATGTGAAATACCAAATTGAAGATAACTTTCTGAATTTTTGGTTTCGTTTTGTTTATAAATATCGAAGTGCAGTTGAAATTGAAAACTTTGATTTTTTACGCAATATTTTAAACCGCGATTACGAAACTTATAGCGGCATTATGTTAGAGAAATATTTTCGCCAGAAACTAATTGAAACGAAACAATTTTCTGAAATCAGTAATTATTGGGATCGAAAAGGGGAAAACGAAATTGACATTATAGCTGTTAATGAAATGGAAAAACGCATTGTATTTTTTGAAGTGAAACGCAATAAAAAACGCATATCAATGTCCGGGCTAAAGCAAAAGTCAACGAAAATATCGAACAGCATACAGGGCTATACTGCTGAATATAAAGGATTATCGATGAGTGATATGTAACAATAGTACGTTAGATTTTAGACATGAGATATGAGCCTTTGTTCGTAAAAAGCTAAATATTAGCAACTTATACAATTCAACCAGCAAAGCATAAGCAGCACATTATCAGCAACTTAAAAAATAGCAACGGACTATTGTATTAATGAAAGCAGTTGAAAGCGATTGAAGACAATAGAAAGCAGTTGAAGACAATAGAAGGCAGTTGGACGCTACAGAAAACCTGAAACCCCTGTGAAATAGGCTTCCATCGTCGCATTTCACGGGTTGAACCCCAAACTTGAAACCTGAAACCTGAAACCTGTAACAACGACAACCCTCTCAACCTTAGCCTTACCACCCAATCATTCCAATTAAACTGCAAAAAGTAATTCTTCAAATTCAGTTTTATGGTTTATTTTAGTATATTTGTTTTGA
>JAFGAK010000229.1 GCA_016933745.1 Bacteroidales bacterium
GAAGAATTTTTTGAAGTTGAATCTTCAGACATTGATTACGACCCCATGTTACAGCTTAGAATTCTAAGCTTGGATGAAACACTTTTTGAAATAACCAAACAAGCCGAAAAAGTTGAATTTATTATGGATATTGCCTCCTATAATAAATCTGAAGGTTTGGCTCTGAGTCAAGAAGAAGTGGATTATTTGAATGAGATTTCTCAAAAATTAAATAGAAAGCTCACCGATAGCGAAGTTTACGGATTTGCTCAAGTTAATTCTGAACATTGTCGACATAAAATTTTCAATGGTTCTTTTATTATAAATGGTGTGGAGATGCAAGACTCGCTCTTTGCATTGATTAAGAAAACATCAAAAGCACATCCAAACCGACTAGTTTCAGCTTATAAAGATAATGTTGCTTTTATCTTAGGACCAAAAGTAGAGCAGTTTTCTCCTGCGTCTCATGATAAAGCTGATTTTTTCCAAACGTTCAACATTAATACGGTCATCTCCTTAAAAGCGGAAACACATAATTTTCCAACTACTGTTGAACCATTTAATGGTGCAGCAACAGGCACAGGAGGTGAAATTCGAGACCGAATGGCCGGGGGAAAAGGAAGCATTCCAATTGCAGGAACTGCCGTGTATATGACTTCTTATCCAAGAACAGAAACGAACCGAAATTGGGAAAATAGCACTGAGGCACGTCCATGGTTATACCAAAATCCGGAACAAATTCTAATTAAAGCTTCGAATGGCGCGAGCGATTTTGGTAACAAATTTGGTCAACCGCTTATTTGTGGTAGCGTTTTGACTTTTGAACATTTTGAGAATCAAAAAAAATTCGGCTTCGACAAAGTTGTTATGCAAGCCGGAGGAATTGGTTTTGGCAGAAAAGAAGATGCCTTAAAAGATATTCCTGAAGCGGGAGATGCAATTGTGGTGCTTGGCGGCGATAATTACCGAATAGGAATGGGTGGAGGAGCTGTTTCTTCTGTTGCTACCGGAGAATACGAAAATGCCATTGAGTTAAATGCAGTACAACGAGCCAATCCGGAAATGCAAAAACGCGCCTTTAATGCTATTCGAGCAATGATTGAGCAAAAGGAAAATCCGGTAGTATCCATTCACGATCATGGTGCAGGCGGACATTTAAATTGCTTGTCGGAATTGGTGGAGGAAACAGGTGGAATCATCGAAGTTAAAAAATTACCAATTGGCGATCCAACACTCTCTGCAAAAGAAATTATTGGTAACGAATCGCAAGAAAGAATGGGTTTAATTATGAAACCCAAAGACCTTGGTTTACTTCAAAGAATTGCGGACAGAGAAAGAAGTCCGATGTATGTGGTTGGTAAAACCACGAATGACAAAAGATTCAAATTCGAAACGGAAGGTAGAGCTCCTATTGATATGGAACTAAAAGATTTCTTTGGTAAACCTCCGAAAACAGTTTTAGAAGACACCAAGAGCAATCGCGAATTTCAAGAAATTCAATATAGCAAATCTGAGTTGAACGATTATTTAGCTCAAGTACTTCAACTCGAAGCGGTTGCATGTAAAGATTGGCTAACTAATAAAGTAGATCGATCCGTCACCGGAAAAATTGCTAAACAGCAGTGTGCCGGACCTATTCAACTTCCACTTAATAATGTAGGTGTTGTTACGATAGATTATCAAGGTGAAAAAGGAATTGCAACTTCCTTGGGTCATGCCCCTGTAAGTGCATTGATTGATCCCGAAAAAGGTTCGCAATTAAGCATAGCCGAAGCGCTTACTAATATTGTATGGGCTCCAATTCAGGATCAGCTTGCCGGTGTATCATTGAGCGCCAACTGGATGTGGCCAGCAAAGAATGAAGGCGAAAATGCACGACTTTACGAAGCCGTAAAAGCAGTAAGTGATTTTGCCATCGATTTAGGAATCAATATACCAACTGGAAAAGATTCCCTTTCGATGACTCAAAAATACGAAGATGATGTGGTTTATTCTCCTGGAACGGTCATCATTTCTGGAGTAGGCGAAGTAACTGATGTAAAAAAAGTGGTTGAGCCTGTTTTGAAACTCGATCTTGCAAGTGAATTACTTTACATCGATTTATCTTTTGAATCGAAAAAACTTGGAGGAAGTAGTTTCTCACAAATCCGCAATCAACTAGGCAAAGAAACACCGGGCGTTCGTGATGCTAAAAAATTCAAACTTGCATTTAATGCAATTCAGGAATTGATTGAAGAAAAACTCATCTTAGCAGGACATGATATTTCCGCAGGAGGATTAATTACTGCGCTTTTAGAAATGAATTTTGCAAATGTCGAAGGTGGTTTAAAATTGAATCTTGACTCGCTTAAAGAAAACGATCTGATTAAACTTTTATTCTCAGAAAACCCAGGTGTTTTAATCCAAGTTGAAGATGTGGCAAAAGTTCAGAACAAGTTTAGTCAAATTGGGATTGACTGCATTTCTTTAGGAAAACCTAGTAATGAGCGAACTATTTTGATTGAACACAATGGAGA
>JAFGAK010000018.1 GCA_016933745.1 Bacteroidales bacterium
ACGCATCAGCGAAATCTCCTTTCTAGTCGAACAACTTACTTCGGCAATTTTGTTGGTTAGTATTTGGGTTTTCGGCGGAACCTATCTGTTGGCTTTCTTATTTAAAGATGCAACCGATTATATTGCCTTGCTCAGTGATGCTTATGCTTGGCGTTTTGTAAATGGATTTTTTCTGTATGTCTTGTTGGTTGGAGTATTTTATTTGCACATCAAACAATCCGAAGAGCTTGAACGTAAAGAGCGAGAAACCAAACTTTTGGCTAGTTTACAAAACACAGAAATCGATTTGCTAAGATCAAAACTGAATCCGCACTTTTTGTTTAACAGTTTAAATAGCCTGAATGCGTTAATTCAAGTAGATAGCGAAAAAGCAAGTAATATGCTAGTGCATTTGGCAGATTATTTACGTTTTTCTATTGAAGTGGATAAACAAGATGAGGTAAGTTTAGCAGAAGAAATTCGGAATCTACATCGTTACATTGCAATTGAACAAGTAAGGTTTGGAAATCGACTCATAATAGAAGAAAAGATAGATGAAATAGCTCTTGAAAGTAAGTTGCCTGCTATGTTGTTACAGCCTTTATTCGAAAATGCAATCAAATACGGTTTAGGTAGTTTGTCGGAACAAGTCCATATATATCTGAGTGCATTGCTGGAAAATGCTCAGCTAAAACTCCTTATTGTTAATGAATTCGATCCGGAAGTTCATGTCAAAAATGGTTCTGGAAACGGCTTAGAAAATGTGCGTAAACGATTGGATATCAAATATAAAAAATCGGCTGTTTTTAAATATTCAAGAACTGATAGAGAATTTAGGGTAACGATCAATATTCCCCAAAAACAGAATCATGAAGAAGCTTAAAGTTTTTATCGTTGAAGATGAAATTCCGGCACAAATGCTGCTGGAAAAATGGATTGAAAAGATTCCTGAATTTGAATTAAGCGGCATTTATTCAGATGGGTTTTCTGCACTTAAAGCAATCAATGAATTAAAACCGGATTTGATTTTTCTAGATATTGAAATGCCTAAGATCACCGGCATCGAAATGCTCGAGCTGATTGATGAACCGCCACTCATTATATTTACCACGGCCTATCATGAGTTTGCTGTTCGAGCTTTTGAGTTATCTGCAATCGATTATTTATTAAAGCCTTTTACGCAAGACCGATTTAAGCAAGCTGTTTTAAAAGCAATCAACACGCAAGAAGAAGGGCTTCTAAAAATGAGAAAATCAATACCTGAACTGCACAAACAGCTCAAAAAGAAGGGGGATAACGATCGGGTAATCGTCAAAGATGGCACTAAAATTCATATAATTCCAATAATTGAAATAACTCATATCGAGTCCCAAGACGATTATGTAATGATCTACACAAAAGATAATAACTATCTAAAATTAGCCAGTTTACAATCTTTAGAAGAGGTGCTTCCTCCAAAAGAGTTCGTGCGTGTTCATCGCTCATTTATACTCAATATCAATGCAGTTTCCAAAATAGAGAATTATACCAAAGATACGTATCATGCAATTCTATTAAATGGAAAAAATGTAAAAATAAGTAAATCAGGCTTGACTTTGCTTCGTGAAATTCTCTATCTTTGAGAGTCAATTCTAGTTTGATCTACTGAATTACTGGTATTTTAGAGCCTCCTATTTCGGCGAATCTAATTTTACTTAATTTCAAGATGCGAAGTAAAGTTGGTATAACGAACAAGTATTAAAAATATTAACCATGAAATCGAGACTACTTCTTTTGGCATTACTCTATGCTATAATGTATTTACTCTTAAGTTCTTGTAGCAAACAAAGCCCGGTAAAAGAGAATAATTTCAATGAAAAACAATCTTTAGGTCAATCAATCATAGCAAGTAAGATTGGGATAAAAGCAATCCCATATTCTCTTTATGGCCTTGAGAACTCGAATCCAATTGAAGTCCCACAGTCATAAAATAGAGGAGAAAAAGACATAAGGTCGGGTTCGATTTTAAGCTAGATCGGGCTTGAGAAATAGAGAATGGAAATAATAATAAGTGATTAATTTGCGCTAATTCTTGGAGAGAGAAGAGCTGTTAAAAAACGACAGCTCTTTCTTTTTTCTAGGTTATTTGCCAAAAAATTGCGTAGGTTTGTC
>JAFGAK010000230.1 GCA_016933745.1 Bacteroidales bacterium
GTCCTTTTACAATTACTATCGTATGTAAATCTTGGTAAAAACCTCAAATTTGGTATCCCCGATAGCGAAGAACAAAAAAAAGCAATACTCAAAACAACAGGGTTATATAGTTTTAGTCGAAACCCAATGTATGTCGGCTTCTTTTTAATGACAATAGCCTCTTGTCTTTATGTGCTTAATCCGTTGATTTGGGTTCTTTCTTTGTTTACTTTAATCGTCCATCACCTGATAGTGCTAAAAGAAGAAAATTTTTTAAAACAGACCTTTGATAAAGAATGGTTTGAATATTCAAAAAAAGTACAACGGTATGTATAATTATCAAAAATAAAAAAATATATGAATGTAGTAAGTATTTATTCTAACGGTAAAATAACCCTTTTTCATGGAGTTGGCGGAATATTTTTTATTGAAGAAGAATGGATGAGAAAGGTACAAAAGAAGAATGCAGAAGCAAATCAACAGAAGTAATGTTTACATTAAAATTATACTGTATCCTTAAGAGCAAAGTTTTATACTCATCCCGCATTTTCTGAGACTCAACGACAGTTCCGCCTTTGTCAGGGTGTAGTTTTTTTGCTAATTTCCGGTATTGTAGTTTGGCTTTTTCTAAATCGGTAATGCCATTGAAATAATTCATAGTTGTTCAAATTCGTCGAGTGTTATACAAAAATGTTCCAGGATTAAAAGGAGCTGTTGTTTGTTGTAATAGTGTCGTTTTGTATTTCCAACCAATTCAATCTGTTCCTTTAATGTCGGGCAAATGTCAATTTCATTCCTAAGTTGTTGCATGGCTGACTTAATTGAGATGCTATCGGGGTACAGTTTTTTTACCAACTCTTGTTTCAATATGGTTCTTCGGATAATCATAGTGTTGGATTTTGATTAAAAAATGAGCGATAACGCATCGGAAATATTGATAAAAGCAGACTTGAAGAGTCCTTTACAAGTGCTTTTAAAGGCTTTCGCTTTCTTTTTAGGTTATTCAAACTGCTTTTGAGGGCTTGGAGAGTATGTTTTAAGTGCTTTTTTGAATATTGGCTAAAATGAAGGATACTTTTCAGTTGCTTTTGTAAGTCCGTATAAAATTTCAGACCTCTTTCCGTTGTATGAATAATTTTAATGCCAATTTTTAGGTAACCGGATGAAAATAAAGACCGTTTTTGAAAATAGATGGTATTACCGAGAGAATACCAACATGTTACCCAAGTATTACGGCGAGCAAAACAAAGAATAAGGCAACAAATGGTAAAACCCCAAGGGGCTATAAACACGAAAAGCCCCGATATGAGGCTCATTTTTAATGATTTGGAAAGTATATCAGGCATAATCTAAAATATTACACCCTTAACAATTAGCTTGTTAAAAATACGAAAACAAATCCAAATTCATTTCTAATCATGTATTATTAATTCTTTCTTTTAGCTCTTTAATGCGTTCTATTAGTTTGTCAAATGGTAGCGATGCTCCATAAATCATTTCTTCCTGCATTCGTTGATAGTCCTTTCTCCAATTATCAATAACAGTGTCGGGAGGAAGTGGATTTAATGATTTGTGTTGATGCCCGTTGTAATTAATGTTGCTTATCTTGGTGTAAATGCTTCTATGTATAATTATTTCGTTATACAACTCTTTGTTTGCTAAGGCAATTTCAGCATATTCTGTTCGCATCAGCATTTCAATATCATATAGGTGTCGGCTTAAACGGTCAACCCGAATTTCATTTCCCGGCTTTTGAAATTCCTCGTGTAACAGGAATAGTTTTTCCAAAAAAGTACGTTCAGGGTTTACACAGGCTACACTTATCGGGTCATCTGCAAATGGTTTACCCTTGTAATGCTCACCAACCAACGATGCAAACACTCGTTTTGTAAACGGTTCACGTAATGAACGGCTTCCAATCTCAATTTTCACTTCAGGTTTTGTGTAACCGGATGAAGAGGTACATGTTTTATATTTGACTAAAATTTGAACAGGTTCAAGGTTTTCTCCTTCTTCTTCGTATAATTCTACCTTTATATCAGTGAAGCCAAACTTGCTAAACTTGTTTTGCAATTCAGGGATAAAGCTATTATAAATATACTTTCGAGTAACAGACCTTAATTTTTTTACCTGTTTTACGGTGGTACATTCTTCAATCCCAAGAAAGCTTTTGTCAAGGGCAAGGTCAATATCTTCCGAGAATCGTTCAATAATGTTCCATGCTTTACTTAGTGAAGTACCGCCTTTAAACACGATATGTGGAGCTGCTTCCAACTTCTGAATTAATGCCAGGGTTTGTACTACCCACCA
>JAFGAK010000231.1 GCA_016933745.1 Bacteroidales bacterium
CGCGAAGTAGATAAAATGACTGAAATGCCTGATTTTAAAGGATATATTTCAGACATGGGCGGACCATCAGCCAATATGTTCAAAATGAAAGGCATTTATCAAAATTTATGCGACCAATGTAAACGCCCCTCCTGTATTCACCCAACGGTTTGTCATAATTTAGATACTTCGCATCAACCCATGATTGATTTATACCGCAAAGTAGATGCGCATCCTAAAATTAAAAAAGCATTTGTTGGAAGTGGTATTCGTTACGATTTACTCGTGAAAGAATACAACACACAAGGCGATGAAAAAACCATGAATGAATATATGCGACAGTTACTTGACCGACACGTAAGTGGAAGACTAAAAGTAGCTCCTGAGCACACATCCGACGATACTTTGAAATTGATGCGGAAACCTTCGTTTAAGTATTTTCATTTATTTAAAGATCAGTTTGATAAAATCAATAAAGCACTTGGAACCAAGATGCAATTGATCCCTTATTTTATTTCTTCGCATCCCGATTCAAAACTCGAAGACATGGCCAACTTAGCGGCAGAAACAAAAGAAATGGGATTTCAACTGGAGCAAGTTCAGGATTTTACGCCAACGCCTATGACGGTTGCAACGGTTTGTTATTATTCGGGCTACCATCCTTATACTTTAGAAAAAGTGTATACAGCTCGGAATAAACAGGAAAAGCTGGAGCAACATCGCTTCTTTTTTTGGTATAAAAGTGAAAATACAGCTTGGATCAAGAAAGTTTTAAAAGACAAACCTGATTTACTGAAAAAATTACTTAGTCGAAAAAACAACGAAACAAAGAAAGATTCTGATTTTTCTAAAAAGCCAAAAGGAAGTGGAAAACGAAGTTAATTCTGGTCTGCTGCAAACCATTCAGCATAAGAGGTAACAGTTTCTCTCAAGAGCATGCTATGCAATTGAATTGAAGCTGGAAGTTTTGATTTTAGCCTTTCTGCAAAATCGACCAACATATTTTCGCTAGTAGGCTGATAATCTACCAAAAGGACACGGTTAAACATTTCATCTTTTCCCAAAATGGTTTGTGCTTGGGCAGACGCAGAATTCAATACCAAAGCATGGTCCATCTGATCCACGATTTCTTGTTTCACGATCTTTTTAAGATCGCCAAAATCCATCACCATGCCTAACTTAGGCGACTTTTGGTCTTCTATCGGTTCACCAATCACAGTTACTAAAAGTCCGTACGAGTGTCCGTGAATATGTTTACACAAGCCGTCGTATCCTTTTAAAGCATGCGCCGTTTCGAATTTAAATTCTTTTGTTATTCTGATTTTTGTCATGATAAAATCCTAA
>JAFGAK010000232.1 GCA_016933745.1 Bacteroidales bacterium
GCTCAAGTTGCTATGGGATCAAGCAATGCGCAATATTTTAAAGCGATTAAAGAAGCAGAAGCCTATCCAGGTCCATCGCTTGTTATTGCTTATGCGCCTTGTATTGCACATGGTATTCGTTCAGGTATGGGAACCACTCAGTTAGAAGAAAAGAAAGCGGTTGAATCTGGCTACTGGTCATTATATCGCTTCGATCCAAGATTGGAAGCAGAAGGTAAAAACCCATTCCAATTGGATTCGAAAGAACCGGATTGGAGTAAATTCCAGGACTTCTTATTGAACGAAATCCGTTTTACATCGCTTAAAAAAGCATTCCCAAAAGAAGCTGATATGGTATTTAAAGCTTCTGAAGATAATGCTAAATACAGATACAATACTTACAAAAGATTACTGGCTGCCGATTATTCTAAATCGGAATAATCCATTCGCAATCAAAATAAAAACCGGAAGCAATGCTTCCGGTTTTTTTATATCCTAACCTAACTAATTTTTTAGACCTCGCGAGCTTATCTTTTTTAGACTTTGCTTTCGTGTCATTTCTTTCTATTTTTACAAAAAAAAACAAACAATGAAAAAATACACTTTCCTTCTTCTTCCTCTATTCATTTTAGGAGTTACAGCTTGTCAACCAAAGGCACCGCAACAAGTTAACGATGCGAATGAAAAATTAGTTTTTGCTACGCTATTTGTTCAACAAGCGGCTGAGTTTAAGGCGTTGAACTATCAAGCATACAATATTGGCAAGTTTCGCTTGGATCAAATTTTGAACGAAAACAAAAGCACTAAAAAACTTGCTGTTGTGGTAGATATCGACGAAACGGTATTAGACAATTCGCCCTTTGAAGCAAAAAGTATTCTCGAAAAATCGAGTTACCCTGCTTATTGGAAGGAATGGTGCAATTTAGCTAAAGCTGAATCGATTTCTGGTGCGCAAGAATTTTTAAGTTATGCTGCAGAAAAAGGAGTTGAAACTTTTTATATTTCCAATCGGAAAATTGAATTGTACGATGCCACTTTAGCCAATCTGATCAGCAATGGTTTTCCCCACGCCGATAGCACCCATTTACTTTTGAGAACAAGCACATCAGATAAAGAACCACGACGCGATTTGGTGAGAGAAAATTACGACATCGTTCTGCTTTTTGGGGATAATTTAGGTGATTTCTCAAACTTATTTGACAATAAAGGAAGCGCAGAGCGATCTGCTTTAGTTGAAGAAGCTAAAGCTGAATTTGGATCTAAATTTATTGTACTCCCCAACCCAATGTATGGAGCCTGGGATGCGGCCATGTTTGATGGAATAGAAACTAACAATAAAGATTCTGTTTATAAAGCACGATTGAAAAGTTTTTAAATTGCTGCTAAAAGTCCATTAGATTCGTTGCCGGCGTCGAAACGAAATTCGGCACAAGATCAAACTTTAAAAAGAAAAAAGCGAATTAATTCTTAACTTTACGGGAAATGTAGCTAAGTTTCATAACAAAGCGCAGAGGCCATGAAAAGACAAGCACTTTCGCTCTTTCTTACTTTGTTTACTTACCTAAGTTTTGGGCAAGTTCAGTTTACAAAATCCTATCCCGATACCCTAAACAAAAAGCGCTTGCATACCGCAGTTGCTGTAGAGGTTGGTTCATATTTAAGCGGATTGTATTTTTTAGGTGGAATCTGGTATAAAGATCACGAACGCGTTCCTTTTCATTTCTACAACGACTCCAAAGGTTACTTGCAGATGGACAAAGCAGGTCACGCTTTTAGTGCTTATCGCGAAAGCTATGCCGCTTATTATGCCTTACGTTCTGCTGGAATCGACAAGAAAAAAGCCTTGATGTTTGGAGGCCCCATGGGCTTAATCTTCCAAACTCCCATCGAAATTTTTGATGGTTTGTACGAAGGATGGGGATTCTCATGGAGCGATATGGCGGCCAATACCTTTGGCTCTTTGCTTTTCGTTTCTCAAGAAATCCTTTTTAATCAGCAAGTAATTTTAATGAAATTTTCCTATTCTCCTAGCGGCTATCCTAAATACCATTCCATACTTGGCGAAACGGAAATTGAAAGTTTCTTTCTGGACTACAATGGACATACTTATTGGTTTTCGATCAATTTACATCAAATTAGTGGAATTGAAAAGCTACCAAAATGGTTAAATATTGCTTTTGGCTATAGTGGAAACGGCATGATCAAAGAATTTGAGAATCCGGACTATTATTTAGGAAAACCTTTTCCTCATTTGGATCGATATCGACAATATATGCTTTCCATCGATATTGATTTTACAAGAATTCCTACGAATAAAAAGTGGCTACATGGTTTTTTTAGCACACTAAATCTAATTAAAATCCCTTTCCCAACAGTGGAATATAATTGTGTGGATAAATTCAAATTCCATCCGATTTATTTTTAAACAAAAAAGGCTTAACCAATTGATTAAGCCTTCTTTATTGATATCAAAATTCTATTGTATTTGCAAATCGTAAGGCATTCTAGCCTGAATAAAATCTTGTTTTTCGATATTTTTAAGATAACGCGCTTGTTTCGCAAATTCGCCAAATTGTTTATCCAAGAGAATTTGCGATTCGCCACTCAAATCTTCGAGCAACTGCATAATTGGATCTTTTTGTACCGGAAGAGACAAGATACGGTAATCTGTAATTTCAGCAGCTTCGGCGGCGGCAGCAATTGCATCGTCCAAACCTCCTAATTTATCAACCAAACCCAATTCCAAAGCTTGCACACCAGTCCAAACTCGTCCTTGTCCAATAGCATCTACAGCTTCAAAAGTCATTCCCCTGCCCGTGGCTACTTTTCCCACAAAACTGGAATACGTATTTTCGATACTTCTTAAAATAATGGATTCTTGGAAAGGAGCTAAAGGCTTAGTTATATCCATAAAATCAGCATTGGCATTTGTGCTAACAGCATCAAAAGTGATACCCAATTTATCGGTTAATAAACCTTCTAGATTTGGCACCATTCCAAAAACGCCAATCGAACCTGTAATGGTTGTTGGTTCGGCAAAAATAGAACTTGCATTGCATGCAATATAATAACCACCCGAAGCCGCTACATCACTCATAGAAGCGATTACGGGTTTTTCCAAACGGGTTAATTCAACTTCTCGCCAAATTAAATCTGAAACCAAAGCACTACCTCCGGGAGAATTAATACGAAGCACAACCGCTTTTACCCGCGAGTTTTCTCTAGCATCGCGTAAAGCATTCACAATGTTTTTTTCTCCAATATAGGTATCATCGCCTTTACCAGCCATGATTTCACCGGTAGCGTAGATCACAGCAATTTTATCGCGGGATTTACTACCTTCTTTATAAAAGGAAGTATTGATGTATTTGCTCACAGAAATTAGATTCAAATCTTCTTTATCTTCACCACCCGAATACGTAAGTAGTTGATCTTCTATTTCATCTGGGTATTTTAAACCATCCACATAACCTAAATTCAAAGCATCGTCCGCATCGTTCAGAGATAAATTATCCGCATTCTGATTCAATTGCTCAATCGTAAGTCCGCGAGACTCGCTTATTGGCGCAAGAATCTCGTCCCAAACAGAGTGAATGAGGGCACTCGTTTGTTTTTTGTTTGCATCGCTCATTTTATCAAGCATAAACGGTTCAACAGCGCTCTTAAATTGTCCATGACGAATAATTTGCATATCAACACCAAGTTTTTCGAGTGCACCTTTGTAAAAAGTGATTTTTCCATTTAATCCGGTAAAAAGAATAAACCCTTCCGGATGCAAAAACAACTTATCGGCAACTGATGCTAAATAATATCCTTTTTGATCAAAAACGGTGGCATAGGCAATAATAAATTTACCGGACTCTTTGAACGCTTTAAGCGCTTTACGAATTTCTTGTGTGCTCGACATACCCGTTAACACGGTAGGTGCGCTAAGATAAATTCCTTCTATTTTCGGATCGTCTTTGGCTTTTTCAATGGCTCTAACAATCTCATCCAATCCAGGATTTTCTTTCATCGAAAATTCGGAAAAATTCAAAGGAGAAAAAGGAGCATTGTTAGATCGATCGGTAATTTCATAATCCAAATTAAGATGTAAAATACTGTGATCCTGTGCAATAACCTCTTTGTCTTCTGAAGAAGAAATAATTGCACCCATCATTACAATAAAGAGAAGGATGGTTAAAATTCCGGTAATAAATAAACCGAGTATGGTTGCTAATGTGTATTTAAGAAAATGGGACATAAGAATGAATTTTGTATTAATATAGAGATTGCAAGTTACTAATTTTTCATATCACACGAAACGATTATCCCTAATCCGTCTGCTAAATCTTTGTTAACATTTTGCTGTGCAAATTTTTCAAAAAAGCAACTATTTAACTAGTTGTAATTAAATCAACTTTGTAATAGACAACTTTACAAATGAAAGATAAAAGACGCATTTATAAAATAATTTCGTTTCTGCTTTTTTTGCTATTAAGCATTTATAGTTTGGCAAACGAACCTTTGTCTCCTTTCAATTCAAATCATTCAGCTAAAAATTACTTTTCCATTTACATCATGGATCGTGGACAATGTGTTGCAGAAGATCTCAGTTCGATGTTGTTATTTTACAATTCGACACTTGATGCCCACGAAGCACTAAAACTTGCCACTATTTATATCGAAGAAGCAAATAAAGAAGGCGTAAATCAAGATATTGCTTTTATTCAGATGTGTTTAGAGACTGGATTTCTTACCTATACCGGAACCGTAAGTGCAACTCAGAATAATTTTTGCGGTTTAGGCGCCGTAAACAAACATATTCGTGGCGAGTATTTTCCGGATATTCAAACAGGTGTTCGTGCTCATATTCAACATCTAAAAGCATATGCATCCACATTGGATCTGGCGCATGCTTCAGTTGACAAACGATTCCGTTTTGTGAAGCGAGGAAGTGCGCCAACTATTTATGATTTAACAGGGAAATGGGCAAGCGATCAAAAGTATGCACATAAACTCGAAGATTTGCTTGCTCGTTTGTTTCTTATTCGAAATCAGCGTGCTAGCCGAGAAATCATTTTCAATTTCTAAAGGATTAACACTTCTTTTCTCTTCTGAATTTCCTAACGTGAACAAATGGTTAATAAGTTCATTTAACACTTAAAATCTACAATTGAATCTTTCTTAATTTTGCTAAGGAATGAGCGAAATAGTGATACTTTTAGGAAGCAATTTGGGAGCACGAAATACGCTGTTGCAACAAGCTGGTCAAATGCTTGAAACAGAGTTAGGCAGCGCTACAAGTGTATCTTCAGTTTACGAATCCGAAGCGTGGGGATTTGACTCAACGGATACATTTCTAAATCAAATTCGATTGCATAATACATCAAAAACAGCGAGCGAAGTGCTAAAAATCTGTCAAAATATCGAGCATACATTGGGACGAACCCGAAAAGCAAATCAATACGAATCGAGAACAATTGACTTGGATTTACTTTTTCGCGGTAGCGAAATTATCCATACCGTTGATTTGCAAATACCTCATCCACGTTTGCATCTTCGTCGTTTCACTTTAGTGCCTTTGGCTGAACTAATGCCTGATTTTATTCATCCTATTTTTAAGAAAAACATGCTTGAATTGCTCGAAGAATGTACCGACAATTTAACTGTAACAAAATTTGAAGCTTAACATGATTCATAATTTTATTGCCATAGAAGGAACCATTGGAGCAGGAAAAACATCGCTTGCTACAAAAATTGCCGAAGATTACAACGGCAAATTAATTTTGGAGCAATTTGATGACAATCCTTTTCTACCGAAATTTTATGAAGAAGCAGATAAATATGCTTTTCCTTTGGAATTGTCTTTTTTGGCGGAACGTTACCAACAACTCACATCCCAACTTACTTCGCAAGATTTATTTAAGAACTTTACCATTTCGGATTATTTCATTAATAAATCGCTCATTTTTGCACAAAAAACGTTAGCCAACGATTTGTTTGGTTTGTACAGCAAGCTTTTTCAGATCATAAATGCATCGATGCCTACACCGGATTTATTGGTTTATTTGTATTTAAAAGTAGATCGTTTACAAGAAAATATCCGCAAAAGAGGTCGTTCCTACGAACAAAGTATTGCCAACGAATATTTGGAAAGTATCCAACAAGGTTATTTTGAGTTTATTAAACAGCAGCAAAATATGCGCATCTTGATTTTGGATACCAACGGGATCGACTTTGTTAAAAA
>JAFGAK010000019.1 GCA_016933745.1 Bacteroidales bacterium
ACAACCCATTTTCCCATAAAATCTTTCAAGCAAACCTTTTCATCATCTTGGTTAAGCAAACAAAATGCTGACGCCTTTTTCTTTTCCACTTTTTTATCTCCCCATTTTCACAAGTTTTTATACTGGACTAGTTCGTCAATGCTTTTTCTGTTTGTAACTGAACTTTTTTCCTCTGCAGGATATCCTAATGGAGTCATGGCTATAACTCGACCTTTTTTTATTCCTAAAGTCTTTTTAATTTCATCCTCTTTGAATGCGGCTATCCAGCAGGTTCCTAATCCTTCTGCACAAGCCTGGAGCGACAAATTAGTCATTGCGACAGCTGCATCAACTTTCCAGTATTCTTCGCCATCATCTCTTACCCACGCTTTATCTGGAAACGAACAAATAGCGACAATTGTTGGCGAATCCCATTTCTGGTTGCATGCTAAACTAATTTTTTGTATGATCTCCCTATCAGAAGTTACGACAAATACGTATGGTTGGCGATTCATTGCTGAGGGTGCAAGTCTAGCAGCCTCTAAAACTTTCATTAGTTTCTCTTTTTCTATTACAGTTGGCTTGTATTTTCTTATGCTGCGCCTTCTCTTTATTGCCTCAAAAACATCCAACATAAACACCATAATTACTGTGTAGATTAAATTAATAAAAGCTACTTTTTGCACACAAAATACTTTGTATCGAAGCGAGGCAATATACAGTAGGCTTTGATGGAGCTTGACTAAAAGACAGGCAATAGCAGACCTCTTTGAGGTAATGCTCTTGGTTTAAAAATCCAAAATAACTGTTCAAATGCAAGTATTTAGAAGGTGTTATAACTAAACATCTCTTCAAATGGTTTCTTCTTTTTTTGTTTTGGTTGTTCAGCAGGATAACCGAAAGTTAATAGAGCAACAACCTTCCATTTCTCGGGGATTTTAAGCAATTCCTTGATTTTTTTCTTGTTGCAAGCTCCTACCCAACATGAACCTATTCCAAGACTCCACGCAGAAATAACCATGTTTTCCATCGCAATTGTTGCATCAATAATAGCCCATTTTCCTGTCCAAAGTGCTTTTGTGTATGCACATCCAACAATAGCAAGAGGAGCATATTTGACAAAACGAGCAATGAAATTGTTACACAAGTCCTTCAATAAATCATGATCATTGACAACAACGAAATGTATAGGTTGTCTATTAACGGCTGATGGAGCCTGTCTACCAGTCTCAAGAATTTGATGCAAAATATCTTCAGGTATATCTTTTTTTTCATACTTTCGAATGCTTCTTCGACTGAGAATCAAATCAACAGTGGACATAAAACCTAACACTTCCCTAAACCATCTTATTCCATTAAAAGTCTTTAAATGTTTGTAGATGGGCAGAGCACCTGAAAACGGTCTGATTAACAATATGATCCTCATTGAATAGAAACATTGAAGGAGATACATGAAAAATCAAACTAAAAATTCAAAAAAATGTTTTTTGTGGGGATATTTCTAACAACATCTTCGTTCAAAGTATAGGAGAAAGCACATTTTCTTCATCAGGGTATAGCTGTTCGCTCAGTGATCGGGATTCTCTTTTCCATTCAAATTCTTTGTTCTTGTCATTGTTTAGAAATTTTGTTACAATACTCTTAGGAACTTTGTAGATGGAGTCAATCATCCATGTTGTCTTATTTAGGAACACAATTAAAAGATAATCAAATGCATCATCTTGAATTTCAAACGTAGTTTCAAAGTCAATGTCTGATCCCAATCTGCTTTTAATTTGAATTCTATTCCCAAATTTCGAAAAAGCATCATATCCTAATTTATTTTTTTCACCCAACTCAAAACCAAACTTGACTGAACAAAACCATTTTGCATAATCCGAACTAATTTGATCTCCACTTTGCAACACTCCCAAATCTATTAGTTGATTGTTTAGTTTCGCCATTTGCAGAATTATTTTTTCTACTTCCACAAATTTGGCTTTCTCAGCTTCCAAATCAAAACCTCCTATAGGAAGAATCTAACTTCTATGGCATATGCCAAATTGATTCTATGATTTACCCAGAAATATATAATGTTCTCAAGTCTTAGACTGTTATAGTAAATTTATGGAAAAGAAAACCCCCAAAAAAATTGAATCATACCTTCAAGTTGCTCTTTTTCTGAAAAAAGTTTGGTGGTTCAGAGGACCGGGCTTGAATCAGCAATGACTGGAGATGACCCCAAAAACGAAGGAAATCTCCCGAACCTCGCTCTTTTTTGCGCGCTAGGAACCCAATATTTGATTGGAAATAGTTCTAACGGTTTACTGAATTGCGGTTAAAATGGTACCTTGACATTTACGGTCGAGTAATATCAGAAAGTCGTAGGACACTTAAGAGTTAAATCCTTTCTTATATCATACAAGTTCTACTTCGCAGGGAGATTATGAGGGATGGGAAACCTCGAAAAAACTGGTCAAAAGACAGATTCTGAAGAGAAAAAAGAGTGCTACTTTTGTAAACCAATTAAATGGACTGCCTTCGAATTTCCATCAAAACTTTCCAAATTTTTATACTCCAGAAAAAACTTGTTTTTTGTTATAATTATCTCAGTTCTGGTCTATTTTGTAACTTTTAATCAGCCAGAGATTGTAAGAAGAACCATAAGCACTTTTGTTTTTGCTGCAGGCTGTTGGATGCTCGAAGTGTTTCCTTTACCAATAACTGGACTTGCAATACCTGTAATGCTAACGTTGTTAGGAGTATTTAATCCAAAAGAAGCTTTTGCTCCTTTTTCAAACTCAATTATATTCCTTATGATTGGAGGGCTTGTTTTAGGTCAATCAATAAAAAAACATGGATTAGATAAATGGATTGGATACAACCTATTAACTTACTCCAAAGGCAAGATAGATGGACTAATTTTGCTAGTTATGGCTGC
>JAFGAK010000233.1 GCA_016933745.1 Bacteroidales bacterium
TCAGGCTCGTCGAGTAATGCAGGATCCCAAAAGTGAATCGTTCCCACACCCATTCTACACAACAACTGCAAAACCGTACTTCCTAAACCACCGCAGCCTAAAACGGCCACGGTGGCATTTTGAATTTTTGTGAATTCCTCTTTGGAGTAGAGTGGAATATGTCGTTGATAAATCTGCATTTAATCAATATTTATTCGTCGAGTTTTGGGCAATTTAAAACTGTATTTTAAGTCGATCGTTTTAGATTCAAGCGGTTTAATCTGGAGATTCCATTTCAATTCGCCTGTTTCTTTGTTATGTTTAGCTCCGCTGATTTCTTGAACGTAAAGCTCTATTTCGTCAGTGGTTGGCACCGGAATTTGATCGAGCATAACCAGATTGATGGTTTGTTTTTTATTGTTTTTAACCGTGATCGAATAGGATCTAGCTTCTTCTTTTTTTGTTCCGATAAATTGCTTACTCGATTGGTCTTTCAATTTTTCGCGCTGTATCTGTACGTTTTTATCTCTGCCAAGCGATACACTCAAGGTGTCGCCCACAAAGCGAACATCCAACAAGGATTTTCCGATGTAGGTATCTTCAAAAAACAGATTTGCTTCGCCTTCTAAGAGATTTAGTTTTTCCCAATCCGTTATAAAAGCCATTAAAAACGCATCTGCATCAATTTTCGGAATTGAGAAATACTGATAAGTTGCCGGAATACTCAATTCTTGCATCACTACAGTTTGCGTCGTATTATCGGATTTTAAACTGTATTTTTTCTCCAATTCAAATGCAAAACTGGTTTGGTTTTCAATCTGAATAATTGGTGGAGGTAAGGCGCTTGCTTTGTCTCTTTTGTTTAAGCTAGCCATTCCACGTACTTGTACGCCTGCAGTTTTTCCGGATAAAGCTCCTTCTGCATCGTTGTAGCCGCTATATCCAGCTACCACAACTTCATCCAACATCATGTTATCTGATTCAAGTTCAAAGTTAATATAGGGGCTGTTGATGCTTTTTTCCATGGTTTTCATTCCAATAAAACTACAACTTAAAATTCCGCCATTGGCAGGAATTGATAGCGAATAATTACCATCCATATCGGTAGTAGTTCCAATGGTAGTTCCTTGAATCACGATTGAAACTCCGGGAAGAGGTAAATGGTCGTCTGCAGATAGGACAACACCACTTACGGTATTGAGTTTTTTGCTGTAAGTAGGAGGAACGGTATTGTAATTTAAGTAATACGGAATAAGTTCTGGAGCGGTGCCGCCAGAACTTGGATTTGACGAAGAAAAGCTGATTTTAACATTCGACCAATCTACCTTGGTATCTTGACGCACATTGGCTTTATAAGCAATCTGTATTGGTTTATCGATGCTTTTTGCACGCACATCGTACGATGGGAACCAACCTGCATTTCCAACCAAATAATTCAAACTAAAAAAGGCTTGTTGGGTAGATTTTGCTTCTACTTTTACCCAAATTTCTCCTGATGGAAAATCTTTATCAGAAGTAAGACTGCGTATTTGATTTTGCAAATCGGCACGCTGTTTATTTAATTTTGTAAGTGTTTCGTTCCGCTCAATTTCTTTTAGTTTAATGGCAGTGATGCGCTCTGTATAATAGGAAGCAGTGGCTTTTAAATTGCTAAGCATTAGCTCCTGATTTTTACCTCCAATAGCTCGATTGTCTTTCAGGAAATCCAATTCTTCTTTTAAAATGCTCAGATGTGTTTTTTCTAGCTGAATGGATTCATCGATGGTTTTTAACTTGGCTTCAAAGCTTTTTAATTGTTCCGATTTTTTGGTTTCATTCAAGAAATTTTTCTGAAAATGAATGGACAGAACATTCAAATTGCCATCTGCTTTTACTTGGATACTTTTTTCATCGATAAAAGGAGATAATCCTTCAAATTTTAATAAGGTAGTTCCCTTACTTAAGTCGAGGGTTTTTTCACGATAGATTTGTGCACCTTCAATAAAAACAGTTACTTCTTCTATTTGAGTGCTGATTTTTTTCTCGGCAATTTCTTGTGCATTGACTAGGAAAGAGGAGAATACGAAAAAGAGAATACTTAATTTTTTCATGCGAATTAATTTTTCGGTTCATAAGCAAAATGCATGCCTAAACCCTTTGCGATTAAAAATAGTGAAAAAGACAGAAAGATTTTACTTTTTGCACATGTTTTGATAAAATAAAAAAAGCCTTTCGGTTTTACGGAAAGGCTTTAATGTGTTTTGAATTTTTTTATTTGCTCATTTCAGCAAAATGTTTGTAAAAATAAACCAGTGATTCAATTCCATTGTAGAATTGTTCTAAAGGGAAATTTTCGTTTGGCGAGTGGATTGCATCCGATTCCAAACCGAAACCCATCAATACGGATTTGATTCCTAAAATTTCTTCGAAAGAGGAAATAATTGGAATACTTCCGCCACTTCTTACCGGAACGGGTCGAATTCCATAGGTATCAATCAGTGCTTTTTCCGCAGCTTGATAAGCAGGTAAATCGATCGGGCAAACATAGCCTTGTCCACCGTGCAATGGTGTTACTTTTACTTTAACCGTTTTTGGTGCAATGCTTTCAAAATGTTCTTTAAATAATTTAGAGATTTTTACATGGTCTTGGTTGGGCACTAAACGAGTGCTGATTTTTGCATATGCTTTGGATGGAAGCACTGTTTTAGCTCCTTCTCCGGTATAACCTCCCCAAATTCCACAAACATCGAAACTTGGTCGGATTCCGGTGTTTTCGGTTGGTGAGTAGCCTTGTTCTCCGGCAAGTTCCTCTACATCAATCGCTATTTTATATGCTTCAACATCAAACGGAGCGCGGCCTAAAAGTTCCCGTTCTTCGGCAGAAACTTCCATGACATCGTCGTAAAATCCTGGAATGGTAATGTGATTATTTTCATCGAGCATTCCGGCAATCATTTTCGATAAAACGTTGATAGGATTGGCTACCGAAGCGCCAAACAAACCACTATGCAAATCTCTATTTGGTCCGGTTACTTCTACTTCCCAATACGATAAACCACGCAATCCGGTAGTAATACTCGGAATAGTAGGTGCAATCATTCCGGTATCCGAAACCAAGATAATATCAGCTTGAAGCATATCTTTATTCTCGGTGCACCATTTTGGTAAGTTAGGCGAGCCAACTTCTTCTTCTCCTTCAATCATAAACTTGACGTTTACTTTCAGAAGATCATTCTTTACTAAATATTCAAATGCTTTGGCATGCATAAAACCTTGTCCTTTATCGTCATCGGCTCCACGCGCCCATATTTTCCCGTCTCTGATTTCAGGCTCAAACGGTGGACTTTTCCATAATTCGATCGGATCAACAGGCATCACATCCATGTGTCCGTAAACCAAAACAGTTGGGAAGTTTTTATCGATTATTTTTTCGGCATACGTTACCGGATTTCCGTCTGTTTCATATACTTGCGCGCGATCGACACCAGCATCTAAAAGCGTTTGTTTCCAGTATTCAGCAGCTTTGTACATGTCATCTTTATGTGCAGCAATTGAGCTGATAGATGGAATCCGAATTAATCCAAAAAGTTCGTCAAGAAATCGATCTTTGTTTTCTTGGATATATGTTTTAATAGGTATCATAATAGGTGTTTTTTAATTATTTTACTTTTTTTTCGTCGATTTTATTTTTGCTTTTTCGTACAATCCCAGCACAAGTCCATCCACCAATCCAATACGTGGAACATAAATCGATTGGGCTTGGACATGATTCATGATTTCTAAATAAATTTTTCCTGCCGGTACAATTACATCGGCTCGATCGGGTCTGAAACCATATTTTTCAGTTCTTTCTTTGGATGTATATTGGCGAAGTTCTTTGTATCCGGAAAGAAATGCGTTGTAATTCAGTGTTTTCGCATCATTTTCCCCGTAAAGTTTTGCGTATTTATTGATGTTTCCTCCAGTTCCTAAACAATTAATTTCTCCGAAAGAAGTTTTATGCTGATCTAACCACTGAAAGATCTCGCTCCAGATTTCTTTTTTATATTGATTGTTTAACAAGCGAATGGTTCCTAACTGAAACGATTTGCTATCGATCAATGTAGTTCCTTTTTCTAGACTTAATTCTGTACTTCCTCCGCCAACATCAATAAGAAGCGTGAGGTTTTCGGTTTGTTTAAGCATGCTCATATTTACAGAGCGAATGATTTTTGCTTCTAAAGTTCCATCAATTAGATGAATATCGATACCGGTTTCGCGCTTTACTTTAAGCAAAATTTCGTCTTTGTTTTCTGCTTCGCGCATTGCTGCTGTTGCACAAGCAATATAATCTTCTGGTTTATAAACATCAATTAAAAGCTTAAATGCTTTCATGGTGTTGACAAAATTTTTGGTACGCGCGTTGCTTAATTTTTTCGATTTAAAAACATCTTTCCCCAATTGAAGTGGAATTCGTATCAAACTGGCTTTCTCTATTCGGATTTCGCCCTGACTTTCAAATACATTCGCAAATAATAAACGAACAGCGTTGGACCCTATATCGATGGCAGCATAAAGCATAAATGACGTTTTAGAGTTTTCAAAAATAAGGAGAAAAATCTGCATTGCCTAATTGAATAATAGGCTGTTTTACGGAATTAACGATTCTTTAATTTAAGGCGATGCAATGTTTTTAAAAGAGTTAAAAGCGAAAGTTTGAAGCTCAGAGCTTAAGAAATGATTTAATTGACTCATTATTTTTTAAATTTGTTTGAATTCTTTAAAACAACAAAATGCTTACGGTATTCATTCTTTATTTGCTCGCACTCACTTTAATTGTTATTTATTCTGCTAGAAAGTCAAAATCAAATGCCGATTTTGTTTTGGGTGGTAATAAGATTTCCGGGGTTTCCTTGGCCATTTCTGAGCGAGCTACCGGAGAATCGTCTTGGCTTTTACTTGGTTTAACGGGTCATGCTTTTTTAGATGGTTACAGCACTATTTGGGTAGCATTGGGCTGTGTAATTGGTGTTATTTTTATTTGGACAGTAATGGCAGAACCTTTGCGTAAACTCACTGAACAAACTGGAGCATTAACCATTACAGGTTTGTTTACTAAAAATTTTCCTGGATCAGAACGTTCCATTAGTATTCTTTCTTCAAGTATCATCATTTTTTTCTTTTTGTTTTACATTGCTGCTCAATACAGTGGTGCCGGAAAAGTCTTTGAACAAGCATTTGGAATTTCGCCTTTTTGGGGAGTGATTATTGGATCGGCTTTGGTAACCTTGTACACCATGCTCGGTGGTTTTATTACGGTAGTTGCAACCGATGTTTTTCAAGGAATATTGATGATAGTAACTTTGATTGTTTTGCCGATTATTGCTTTATTTTATATTGGAATTCATTCGATCGATTTTGGAACCGCTTTTGCTACTACTCCTGAAAATTATTTAAGTTTAACCTCCGGCAAAACTGGTTTTTCAGCAGTCATTCTCATTTTAAGCGGACTCAGTTGGGCTTTTGGATATACTGGTCAACCGCAATTACTTGCCAGAATGATGGCACTTAAAAATACGAAACATGCTAAAACCGGAAAATACGTTGCAATTGGATGGACGCTGATCGCTTATTTGGGTGCTTTTGCCATTGGAATTATTGGTTTTGTTATGATGAAAAATGGTATTTTTGTCGATAATGCATCTAGTTTAAGCAAAGATGCAGAACAAATTCTCCCGGTAATGGTGCTGTTTTTATTAACACCAATTCTCTCGGGAATATTACTTTCGGGCGCTGTTTCGGCAATGATGTCTACTGCTTCTTCTCAGTTAATGGTTTGTTCTTCGGCGATGAGCGAGGATTTATATCAGGATCTTTCTGTACGAAAACTGACCGAAAAACAGCAGCTTTGGATGAATAAACTGCTGATTGTTGGCGTTGGTGTTTTTGCTTTTTTTATTGCGCTTTGGTTTCCTGATACCGTTTACGGTTTGGTTTCTTACGCTTGGGCAGGAATTGGTTCATCCTTTGGACCAGCAGTTCTGTTGTTGCTCTTTTGGAAACGTTTTTCCAAAGCAGGTGTGTTTGCCTCTTTGATTGGCGGAACTTCTTCAGCTATTCTGTGGAAGAATTTTTTGACCGATTCAACCGGTATATCTGAAAGATTAGGTAGTTTTGTCATTGCTTTTTTACTCGCTGTTTTGTTTTCATATTTTTTCCCGAAAAAAGAAACCAGTGCATAGACTCTTAATAATGATAAAAAAATACAATTTTCACTTTTTTCTAATTCTTAGTTTGCTTAGTCCTTTCGTTATTCAGGCTCAAGATCAAACACAAACTAAAAAGATTGAAATCGTTCATGCCAATGTGGGCGTTTATGATAAGAGTTTGGGCGAAAATGCACAACGTTTGATAGGTAAAGTGGAAGTGGAACACGAAGGTTCTAATTTATGGTGCGATAGTGCATATGTGTATGGCGGTGCTAAAAATAGCATGGATGCTTTTGGTCATGTGCATATTCAAATGAACGACACTTTGCACTTGTATGGCGATCAATTATATTACAACGGAAATACTCGGATTGCTGAGATTCATCAAAATGTACGATTGCTCGATACCAAACTTACGCTTTATACAGATGATTTAATTTACAAGAGAAATGAGCGCGTTGGCGAGTATTTTATATGGGGAAAAGTAGTTGATTCCGCTAATGTTTTAACAAGTAAAAAAGGTTTTTATTATGCTGATTTAAAAGAAGTTCATTTTCTGGATAGCGTGGTACTTGTGAATAAAGATCATCTTTTAAATACAGATACACTGAATTATCACACTGAATTTAAAACCGTTGATTTTAGAGGCCCAACAACAATTGTGGGCGATAGTTCCTACATGTACGCCGAAACAGGTTTCCACGATACCAATAATGATTATACACGTTTGTATAAGAATGCCTTTATGCAAGATAAAGCGAATACTTTATCAGGCGATAGTTTGTATTACAGCAAGATTAAAGGAATTGCAGAGGTCTTTGCGAATGTTCAGATGACTGATACTGTTCAGCATTTGGTAGTTAGTGGTGGCTATGCAAAATATTTAAAATCAAAGCAATATGCGTTTGTAGTTGACAAAGCCTTAGCTATTTTGATAGAAGAAAACGATTCTTTATTTGTGCATGCTGATACCTTAAAAGTGATGCTCGACTCTACCGATAAAGTAGAACGTTTGCTGGCGTATCGACACATGAAAATGTTTCGGAGCGATTTTCAGGGAAAGAGTGATTCTCTGGTGTATAATATGAAAGATTCGACGGTTTATTTTTATAAAGATCCGGTTCTTTGGCACAAAGAAAATCAATTTAGAGCCGATGAGATCAGGATGATAACCAAAAATGGCGAAATGGATTCGGTGGTTTTTCAGAAGAACGTTTTTCTAACTTCGCAAGATACGATTGATCCACATTATTTCAATCAGATCAAAGGCAATTCGATGGTGGGTTGGTTTAAAGAAAACGATTTGCGCAAATTACGCGTTATTGGAAATTCGGAAACGATTTATTTTCTATGGGAAGAAGACAAAACACCGATTGGAATGACGCGGATAAGTGCTGCAGATATGTTAATCTTTTTAAAAGACAATCAGTTAGAAACGATTACTTATGAAAAAGAACCAAAAGCAAAATTGTATCCGCCGAGTAAAATTCCTCCTGATAAATTGCAACTTAATGGCTTTCTGTGGTTAACAGATGAGCGACCCAAAAAGAAAGAAGACGTTTTTATTTGGTAGTTGGCGTTAATTTACAAAAAACGAAAATAAAGAATGCTATATTTTCAATATGTCGATAAAATGAAAATATAAATTTGTATATTTGCAATAAACGAAGTAATGGATATTAAGAATTTTGTAGCTGGAAAATATACAAAACAGGTTGAATATTCTTCTTTTCAGCCCGAAAACATATCGAACGAATGGATAATTTCATCACCCCAAGTAAATAAGTTATTATCAGAGGCAAACAGATTATTGGGCGAATTAAATGCTTTTTCACAATTAATACCAGATGTTGACTTTTTTATAAAAATGCATATTTCAAAAGAAGCAACAACCTCAAGCAGAATAGAAGGAACAAAAACAAATATGGAAGAAGTGCTTTTAAAGGAAAATGAAATTAATCCTGAAAAAAGAGATGACTGGAATGAAGTTCAGAACTATATTAATGCTATCAACTTTTCCATATCAGAACTAGAAAATTTGCCATTATCTAATAGGCTTTTAAAAAATACCCACAAAATATTATTGAAAAGCGTTCGGGGAAAGCACAAATTGCCAGGAGAGTTTAGAAAAAGTCAAAACTGGTTAGGGGCAACCTTAAAAGATGCTATTTACATTCCGCCACATCATAGTACATTACCTGATTTAATGAGCGATTTAGAACTATTTTTAAATGATCAGGAAATTTATGTGCCTCATTTAATAAAAATTGCAATAGCACATTATCAATTTGAAACTATACACCCTTTCCTTGATGGAAACGGAAGGCTAGGACGATTATTAATAACATTATATTTGGTAAGTAACGATGTATTAAAGAAGCCAGCTCTTTATCTATCAGATTTCTTTGAGAAACACAGAAGCTATTATTATGATAATTTGATGAATGTTCGTTTAAAAAATGATTTAGAGCAGTGGATAAAATTTTTTCTTGTAGGTGTTATTGAAACATCAAAATCTTCTATACAAGTCTTTAAAGATATAATACAATTAAAAGCAGATATTGAAAATAATCGCTTACCAAAATTAGGAAGCAAAACGGAAAAAGGAATTTTAATATTGAAAGTCTTGTTCGAAAGTCCGATTGTTTCTGCCAATAAAATTGTTGATGAATTACAGATTGCACATTCAACTGCAAATCGCTTATTAAATGACTTTGTAGAATTGAAAATAATTGAAGAATATACAGGATTTAAGAGAAATAGAAAGTTCCTTTTTAAGGAATATTTTGAAATATTTGAAAGAAAAGAATAAAAAAACTACCGCCAACAAAGGTTATTTGCAATGCAGGCATTAGATTGGAATCTGGATAAAATTCGCTTTCCTAAGTCCGCCAAATCGCTGATTTGGTAAAATAGTAATTAATGAATAAATTAGATTTGGCTTAGTCGAGTGAGAATAAGAAAAACTTCGAAAACCCGAATTACACATAGCCAAACCGTTATAACGCATAAATAAAATTCCGAAATATTGAAACAAAAATGTTTGACATTATGAAAAATAAATATTGGATTTTACTTTCCATTACTTGGATTGCAAGCTTATTGCTTTTGATAATTGCTCTTACAGATATATTTCCTGAAAATCCTTTTATTAACTATCGATTAATTATTGGAATCTGGTTTTTTACAATTTCTGGATTTATGCGGATTGCGTCCAATAAATAAAGATAGAATTCTCCATCAATTTGAACTGCTATTAAAGAATATTTATAAAAAATTGAAAATTTAAGAAATAAAAAAGAATGCTGCTAACAAAGGCTCATATGGAATGGTGGGTGCAGTCGTTAACTCGGCTTACTCATCGATTCATCATTTCAGAAGTCCCCACCGAAACAGAATCATCCCGAATTGTTGTGTGCATTCAAAATCATTGTTCTGTTTATCCTTAGATTAGAGGTTGAAATGCGGCCAGGATAGGAGTGGCAGCGCTTGGATGCGAAATGTTTTAAGAAACACAAAAAAAGGAGCGACCGAATGGAAGCTCCCTTTTTTTGATTGTTGATTTGCATTTAGCGACAAGCCTAAAGCGGATAGCATGAAATGCCGCCAAAATTCAAATTATTGATGTGCTTTGAACTTTTTAGCTGCTTCGACAATTTGTGGAAGTACTTTTTGAACATCGCCTAAAATTCCGTAATCTGCAGCTTCGAAGAATGGAGCTTCTGGATCGGTATTGATGGCTACAATGACTTTGGAGGAGCTTACGCCGGCCAAGTGTTGAATGGCGCCAGAAATTCCGCATGCAATGTATAAGTTAGGAGCAATCACTTTTCCGGTTTGTCCAACGTGTTCTCCGTGAGGTCGCCAACCTTCGTCGGCAACCGGACGAGAGCAAGCGGTTGCTGCACCTAAAATGCTGGCAAGTTCTTCTATTGGTCCCCAATTATCGGGCGATTTCATTCCGCGACCCCCACTTACAACTAATTCAGCATCGGTTAAAATGATTTTACCTGTAACCGTATTTTTTTCGATTAACTGCGTAGTAAATTTACTGTCGTCTAAACCTGCATCAAAAGCTTCGATGGCTAATGTTGTTGGATTTTCTATGATTCCGAATGAGTTTTGCGCTAAAGAAAGCACTTTTACAGCGGAATTGATTTGTTGTTTTCCTTTTGCTTTTCCATTGAAAATATTTTTAGGAACTACAAACGGATCGAAACTGATTGGTAAAGCGGTGACACTGTTTGCCATTCCGGCTTCGAGTTTAACAGCTACGCGAGGAGCAACCGCTTTTCCGGTAAAGTTATTTGCAAAAACAACAACAGAAGTGTTGTTTGCTTTTGCAGCGCGAGCGATTACAGAAGCGTAGGCAGCATTATCGAGCACAGCAAATTTATCGCTGCTAGCGCATAATGCTTTGTTTGCTCCGTATTTTGCAAGTTCGTTTAAATGTTCATCGTCGACCTGACCGATGGAAACGGCGATTGTTTCGACGCCTAATTCGGTGGCAATGGCATGGGCATAAGAAACCAATTCATAGCTTGATTTCTTAAATTTTCCTTCCCAATTTTCGGTATATACTATAACTGACATAATCTGGATTTTTTACGTTAAATTACTTTGGCTTCTTCGTGCAAAAAAGTAATAAGTTCGCCTGCGTTTTCAGCATCGATCATTTTTACTTTTGCTTTTGGCTGAGGCATTCCAAACTCCATAAAGGTTGATTTGGCGGCTTCTCCGTTTGGTTCAACCACGGTAAGCGGTTTTTTACGTGCCATCATAATTCCACGCATGGCAGGAATACGAGGATCCAGCGCGATGCCTTTTTGTACAATCGCTACAAATGGAAGAGGCACTTTAACCGTTTCGGTTCCACCGGGAATCTCACGCTTCAAAAGAGGTTCTTCACCTTCGATATCGAGGAAAGAAACTGAGGAAACAGAAGGTACTTTTAAAAATTCTGCTAACATTCCGCCTACTGCAGACCCGTTATAATCGCTTGATTCAATTCCGGAAAGAATGATGTCGTAAGGATTTTCTTTTACATAAGCAGCAATATTTGAAGCTACTTCGTAATCA
>JAFGAK010000234.1 GCA_016933745.1 Bacteroidales bacterium
AAAAGCAAGCATTGCCTTGCCTCAATTAGTAAAACAATTAATTAGCGAAGAATCTTTATGAGCGTCTCCGTTTTTTATATCATTACCGGGGCTCAAGGCGAAGGGAAAAGCACTCGTTGTTTGTCTTTGGCTAATCAACTCCGTAAAAATGATGAAAAAGTAGGCGGCTTGATTGCTGTTGGTTATTGGAAAGATGGAGTTCGATCTGCTTTTGATTTGCTCGATCTTTCAACTAATTTGAAGCAAGAATTTGCTAGTCGCGAAGAAAAAGAAAACTGGAAAGCACATAAATCTTTTTATTTCAATCCAAAAACCATCCAATGGGGCAAGGCGGTTTTGGAGAAAGCTGTTGCCGAAAAAGATTGGATTATTCTTGATGAGATTGGTAAGATTGATATGAGTGGAGAACTTTGGGGAGAAGTATTTTCAAAATTGCAGAAAATTCCCAATAAGAAATGGATTTTATCTGTTAGGAATCTCTTTGTGGAAGATGTTATCCAGCATTGGAATTTAAAAAACACAAAGGTTTTACAAATAACAGATCATCTTATTTTCTAAAATCATATTCAATAAGAAGCTTTTAAAGCGCCAACGGTTTACAATTTTTTCCGTACTTTTGCAATACTTATTTAGAATGAGTTTAAATGGCTAAAAAGGAACTAAATCACACAATCGAATATAAATCAGAAGTTTTACACGATTATTACATCGCAAACTTGAGTAGGCAACTCAGCTTATTGGGTAGGAGAGAAGTTTTAACTGGTAAAGCAAAATTCGGCATTTTTGGCGATGGAAAAGAAATTCCTCAATTAGCTATGGCCAAAGTGTTTCAAAAAGGCGACTGGCGTTCAGGATATTACCGCGATCAAACTTTTATGTTGGCTGCCGGAATGATGGAGCCGGAAGAGTTTTTTGCTCAACTTTACGGCGATACCAAACTGGAAAATAGCCCATCAAACGGCGGACGGCTGATGAATAATCATTTTGCAACCAGAAGTTTGGATGAAAATGGAGAATGGAAAAACTTGATGGAGCAAAAAAATTCCAGTGCCGATATTTCTCCAACTGCGGGACAAATGCCTCGCTTACTGGGCTTAGCACTCGCTTCCAAATTATTCAAAGAAAATGCTCAATTGCATTCGTTTAATACATTTTCCAACAAAGGAAATGAAGTTGCTTTTGGAACGATTGGAGATTCTTCCACTTCCGAAGGACATTTCTGGGAGACTATCAATGCAGCTGGAGTTATGCAAGTGCCCTTGGCAATTTCTGTTTGGGACGATGGTTGGGGCATTTCGGTTCCAAATAAATACCAAACTACGAAGCAAAATATTTCTGAAGTATTGAGTGGTTTTGAAAACAATGATAAGGGAATTGGATTCAAAATATTAAAAG
Organism: Bacteroidales bacterium; assembly: GCA_016933745.1. Classification (GTDB taxonomy): domain Bacteria; phylum Bacteroidota; class Bacteroidia; order Bacteroidales; family UBA12170; genus UBA12170. The sequence continues at coordinate 1,396 of JAFGAK010000234.1, forward strand.
CAAAAGCTTGGGATTATGCGGAATTAGTTCGCCAGTATCACATTGGAATTGATCATTGTCGCAAAGAACACAATCCGGTTCTATTTCACATTACTGAAGTAACTCAACCACAAGGACACTCTACATCGGGCTCGCATGAGCGTTATAAATCAGAAGATCGTTTGCAGTGGGAAAAAGACTTTGATGGAATTTCGCGGATGCGTGCTTGGATCATCGATCAAAAAATTGCTACGGAAGAAGACTTGCTAAAGATCGAAACAGATGCAATCAAAAGAGCCAAAGAGGCAAGAAAGAAAGCCTATAAAGAGTATTTAAACCCAATTATTGCAGAACGCGATGAGTTTTTAAAGGTGGCTAATATTGCAACATGTCATTGCAGTAAAACACCAAAAATTGATAAGATCAAAAAAGATTTAGCTATTCTTGGCGAACCTTTGCGAAGAGATATTATATCATCTGCTCGGAAAATTCTTCGATTGGTTTGTGATAGTTGTAGCGATCCCAAGCATTCGCTAAAAGCAACTATTACACTGTGGTTAGAAAAGCAAATGGCAGAAAATGCTCAACGATACAACTCCTACTTATACAGCACTACTAGTAAATCAGCTCTTTTGGTAAAAGAGGTTCCGGTAGAATATTCATCGGATTCTAAGCCTGTTCCAGGTAGAGAAATATTGCGCGATAATTGGGATACGATCTATAAAAATAATCCATTGGTGGTAGCCTTTGGCGAAGACGTTGGAAAGATTGGTGGAGTAAATCAAACGTACGAAGGATTACAAGATAAATACGGCTCGAGTCGAATTTTTGATACCGGAATACGTGAAGCTACGATTATTGGTCAGGGATTAGGTTTAGCGATCAGAGGTTTTCGTCCGGTTGCTGAAATACAGTATTTTGATTACTTACTCTACGGACTTCAGGTGATGAGCGATGATATCGCCACCATGTTGTATCGAACTAAAGGTGGACAGAAAGCACCAATTATTATCAGTACACGTGGTCACCGATTAGAGGGAATTTGGCATTCCGGCTCGCCATTAAGCATGGTTATAAACTCAGTAAGAGGTATGCACGTGTGTGTTCCACGCAATATGACTCAGGCTGCCGGATTTTATAATACTCTATTGGCTGCAGATGAACCTGCATTGGTCATCGAACCTCTCAATGCCTATCGCTTAAAAGAACAAATGCCATCTAATCTAGGTGAGTTTAAAGTCCCTCTGGGGAAACCCGAAATTTTAAAAGAAGGAAAAGACATTAGTTTGGTTACCTATGGCTCTTGTGTTCGAATTGCCGAAGATGCCGTTAAACAATTAGCGGAATACGGAATCGAAGTGGAGCTCATCGATGTACAAACCTTGTTGCCATTTGATACGACAGGAATCATCGGGCGGTCGATAAATAAAACCAATAAAGTGTTGTTTTTTGATGAGGATGTTCCAGGAGGTGCTACGGCGTTTATGATGCAAAAAGTGCTGGAAGAGCAAGGCGCTTATTTTGCTTTAGATGCTCAGCCGAAAACACTTACAGCAAAAGAGCATCGGGCGGCTTACAGTACAGATGGCGATTATTTCTCAAACCCAAACGCCGAAGATGTTTTTGAAGCAGTTTATAAGATCATGCACGAAGTAAATCCGCAACGCTTTCCTAAGATTTTCTAAGTTGTATTTAATATCTTTGTTGTGATGTGTTAAATAACTCCTGAGACATGAAGGCACAGAGTATTTTCTGGCTGTCACCGTGACTTCGTGGTGAAAAACGACAATTTCAAAATCTATGTTACAAGTATTTTCCTATCGTTTAGTTGATAAATCAGAGTTTGATGAATTCTATCAGTCGCTCAAATCAAAACTGCCTTCAACGTTAGTGTCAAAAATTGAACGATTTAGGTTTTCTGCTGATAAACAGCGAAGCTTGATAGGCGATTTGATCGTGCGGAAATTCTATGCCAAAGAGTTGAATTTAAATCCTAATAAGATCGAGTTTGAATACAACCAACATGATAAACCAACTTTGAAAGGATTTCCAAAAGCACATTTTAATATTTCACATTCTGGCGATTTTGTAGTTGTTGCTTTCTCGGATTGTTCAGTAGGCATTGATATCGAAAAAAATAAAGGGAATCGATTGAAAGTGGCTAAGCGTTTTTTTACTCGGGAAGAACTAGACGATTTATTTGCTCTGGAAGGCGAAGCAAAGCAAGTAAATTATTTCTATCAACTTTGGACTTTGAAAGAAAGTTATATGAAAGCAATAGGAAAAGGAATGAGCATGTCGCTAAGTTCTTTTTCCTTTAAAAAATTCTATAGCGATTATAGATTGCGATACTCTTCGGAGGATATGGGATACCAGTTTACCAGTTATCTTGTAGATCCGGAATATGCGTGTCATGTATGTAGTAAATTCATCGAAAAGCCTAAAATGCAAGAAATAACATTGGCGAATTTCCAAACCCTCTTTTCCTAATTATTGTTGTTTTCTCTGGACATTCTGTCAGTTGAGAATTAATATTGTCCGAAATCATTTCGATTTCTAAGCATATTTTTGCTTAATTTTATCTGGCATAATTTTCGAGATAAACAATTCATCGAAAAATATAAAAAACACAATATAAAATGAGCGAAGTTGTAGAAAACGTAAAAAGTCTTATTATTGGTTCCGGTCCAGCCGGTTATACTGCAGCAATTTATGCGGCAAGAGCAGATTTAAAACCTGTTATGTATCAAGGGATGCAGCCGGGCGGGCAATTAACAATCACTACAGAAGTAGATAATTTTCCGGGATATCCGGATGGCGCTGAAGGTCCCAAAATGATGGAGGATATGCAACGTCAAGCCAAGCGATTTGGAACTGATGTTCGTTGGGGTGAAGTCACAAGTGTCGATTTCTCTAAGCGTCCGTTTACGTGTAAAGCCGATGACGGTAAAACAATTGTTGCAGAAACAGTAATAATTGCTACAGGTGCTTCTGCCATGTGGCTTGGTTTAGAATCAGAAAAAGAATACAATGGTGGCGGAGTTTCTGCTTGTGCTACTTGCGATGGTTTCTTTTATAAAGGATTAGATGTTGCTGTTGTTGGTGGTGGAGATACCGCTTGTGAAGAAGCTTCCTACCTTGCAAATATGTGTAACAAAGTATATATGATTGTTCGCCGCGATGAACTTCGTGCTTCGAAAGCCATGCAACATCGGGTAATGAATAATCCAAAAATTGAAATTCTTTGGAATCATAATACAAAAGAAATTGTTGGTACTAAGATGGGATTTAATAAAGCTGTAAATGGTGCTATTTTGGTTAATAATAAAACAGGAGAAGAAAAAACCATTGCTATTTCCGGATTCTTTGTTGCGATTGGCCACAAACCAAACAGTAGTTTGTTTAAAGGTCAACTCGAATTAGACGAAGCAGGCTACATTAAAACCATTCCTGGAAGTACCAGAACAAATATTCCGGGTGTTTTTGCTGCCGGCGATATTCAAGATACCATTTACCGTCAAGCAATTACTGCTGCCGGCTCCGGATGTATGGCAGCCATTGAGTCTGAAAGATTCCTTGGAGAACAAGAATAAGGTTTACATTAGTGATACGATGACTTCAGTCATCGTATCACTATTCTACTAAATCAAATTGATCAATTAAATAAATCAAGCTGGTCATAGCGGCACTTCCTAATTGCATCTCACGCTGATTCACTTGCTCGAATGTGTCGTTGGCACAATGATGCATATCAAAATAACGTTGCCAATCGGAGCGATAACCAGATAGGGAAACACCCAACTCTTTAAGCGGACCAATATCTACGCCACCGCCGCCGGCAACAAGAAACTGAATTCCATAAGGCTCAAGCAATGGATGGAATTCTTTGATTTTTTTCAAACTATTCTCTGAAACATCCAAGGTAAAACCTCGTGGAGTAAATCCTCCGGCGTCAGATTCCATTGCAAAATAATTTTTAACATTATTTTCTTTGGAATACAAGGCGTATGCTTTGCCTCCGGATTGATATAATTCTTCGTCCATGTAAAGAATCACACGAATGCTACGCTTGTTTTTTAATCCCGTTTCTTTAAATAAACGTACTACTTCAGAGGATTGCAAACAACCAATTCCATCGTCATGTGCTCCTTGTGTATTATGCCAGGCATCAATATGACCACCAACAACGAGGTATTCATCGGGTTTTTCATTTCCTTTTAGGTCGGCAATCAGATTGAAAGTATTGGTCACAATATCTTCTGCATCAACATGGATGTTTACTTTTAAATTGAGATGTTTTTTTAAAGCGGCACTTAATTTTTCGGCATCGTTGGTCGAAATCGCGATAGCTGGAATTTTTTTGTCTTTAAACCGAGTGCTTCCTGTATGAGGAAAATCGTTTAGTCCGCCCGTAACAGAACGTGTGATAGAGGCTACAGCTCCTAATTCTAAGGCAACTTGCGGACCTTGTGCTCTTTGATCAACCGCCTGTCCATAAGCTTGAAAAGTATTAAATAGTAGATTGTTAAAAGGTCGATTGTAAAACACAATTTTGCCTTCAATTTTTTCTCTTCCTAAATTCCGCACTTCCTCTATACTTTGCACTTCGATAATTTCAGCGGTGATTCCTTTTTTTGGTGATGAGCCGGAAGGTCCCAAAGCATCAACCTTGAGTGGAATTTCTTTTCCATCAATAAACATACTTGCCGAAGCAGAATGACAAATCCATGCAGGAGAGGAAAACGCTTGCAGAAATACGGTATCAGCACCTAAATCTTCGAGGTATTTTTTCATTAAATCAACCGCAACAAAGGAGTTTTTTGTTCCAATTAAACGACCGGGAGCTTGCTCACACAGTACACCAAGCTGATTATATGCTTGGGTGGATAATAAGGCATTCTCATAAATTTTTGCAAGGATGGTTTCATTTTTTTCTTGTGCAAAAGCCGCATTTTGAAGGATTAAAAACAAGGCAATAAATCGAAGTAGTTTTTTCATGTGTTTATAATTTTATGTTTCGGCCACATGTTACATCCACGATAATCATCCTCCTTTGTGTCAAAATTATTTGGTCGTGGATGTTTCATGGTTTTGTTTTGGATTTTGGTTTTCAGGGAGCTAAAATTAGCTAAACTTCTTTAATTAGCGAGTGATTTAAAAGAAAAAAGCCCGGCAGAGTTTGCAGGGCTTTTAAAACAATTATCCTATTTCATTACCATTGAAACAATGGAAAATCCTTCATCAATTCGTTTACTCGTTTTTTCACACTTAGAAGAACTTCTTCATTGTCTATATTGGAAATAACTTCGTCAATCAAATCAACGATTAAAGTCATGTGTTTTTCTTTTAATCCTCGGGTGGTGATTGCAGGTGTTCCAACACGCAAACCGGAAGTTTGGAAGGGAGAACGACTGTCGAAAGGAACCATATTTTTATTTACTGTAATGTCAGCTCTCACCAAGGTATTTTCAACTACTTTTCCGGTAATTTCTGGAAACTTTGAGCGTAAATCGATCAACATCAAATGGTTATCTGTTCCGTCGGAAATTACATGATAGCCTTTTTCAATAAATGCTTCGGCCATTGCTTCTGCATTTTTTTGAACTTGAAGAATGTAATTCATATAATTATCGGTTAAAGCTTCGCCGAAGGCAACTGCTTTTGCGGCAATCACATGTTCCAATGGGCCACCTTGTATTCCAGGGAAAACAGCGGAGTTTAATAAAGCCGACATCATTTTAGTTTCGCCTTTTGGTGTTTTTAAACCCCAAGGATTTTCAAAATCTTCGCCCATTAAAATCAAACCACCGCGTGGTCCACGCAAAGTTTTATGTGTCGTTGTTGTAACAATATGACAATAAGGAATCGGATCGTTTAAAAGTCCTTTAGCGATTAAGCCGGATGGATGAGAAATATCGGCCATTAAAATAGCACCAATTTTGTCAGCAATTTCGCGCATGCGCTCATAGTCCCAATCGCGGGAATAGGCAGAAGCACCAGCAATAATCAATTTTGGTTTGCTTTCCAATGCTCTAGCTTCCATCATGTCGTAATCTACTTCGCCGGTTTCTTTTTCAACTTCGTAGGAAATTGCATTGTACAAAATTCCGGAGGAGTTCACGGCACTTCCGTGCGATAAGTGACCGCCATGCGAAAGGTCTAATCCCATAAATGTATCGCCTGTGTTTAAGCAAGCCAACATAACGGCCATATTTGCTTGAGCACCTGAATGAGGTTGAACGTTGGCATATTCACAAGCAAACAATTCTTTTGCTCTGTCAATGGCAAGTTGTTCGGTTTGATCTACTATTTCGCAACCTCCATAATATCTTTTTCCGGGATATCCCTCGGCATATTTGTTGGTTAAAACGGAACCCATGGCTTGCATAACTTCGTCGCTCACAAAGTTTTCGGAAGCGATTAATTCGAGGCCGTGCATTTGGCGTTCTTTTTCTTTGGCTATTAGGTCGAAAATTTCCTTATCTCTTAACATATTGGATGGTGTTTGATGTAAATTAATTTATTCTTTTCAGGGTTGTACCTTTGAGAATAACTGCTGCAAAAGTAGCTATTTCACTTTTATATAACAATCAAAATCAAAGATTTCTGATTTGAATCTTTAGCGTTTTCCAACCACTAATTCGATCATGTTTTCTTCGTTGAGGTATTGATTTGCAATACGTAAAACCGCTTCGGGATTTACAAGGTGAATTTGATTTATGTACTGTTGGTAATAGTCAGGATCTAAATCGTATTCGTACATGGTTTTTACAATTTCTCCCAAAGCAAAAGGGCCGTTTAAGGATCTTAAAAAAGAACCCGACATGTAATTTTTTACTAAGTTCAGTTCTTCGATCGATACTTTTTCTAAACGCAATCTTTTAAGTTCGAACCGAATCTCATCAACTGCTTTTTGAGCCACATCAGCGCCTACTTCGGTGCTAATCATGAAAGAACTTGCGCTCAAATTGGAGTAAATGCCTGCGTATATTCCATAGGTATAGCCTTTGTCTTCGCGGATATTACTCATCAACCGAGAGCCAAAATAGCCGCCAAATAAAGTAGTAACCACACTTAGATCAAAATAATCTTTGTGTTTTTTTCCAATGCTTAATTGTCCCATTCGAATGGCTGATTGCAGTACCTTTTCTTTGGGTGTAAAATGGATTAATTGCTTGCTGCCATTTATTAAAAATTCAGCTTTTGCAATGGCTTGTTCGGTTCCCCATTTGCCAAGTCCGAAATTACGATCGAGAATCTCTAAACTATCTGTTGCCAATTTTCCGGAAATAAATATTCTGCAATTTTCACTTCCGTAATGCTTTTGATGAAAGCTTCGGAGTAACTCAGGATTTAATTGCAAATAGTTTTCTTTGTTGGCGGTTGATCCGTAAGGATGCTTATCGCCATAAAGTAACTTGTTAAATTGTTTTTGGGCAATGTCTTTTACTTTTTCATTTCGAATCAAGAAGGCTTGTAATTCTTGTTCTTTTAATCGATTGAGTTCTTCTTCGCCAAAAAGAGGGTTTTTAATCATATCGGCCACTAATTCTATAACCGCAGCTGCATGTTTGTTTAGCGAATAAATATCGATACTCGCATTATCTCGATTGACTTTTTGATGTACATGTGCTCCAAAAGTATCAAGCTTTTCTGCAATCTCGGTTGCTGAATTTGCAGTGCTTCCTTCTTCGAGCATTTGTCCGGTAAAGTAGGCTTGAAGCGGAGAACTTTGATACCAAATTCCGGCTTCAAAAAGTAGTTGGATTTTTACAACTTCTTGCGTGCCAACATGGATCGAATAAACTGGGATTCCATTTGAAAGAAAGGATTCTTCAATAGCCGGAAGCGTTAGATTCTTAACGATTTGTATTTCGGGAGCGGATTTTCTATTGATAGGCATTTTAAGCTGTTTTAGAACGATAAAATAAAGTGGATGAATTGCTTGGAGCAAATAGTGTTTGGGCTAGAGTTAATACTTCGTTGGCTTCGATGCTGGCGTAAATTTGCAGTTCTTGATTGATTGCGTTTGCATCGCCCAAACTCTCTGCTATGGCCAAGTTGATAGCTTTATTTAGGATACTTGTTTCGCTAAAAATATGACTGGCTTCCAGTTTATTCTTGACTTTTAATAATTCCTTTGCCGGAATCATTTCTGTTCGGATCAATTCAAGTTCGGTGAGTAATTCTTTCTCGGCTGTTTCCAAAGAAATTCCTTCGGCAGGTTTGCCGCTAAAGACAAATAGTCCGGGATCAAAATCGCCTGTGATGAACGCATCCAATTCCGAAAAGATTCCTTTTTCTTTAATGAGTTTTCGGTACAATCTCGACGAATTTCCGTTTGAAAGTACATCGGAAAGTAAATCGGCAATAAAATAGTCGCGACTTCCTTTTTCGGCCATATGATACACTTTGTACAAGGCATCTACCGGAACATCTCGTGTTACTTCCAAAAAGCGAGCTTTGGTTTGTTTGGGTTCTTGTTCCAATTGGAGCTCAAGCTCAGCGCCACTCGGAATACTTTCAAACCATTTTTTAACCAAAGTCAAAATTTTTTGATCTTCCACATTTCCGGCAACAACTAAAATCGCATTATTCGGATTGTAATATTTTTGGTAAAATGCCTTTACCTCTTCCATTTTTGCCTCTTCGATGTGGCTAATTTCTTTGCCGATGGTATTCCAAGCATACGGATGTTTTTGATAGGCCAAAGGTTTCAACAGTAACCATACATCTCCGTAAGGCTGATTTAAATAGGATTGTTTAAATTCTTCGATAACAACCGCACGTTGAACATCCAAACTTTTTTTTGAAAAACCCAAGTTTAGCATTCGGTCGGATTCAAGCCAAAATGCTGTTTCGATGTTATCTTTTGGCAAAGTGATATAATAATTAGTAATATCATTATTGGTAAACGCGTTGTTTTCGCCACCTGCTTTTTCCAGGGGTTGATCAAAACTAGGAATGTTTATTGAACCGCCAAACATCAGATGTTCAAATAGATGGGCGAATCCTGTTTTCTCGGGATGCTCATTTCTTGCACCTACTTTATACAGTGTATTAACAGCCACAATAGGAGTAGAATCGTCTTTGTGAATCAGTAAAGTTAGTCCGTTTTTTAGAATGTATTTTGTGAAATTTATCATCGCTTGGCTTGCTTTTATTGATTGAGTTTTTCCATAAACTGTTTTTCGTTGATAACATAACGTTTATGTGTTCCAACTCCAATCATTCCATTCGTATCAAAAGCTTCTACTTTAAAAGTCAGTTTTGGTCCGTCGATTTCTATTAATTCGACAATGCAAAGAACGGCTTCTCCAACGGCTGTTGCTTTAATATGTTTTACTTTTACTTCGATTCCGACACTATTTTCGTCCTCTTTTAGAATATTCGCAACACAAATCATTGCGGTTTTTTCCATTAATGCAATCATTGCAGGGGTTGCAAAAACAGCAAGTGAACCGGAACCGTAATTTATTGCGGTATCTTTTGGGCTGACAATAATTTCTAATTCTGCTTTTAAACCAATTTGAAGTTCCATACTTTTTTCTGCAAAAGTAGGGGATTTTGATTTAGAGTCGATTCTTTTTTACGTCGAGAACATCCATTTCAACAACTACAGAATATCCGATATGATCTATTCGGATAAGCACTTTTTTCTTTCCTTCTGCATCGTGTACGATTTCTCCTTCGTAGCCTTGTAGTGCACCGGTTTGAATTTTAATTTGATCACCTTTTTTAAAATGCTGATTGCTAAAATGAAAAGCTTGATCTGAGCTAACAATCTTTTTCATTGCCTCTATTTGCCATTCGGGAATTGGAGCTGCTTTTCTCTCGAAAGTTATGTATCGAACAGCACCCTGGATGTTAAGAACGTTGTAATATTCTTTTTCAGAAACTTTTACAAAAATATAGGAATTGATATAAGGAACTTCGACCCATTTTTTGCGGTCGCTCCAACGCCGTAATATCTTTTGAAGGGGTAAAAATGTTTCGATTTGTTGTTCTTGAAGTCGATCAAAAACGGCTTTTTCTGCACGTGATTTGGTATAAAGTGCATACCAATTATAAGTAGTTTCAAAAGCCATGATTCAAAATTAAAGATGCAATTTTTTCAGCATTGGATGGTAATCGCCTTTGATTTGAATGTTGGTGGCGTTTCGGATTTTATACACCATATCTAAACTTTGGCGAGCTTCTTCAATACGAAAACCGTTTCCGGCAAGAATTTCTTGATAGCTTATGGTATGTAAATCGGTAAATCCACCACTAAATTCAAATTCTTCGCCTTCCATTAAAATAGAACGGAAAGTACTTTGCCCTTGAGCTCTTCTTTCGGTAGATATGTCATTGCTATCAAGACTTAAAAACCAGCGTACTCTTGCTTGTTCAAGTTCTAAATAACCAGCTGCTTTATCTGCTTGTAAAAGATGAACATCGTTTTTTAAAGGTTTGCCAAAAATAAATGCCAGCATATCAAAAAAATGAATCCCAATATTGGTTGTGACGCCACCAGATTTAGAAAGATCGCCTTTCCAGCTAACGCCGTACCATTTTCCACGCGATGTGATATAAGTTAAGTCGATATCGTAAATTTTATCTTTTGGTCCATTTGCAATTTTTTCTTTTAAGGCAATCACAGAAGGATGTAAACGAAGCTGAAGAATGGTATAGATGTGTTTTTGAGTTTCTTGTTCAATGATTTGTAGACCATCAATATTCCATGGATTTAATACGATTGGTTTCTCGCAAATAGCATCTGCATGGTTGCGCAAAGCCAAACGTATATGTGCATCGTGTAAATAATTGGGTGAGCAAATACTCACGTAATCAACTTCTTTTCCTTGATTTAATCGGTGAAGTTTATCTAAATGACGGTCGAAACGTTCAGGCTCAGTAAAGAAATCGGCATTGGGGAAAAATCGATCCATAATTCCAACACAATCAAATTTATCTAAAGCTGCGACTAGATTGTTTCCGGTTTCTTGAATGGCCATCATATGACGAGGAGCAATGTACCCGGCTGCTCCTATTAATGCAAAATTTTTTATAGCGGACATAAAATTGTTATTTTCACCTTTGATGGTAGCGGCAAAGTTAAACCATTTTTGCGGAATGAGAAGTGGAAATAGGAAGACAAAAAGAATGAGAAATCTTCTTCTGAGCATCAGAAAAACAAAAGTATATTTGCAACTGCAAACCTGAAATATGTTTTTCTTTAAAACCACCCATTTAAATACAAAAGAAAAAATCACTTTTCGCCTCCATTTGCTTTATAATTTTTTGGAAGGGATTGTACTTGGCATCCTTGCGTTGAATGAATTTGTTTTTATCAAGAGCTTGAAAGGAACCAATTTTGAATTGGGAATTCTGTTTCAATTTAGTGTGATTGTTTTTACCGGGCTGATTTTTATTAATGAGTTTCTAAGGCGAATTCAAAATAAGAAAAAATTATTATTGATAACCGCTTTGCTTACCAGATTACCCTTGTTTCTACTTGTGTTTTTTCCAAAAAGTGATGCAGCTATGCAGGGCAATGGTATTTTTCATTTCATCTTTCTTGCTGTTTTCTTTATGTATTATTTGGCAGCACCCATTGTTTTGCCAAATATTAATTTGTTCTTAAAAAGTTCATACCGACACGAGAATTTTAGTCGTTTGTATAGCTCTGCCACTTCGCTCAATAAAATTGTGATGCTGGTCGTAACTTTTGCTTACGGACTTCTTTTAGATTGGAATCCATATGCGTATACTTACGTTTTTCCATTTGTGGCAGTGGTTGGAATAGGATCTATTCATTTATTATCTAAAATTCCGTA
>JAFGAK010000235.1 GCA_016933745.1 Bacteroidales bacterium
ACTTGAATTACGGCTTCTATTTTATCTTCTACCAATAAAATTCTTTTCCCTTTATTTTGATTTACGTCGGCAGCAAGCTGTGACGATGGATTTTGAAATTCATAAGAAGTTTGAGGCGAATCCGTATCGTACCATTTGATTGGAATTTGCACTTTAAATTTTGATCCTTGATGCAAGACACTTTCCACTTGAATGTCGCCTCCAAGCATTTTCATCATTTTACGGGCAATGGCCAAACCCAATCCGGTACCTTCGTATTGGCGCGTGCTTGTTCCGTCTGCTTGTCGGAATTCATCAAACACAAACGGAAGCATTTCTTCGGATATCCCAATTCCGGTATCCTCTACCGTAACAAAAACATTTTCTGCATCTTGATCGACTGAAATTGTGACACTCCCTTTTGGCGTAAATTTAACGGCATTGCTAACAATATTTAGCACAACCTGATGCAAGCGTGACTCATCTGATTCCACTTTTATAGGTGCGGTTGGAAGTACAAGGTTGAGCTCCAATCCTTTTTCTTCTGCCAAGCTTTGCACATTTTCTTTTACGATTTGCAGAAAGGAATTCAAGGAAAACAGAGCAGGGAAAACTTCCATTTTTCCAGCTTCGATTTTTGATAAATCCAAAATATCATTGATTAACGTCAATAATCGTTTGCCATTACGTTCAACAATTTCCAAATAGTTATTTTCTTCGTCGTTTAATTTCTCTTTAGCTTGCATTTGCAAAACCGATGACAAAGCCATGATGGAATTAAGTGGAGTTCTTAATTCGTGACTCATATTCGACAAAAACTCACTTTTTAACTTATTTGCAACTTCTACTTGTTTTTTCTGAAGTACTAACTCCTTGTTTTGCTTTTGAAGTTCAAAGGACGTTTTTTGCAGCTCTTCCGACTGATTTTGCAATTCTTCGGATTGTTCTTGCAATTCTTCGGATTGTTCTTGCAATTCTTCGGATTGAGCTTCTATCTGTTGATTTATTTTGGACAGATGCTCGGCTAAAATCCGTGTTCGTTCACTCGTAATTAAATTGGAATAAGCCGTATTAATATTCGGCCAAGCTTGTTCCAATATTTCCAAAGAAGTTTCTTCGAATTGCTGCAGGTTGATTAAAGACACGACTGCAATTATGGAACCTTCTACCACAATTGGAATAGCTACAATTTCTTTCGGATTTGCTTCACCGGCAATGGTTTTGTATTTAAAAACAGTATCTTCCGGAATATTTTTCAAATAAAATATCTTTTTGGTCGAAAACACACTGCCTAATTCGCCTTGTGGATGCTCTGCCTGATAGGGTGTTAACATTTGCTCATTGGCTCCAATAGATGCAAAATGCTCAAATTGAATGGTCATTTCGTTCAAAATAAAGAACGTACTCATGTTTGCATCCGTCAATTTCATAAACCGCCGTAACATGGATTGACTAAACTCTTTCATGGTATTCCGACCTATCATGGTTTCTGAAATCGACAAAACTCCTTGCTGAACTTTAATACGAGATTCTGTAATACTCGCCATGGTATTAAAGCTTTTTGACAAGGTTCCGAGCTCATCATGCGAAGTAACCTGACTGCGAGCCGAATAATCTCCACGACTGATAGTTTCAGCCACTTTATTCAGTTTAATAATCGGACTGGAAAAAGATCGACTTAGCAAAAAACCCAATACGGAAATGATGATCAACCATACAATAAAAATGATGAAAAAGTGTTGCATCATAGCTTTAATGGGAATATATATTTCCGAAATGTCTTGCTTCGCAACAAAACCCCAGCCTGTTTCTCCAATATAAGTATAGGCCGCAAGAACCTGAACACCTCGATAATCATTAGATTTAGTAACACCTGTATAGCCTTTGGATGCTTTTAGAGCTGGGAATGCAGCAATCTTTAAATTTAGAGGCGCATCGGTATACCAGCGCAATTCATTTAAGGCAAATCCATCGCTATTAATGATTAAAGTTTCTCCTGTTTCGCCAAGTCCTGTTCTATTATTTAATAATTTGAATAAGGAGTTATTTAAATCAACCCGCGCAACCAGAACTCCCACTATATGCTCGTTATGAGTCATGCAATACACAGGAGCCGAAAAAGTCATTTCATAGTTGCCCGTTGTACTCGAAAAATAGATGTCCTTTATAAAAACCCGACCCGTTTCAAGTGGAATTTTGAAATAAGAATCGCTCTTTTTGTTTGTCCCTTCTTGCTTTTGATCCGTTGATATTTTAACAATACCGGAAGAAGCTTCGATAAAAAATATTTCTTTGTAATCAGAATAATTACTTAGGTTCCGGTTAAATAATTCTTGTGCGGACTGCACTTTTACCTTGTCCTCAGTGGAGCGGATCTCTTGGTTGAAAATATTTTCGAGTTCTCTAATTTCGAAATCTCCCGCCATTACATTGATATCTCCCCTTCTTTCATCTACCCAATTTTTAACTTGCTGAACCTTCAAATCCCGAATTGCTGTAAGCTTAGCGGCTGCGGCAGCTTCGATGGCATTCACTCGATTAAAATAAGTAATGGTGAGTGATGTTACTAAAGGTAAGATGGAAAGCATTAAAAACCAAAAGGTTAATTTTCCACGTATGCTTTTAAAATGGTATTTTTTCATTCTCTCCCTGTTTTTTATTTAAAATTCTTTCTACATTTTAGATAAGGCCTTCAATCGTTCTTGTAATTGGCGAATGGTGAGTTCCCTTCCCACAAAAACTTTCATCGCATTATCTAATTCTTTGTTTTTTGTTTCTAAATCTCTGGTTCTTTCTTTCACTAATTCTTCCAAATTTTCGCGGTGTTTTGTTAGTTCATTTTCGGTTTGTTTTTTTTCTGAAATATCTTCGTAGGTTCCTAAAACACCGATAATGCTGCCTTTTTTATCTTTTAATGGAACTTTACTGGTACGAAGCCAATGCTCGTAACCCTCTTTATTTCTCTGTGGTTCTTCAAAACCAATTTTAGGAATTCCGGATTGGATCACTTGACGATCGTCTGCTCGAAAATTATCAGCATGCTCTTTTAGGAACACTTCATAATCTGTTTTTCCAAAGATATCTTCCGGTTTTTCAAGCCCTGCATCTTGCGCAAAAGGTAAATTACAACCTAAATAGTTCGAATCTTGATCTTTCCAAAAAACCCGTATTGGGATTGTATTTAAGATTTCGTGGAGTAGTATACTTGTTCTTTGCAATTCTTTTTTAGCTGCATTTCGTTCGGTAAAATCGATGAAGGTTGCGAGTAAGTCATCACCCAAAGT
>JAFGAK010000236.1 GCA_016933745.1 Bacteroidales bacterium
ATCGAAAAACCAAAGTTTGTAAGTAAGATATATCGAATTCTCTTAAATTATTATGCGGATCACATTGTTTTTAACTCCTTTGCCACCAAACAAAGTTGGGCAAAAACGAGTGAATCTTTAGATATAAAGTCGAGTGTAATCTATAATGGTATCTTAAAACCAAATACAATTGAAGCCAAGCTTGATGTACTGCAAATAAATCAAAATCATGCAATTAGATCAAACCATCTCGTTATTGGTTTAGTTGGTCGGATTAGTCGCTGGAAAGGTCAAATCCTACTCTTGAATGCATTTGAAATTTTACAAAAAAAATATCCAAAATTGATATTACTTTATTTAGGTTCTCCACCACCAAATCAAGAGTTTTTTTTAGAAAATCTTGAAAAAGAAGTTGAATCGAAAAATTTAAAAAATAGTGTTAGAATTATTCCTTATACCGAAAACATCTGGGATTATTGGAAAAGAATCGATATTGCTGTTGTTCCGTCAACCGAACCTGAGCCTTTTGGTTTAGTTGCTGTAGAAGCAATGCTAAGTGCAAAGCCAGTGGTGGTTGCCGGTCATGGAGGACTTACTGAAATAATCGAGCACGAAAAAACAGGTATCCTATTTAAACCCAATGATGTTATTTCTCTTACTGAGCAATTAGAAACATTAATACAAGATCCTGAAAAACGTAAACGATTGGGCGAAAACGGGAAATTGTTTGCTGAGAGCAGATTCACAAACCAAACTTACGTTGAATCTTTTTTTAATCTTTACGAGAAATTATTAACGAATGAATAGCGAAAAAAGAAATCTATATCCAAAACTAATATTTTTGGCCGTTTTATTTCTACCATTGAACCTTACATCTTTTGAAATTGCTTTTGCATTTTTCTTACTAGCTACAACTTTACTTTTAAACAATAAAAACTTCAAGATCTCAAAAGATTTAATTACGGCACTAATCCCTTTGCTGTTACTTTTTGTTTGGGGAATTTTAATTTCAGTTTTCAAATCTATTCATCTATTTGATTTTGGCAAAGATGCCGCGTACTTCTTAAAACCTATTTTACTGATTGTTATAGGTTATGGCACTATATTAATGATTAAAGAAAAGAAATTCCTCTTTACATCCATTGTATATTTAGCCGTAATTTTTGCCATCTGGCATCTTTATAAACTCATCAGTTATCCAGATTTATTCAATACCAGCATTAATACTTTAAGAAATGATACGGGACTCTCCAACCATGTTGAACTTTTAGCTTTGATGTTTTTATTGATTGGTTTTAAATACCCAGAAATGGCAGTTTTCGAACAAAAGAGAACAGCGATTCAAGTATTGATCCTCATCTCCATTTCGTTTATTTTGTATTTCTCAAGAACCATGTGGGTTGCTATTTTCCTTTTATTGCTCACCGGTTTTGGATATGCAAAAATCAGTAAAAAAGCAATCAAATACATTTCGATTGTCATTCTTCTAATTGGTGGTTTTTACATTTATTTATATTCCATAGAAATTGACAGAAACGCTCCAGGAATTTCCACTTTCTTATACAAAATGAAAATTGCTCCAGAAGAGATTTTCATGCCTAAAATCGATCTAAATGATCACGCAGCACTTTGGGATCATTGGCGAGCTTATGAGGCAAAAATGGCAATCAACCAAATGAATGGTTGGGACTTTGCCATTGGAAGAGGTTTTGGATCTTTGGTAGATTTACATTTCATCGCGCCTTTAAACAATGAAGGAATGCAATACATTTCACATTTACACAATGGATATGCCTTTCTATTCTACAAAACAGGTTTCGTCGGTCTTTTCTTATATCTACTTTTTTTAGGTAATTTGTATCTCTTTACATTTTATTCGAAATCCACTGATCAAAATTTTCCGCTGACTTATTTCATAGCAGCAATAGGAGTTTATTTAATGTTTAGCAGCCTGATTATCACAGGAATTTATAATCAAAATTCGATTTACACTCTAGTTCTTGGAGGATTACTTGCTCTTTTCAAAAAACAAAAACAGATAGATTTATAAATGGAAAAAGAGTTACGAATTGCATTTCTTACATCTACCGATCCTACCAACAAAAAAGCATGGTCAGGCATTCATTTTCAAATGTACAATGCATTAAAGAAAATCTATCCTGAAACATATGCTCTCGGTCCAATTCCCGACCAAATTCCACGAGCGCTCTTATATTTAAGAAATAAATTAACGCACTTCTTTACCGGAAAACAGATCAACAAAGCGCAAAACTTATCGCTAGGCATTTGGTATAGTTTTCTATTCTCGATCAAGTTAAAACAAAGAAAATACGATTTAATTTTTGCTCCTATTGGTTCCAGTCAGGTGGCTTTTCTTAAAACTCGGTTACCCATTTTCTATTATGGCGATACTAGTTTCTCGCAGATAAATGGCTATTATCCTGAATTCTCCAACCTTTCAAAACTTTCATTTTGGGAATCGAATTTAATCGAAAGAAAGTCGTTAAGAAAGTCCCATGCACTTATTTATGCTTCCGATTGGGCCGCCAATCATGTTGTTTCAAATTATCGGATCCCTCGCGAAAAAGTATTCGTAGTTCCTTTTGGTGCGAATGTTTTTCAAGAACAACTTCCAATTTTTAACGAAGAAAAATTAAAAGATCCTGTTTGTCGCTTGTTATTTCTAGGAGTTGATTGGGAAAGAAAAGGAGGAAACCTTGCTTTTGAAACCATGCTCGAATTGAATAAACGCGGCATCAATAGCGAGCTTACAGTAGTTGGTTGTAAAACACCGGTTTTTCATCCAAAGGTAAAAGTTCACCCTTTCCTTGATAAAAATAATGTTACAGATTATCAGAAATTCCGGGCTGTTTTTTCTAAATCGCATTTTTTGATTATGCCCACGCGCGCAGAGTGTGCTGGAATAGTTTATGCCGAAGCATCTGCATTTCACGTTCCTTCCCTCGCAACGGATACAGGTGGAGTTCCTGCCATGATCCAAAACGGGATCAATGGATTTCGGCTCTCGCTTTTTACCAATGCAAATGAATATGCAGATATAATTCAAGATTATTTTTTAGATAAAGATCGTTATCGTACTTTTGCTCACAGCTCTTTTGAGCTTTATCAAAAAGAACTGAATTGGGAGCACTGGGCTGAGGAAATTCAGAAGGTATTTAAACAAAAAATAAAAGAATGAGGATAGGAATCGTTGGGACTCGAGGTATTCCAAATTATTATGGTGGCTATGAACAATTTGCCGAATACTTTTCTCAATACATGGTTTCCAGAGGACACGATATTACAGTCTATTCTTCATCGTTGCATACGTTTCAAGAAAATCAATATAAAGGTGTTGAACTAATTCATTGCTACGATCCGGAAGACAAGCTCGGTACATTCGGTCAGTTTATTTATGATTTTAACTGTATTTTAAACAGTCGGAAACAAAATTTCGATCTTATTTTGCAACTTGGATATACGAGTAGTTCTATCTGGGGTTGGCTTTTACCCAAAAAAGCTGTCATTGTTAGCAATATGGACGGTTTGGAATGGAAAAGAAGTAAATACAATGCAGCTGTTCGTTACTTTCTAAGATTTGCTGAATATTTGGCTGTTATAACAAGCGAATATTTTATTGCTGATTCCAAAGGAATCCAATCGTATTTAAAAGAAAAATATAAAATAGATTCTGAATACATTGCTTACGGTGTTCATTCCAATCAACAATTCGATTCAAAGATTTACGATGATCTTGGACTCGAAAATAAAAAGTACAATATGCTCATTGCTCGCATGGAGCCTGAAAATAACATCGAAACAATTCTTGATGGAGTGGTGATTTCAGGAATAAACGAGCCTTTTATTGTAGTAGGAAATGCAAGTAATCGTTTTGGGCAAAAGATGCAAAAAAAGTTTGGTAAATTTGATCATATCAAATTCATCGGACCGGTATATGATTTGCCTTCTTTGAATTTCATGAGAAATCATGCTCGACTTTATTTTCACGGACATAGTGTTGGCGGGACCAACCCTTCGCTTTTAGAAGCGATGGCATCCAAGGCGTGTATTTGTGCTCACGATAATAAATTCAATCGATCTATTTTAGAAGAAGATGGCTTTTACTTTAAGAATGCGAAGGAGATTACCGAATTGTTACAGAGTAAAGAAACTGGAAATTGCAA
Organism: Bacteroidales bacterium; assembly: GCA_016933745.1. GTDB lineage: Bacteria > Bacteroidota > Bacteroidia > Bacteroidales > UBA12170 > UBA12170. The sequence goes on from JAFGAK010000236.1 coordinate 4,164, forward strand.
GCAAATGAGTGAAAGAAATTACGAACGTGTTGTTAAATATTTTTCTTGGAACAAAATTAATTCTGCTTACGAAGCGTTTTTAGAATCATGTATAAGATCCTAAACAAAAATACGATTCCCGAGCTGTTATTAGTGCTTGTCATTATTAGCATACCCCTTCCTGAACATTGGAGTTCAAAAACACTTTTACTCTCTTTAATTTATTTGCTTTATCAATTTTACGTGGATTTCAAAGTGGAATTCCCAAAATTTGCATGGACGTATATCATTGCATTTCTTGCTGTTAGCCTGTCTTTAGCTTGGACTCTAAACCAACTTTATACGTTCAGAGGAATTGTTAGTTTTTTACCTTTATTAATGTATAGCATTGGTTACAAGCAACTTATTAGCAAAATAGATGTTTTTAAAATTACTAAAATCAGCAGCATAACTTATGTCATCTACGGTTTTGTGCTATTAGCTTTGGCTTATTTCAGATTTACTGACAGCCACTCAATCGATACATTTTATTATCATAGCTTAACAGAACCATTGCAATCGAATGCCATCTATATTGCTATCCTTTTTGCTATTTTGAATTTATTCTTGCTTTTCAAGCTTCTGTTTATTTCAGAAAAGAATACTTTTTTAGAATATAGTTTAACCGGTTTGCTATTTATTTTTCAGTTCTTCTTGGCTTCGAAAATGATTATAAGCATTTTGTTTGCTATAAGTTTGGTGTTTTTCGTGCTCTATTTCAAAGAAAAAGGGTGGAACAAGAAAATAACATTATTCAGTTTTGCAATTATAATTGGCTTTTCTCTTTTTATAAACTTAAACTCTTTCACAAAAGAAAGATTCAAAAACATCCTGGATCATCGCGAAATCAAAGAAGTATTTTCACGCGATTATTTCGGGAGGGGATATTATTGGACTGGCCTAACATTGCGCTTGTTTCAACTAAGATGTTTTACAGAAATAGAAGCAGATCCAAATTTTAATAGCCTCACAGGAACCGGATTTAGATCGAGTCAAAAAATACTCAATCAAAAATATGAGCAATATGATTTATACCGCGGTCCAAGCGGCGAAGGAGAATCGGATGGATATTTCGTTTATAATTTTCACAATCAATATTTACAATTCATTATTGAATTAGGGATCGCCGGTGTTTTATTAATTCTTTCAATTCTTTATTTCAGTATCGCTACCTTTCTTAAAAACAAGAACAAACTGTTTATTGCCATCATGATGCTTTTTCTTTTTTTGGCACTAACGGAATCCTTTTTGCTCAGACAGAAAGGAATTATAAGCTTTGCTATTTTTCCTCTATTAGCTATAAGCTACTTAGAAAGAACACGTTATAAAACAAATTAACGTTCGTTCTTATTTTAATGTTAGTAGCTTAAAAAAACAAAAAATAATTTCAACCTTAAAAGAATAAAAACAATTTTTTTTCGTTCTATTTTTGCATATCCTCTATTTGGACCAATTTAATATGAAGACTCGTTACTCAAGTTACTTAAGACCTGCTACTTTTTTTCTAGATATTTCTGTTTTAAATCTTTGGATTTATTTGTTTATCATATTACCGGATTCCGTTCATGGCATCCAAATTTTCAATTTTCTTTTAATGATGAACATTGGCTGGTTTCTATCTGCCAATATATTAGGCATTTATAACATTTTCCGTTTAACCAAATTCACACGAATTGTAAAAGATCTGATCAAGCAAATGCTCGTGTTTTCGTTCATGACATTTTCTTTCTTTACCATCTATCGGATTAGCTTATCAGAAAATATCATTCGGTATATTTTTGAAATGCTCTTCTTTTTGGGCGCTTCGTTGGTTGCAATGCGAACATTTTCTTATTTCTTTATCAAAAGATACCGTTTAATGGGAGGAAACTATCGGAATGTAATAATTGCAGGAGTTGCCGATAATTCTTATAAACTATCGGAGTTCTTTAAAAATAAGAGAGAATATGGATATCGCTTTCATGGTTATTTTTCCAATGAGAAATCAAATGAATTACCTATTGCCGGGAGCATTGCAGATATTCCAGCTTTCGCTGAAAAAATCAATTTACACCAAATTTATTGCAATGCAGGAGTACTTAAAACAGAAGAAATCAATCATCTTATTCATTTTGCCGAGAATAATCTAATTGAAATCAAATTTATTCCTGATCCAAAAATTGATTATGGTCAAAATTTAGTGCTTCAATATTACGATTATATTCCTGTTTTTGCTTTACGCGAAATTCCTTTTCAAACAGATATTAAATGGATTAAACGCGGCTTCGATATTCTTTTTTCCAGCTTTGTTATTGTTTTTATTTTGAGCTGGTTAATTCCTGTTTTAGGACTATTTATTCGATTAGAATCAAAAGGCCCAATAATCTTTAAGCAAAAACGAAATGGACTGAATAATCAAGAATTTCAAGTGTACAAATTTAGATCGATGTTTGTTAATGGGAATCATGATAAAACACAAACCAGCATCAACGACGAACGATTAACTAAAATCGGCAAATTTATTCGCAGAACAAGTATCGATGAATTACCTCAATTTATCAATGTCTTTTTAGGAAGCATGTCTGTGGTTGGTCCTCGTCCTCACCCAATCTTTTTAACAGAGCAATATGCTAAAATCATCGACAAGTATATGGTGCGGCATTTTGTTAAACCGGGAGTTACGGGTTTAGCTCAAATTAAAGGATTTAGAGGAGAAATTCAAGATAACGAACAAATGCGTAATCGAATAAGATTGGATAAATTCTACATCGAAAATTGGACTTTATTTCTTGATATTGAAATCGTTATCAAAACAATGTTGAATAGTTTTAAGAATCAGCACAACGGATATTAACTATTTTCCACGTCCTTGTACTACAATCAATGCAGTCCAAATCATGATTTTAAAATCCATTGCCAACGACATATTTTCGAGATAAAGAATATCGTATTGTAAACGCTCTATCATTTCATCGATATTTTCTGCGTAGCCAAACTTTACTTGGCCCCAACTTGTCATTCCGGGTTTCACTTTTTGCAAAAGCTTAAAATGCGGTGCTCTATCCAATATTTGATCAATGTAAAATTGCCTTTCTGGTCTTGGACCTACAATCGACATTTCGCCTTTTAGAACCGTAAAAAATTGAGGGATTTCATCTACTCGTATTTTCCGAATAAAAGCACCAAACGGAGTAATTCGCGCATCGGATTTACTCGATAATTGAGGTCCCAATTTTTCTGCATCGGCATACATCGATCGGAACTTAATCATTAAAAACTCTTTGCCGTTTTTTCCAATTCGTTTTTGGGTATAAAAAATAGGTCCGGCTGAAGTAAGTTTAACAATTAATGCGGTTAAGAGGTATATTGGACTTAAAATTAAGATTGCAATTAGCGCCAAAAGAATATCAATCAATCTTTTCAAACTCAACTGCCAATCAGGCATTAAATCTGGTGAAATTTCAATTAAAGGTGTTTGAAAAATACCCGTAGTCTTCACATTACCAACAATATAATCATGGAAAAGAGGAATAATTTTTATAACCACATCAAAAAGCTCAAGCTCGGTAATGATAGAAGTTATTAAATCCGTTTCTGATTTTTCAATAGCAATAATCACTTCCTCTATTGCATATTCTTTAATTAATCGAGGTAAATCTTCGATACTGCCTAAATGAGGTAAAACAGCCGCGATCTTGTATTTGTCGTGTTCTTTTGCATGTACAAATCCTATAAAGCGATTCCCGGAAGAATACTCTTGGTTTTCGATATCATTGAATACTTTTATGGCATTTCCATTCGTACCAATAAGTATGGTATTAAATCCTATTTTTTTGGTATGAATTTTTCGAATGGTTTGATTGGTAATAAATAATCGTCCGATATAAGTCAGAAAGAAGTGAACAAACAATGCTTTAAAAAATAGGTCAGATTGTTTTAAACCAAACAAAGCCTGATCGTTGATCAACAAAATAAAAAACAAAATAAAGATCCCAATAAGCGAAACGACGATTGTTTGTTCCAATTCAATCAAACGCGTTTTTCGGTACACCCGTCTATACATCCCTGCAGAAACATACAGAATATTCCAAAAAAGAGGATATAAAACAAAGCCATACCAAAAGACTGATTCTTCAAAAATGCTAGAAATATTCGCATACAAATTGTTATCAATCAATGATTGGCGGTAAATAAAAAATCCGACCCAAACCAACAAGGATGAAAATAAATCAACCAAAATATATTTGAATCTGTGTACGTTTTTATTCATCGTGCGATTGATATTTCTAATAATCTATTTTGAGTTTTTTTTGAAATACTATTTAACTGGATTTACACCTTCATTCATTTTTTCTAAAATTAGATGTGCCACTTGCAAGGCATTATAACCATCAAATAAACTAACGATGGGTTGCTGATCTAATCGAATAGCTGCTCCAAAGCTTTTCAACTCCTCAACAATTGCATTGGTATTTAATATGTTAGGTTTTATAAATTGAATTTCTTTATCCGTTTTACCTTCGCCTAATTCCAGTACCATGGCCATTGGATCCAAATTTTCCGGATCTACATCTTTCATTTGAACTAGCTCCGCTTCTTTGGTTAAAAAATCCACAGCGATGTAAGCGTTTCGTTGAAAAAACCTCGATTTACGCATATTCTTCATCGAGATTCTACTCGCTGTTAAATTAGCAACGCAGCCATTTTCAAATTCCAGCCGTGCATTGGCAATATCCGGTGTATCACTAACTACCGAAACACCACTTGCACTTACGTTTTTAACATTCGATTTAACAACACTTAGAATTGCATCTATATCATGAATCATTAGATCCAACACAACCGGTACATCTGTGCCACGTGGATTGAATTGAGCCAAACGATGACTCTCAATAAACATTGGCTCTTGAATAAACGGTTTAGCGGCTACAAAAGCTGGATTAAATCGTTCCACATGACCAACCTGAACTTTTACTTTAGCTTCACTTGCTATCGCGATTAGTTTTTCAGCTTCGAGTGGAGTTGCTGCTACCGGTTTTTCGATAAAAACATGCTTACCGGCTTTCAACGCGCTTATTGCGCAATCGTAATGCGATATAGTTGGCGTTACAATATCGATTACATCAACAGCTGCAATTAAATCATCAATCGTTTTAAAACGCTTTAGTTGCTTCTCTTTTTCGACTTGATTAGCCATGATTTCATTCGGATCGTAGAAACCTACCAACTCATAAGATTCAATATCTTTGATGCAATTTATGTGAATTTTTCCGAGGTGACCTGCACCTAAAACACCTATACGTAAAATAGACATGAAGTTTTTTTACAAAAGTAATTTTTTTTGACAAGCTTGAATTGTTTATTTTCGCAAAAAAATCAACAATAAGCATGCTACACGACACTTTTAAACATCGTGGAATGCGCAAGAAGCTTGTTGAAACACTTCGTTCCAAAGGAATTAAAGACGAAGCTGTACTTTCAGCTATCAATGCCATACCACGACATCTCTTTTTAGACTCTTCCTTTTTGGAATTTGCTTACCAAGATCAAGCTTTCCCTATCGGTTCCGGCCAAACTATTTCACAGCCTTACACCGTGGCTTTTCAAACCGAATTGCTCGAAATTAAAGCAGGTGAAACTGTTCTTGAAGTTGGCACTGGAAGCGGTTATCAGGCTTGTGTTTTTGGCGAAATGGGCGCCAAAGTGTTTAGCGTTGAACGTCAAAAGAAACTTTTCGATAAAACAAAAAAATTCCTGAGTCAGTTTAACTACCGAATCAAAGTATTTTATGGCGATGGTTACAAAGGCTTACCTGCTTTTGCCCCATTCGACAAAATAATTGTTACCGCTGGTGCACCATTTGTTCCCGAAGATTTATTGAAACAGCTGAAAATTGGCGGTCGATTAGTGATTCCTGTTAATATGGGCAAAGATATTCAGGAAATGACTTGTATTCAGCGTATTGACGAAAATGATTACGAAAAAAGGTTACATGGTCAGTTTCGGTTTGTTCCCTTGTTAACAGATAAAGCAAACGATTAGCTATTCTTATTGGTTTCTTTATTACTTTTAAGGTGATGA
>JAFGAK010000237.1 GCA_016933745.1 Bacteroidales bacterium
CGTAACAGACCCAATTGAAAAACTAAAATCCCTCAAACGGCTACCAGACGTTGCGATTCTACACCGAGCAATAGATGCAGAAGCAACTGGCAAAACACGCTGGGAAATTATCAAAGAAATGCGTGAAACATTCAAAGGTAAAAAGTTCTTGGTAGCGGTTGCGGGCGGAATAACTCCACAAACAGCCCCAGAAGCATTAGCAAACGGTGCAGACATAATCATCGTTGGACGGTACATCACGCAATCCAAAGACGTGGAACGAGCAACACGAGAATTCTTGAAGAGCACCTCAGAAATGACCCACGATATAGACCTCTTCAGAGTCCATGTCGAGTAACATTTTAAAAGGGAATTAATTCCCTTTTTCCTTGTTTTATTTTAAGATTTTTTTGCTATTGCATCAATTTCTACTAACACATTAGGCATAAGACCAGTTTGAACTGTAGTTCGTGCAGGTGGATTGTTTTCAAAGTATCTGCTGTAGACTGCATTAAATGACTTGAAATCAGCAAAATCACTAAGAAATACAGAAGTTTTAACAATGTCACGCATAGAAAGCTGAACATTTTCAAGAATTGACTTTATATTCTCAAGAGCTTGAATGCTTTGTTGTTCAATTCCTCCATTAACAATCTGTACAGTTTTTGAGTCAATGGGAATTTGTCCCGAAACAAAAACGAAATTACCACTAACAACACCTTGTGAATAAGGCCCCACGGGTCGTGGAGCATTTTCTGTGAAAATAATTTTCTTTTCAGACATTTCCAACACATCATAATGTTTCGAGTAAGTGAATTTAACTTTTGAAGGGTACAAAATCAACAGGAAGAATAAACAAACCAAGTAGAAAGGTTTTTAGCGGCAGTAAATCCTGTCAAAGAATTAAAGGTCAGGGTTTATCATGAAATTTGTTGATGCTCACATTCATCTTGCAGACAAGGCATACTTTCAAAATGTTGAAGAAATCATAGATGAAGCAAGAGGTTCGGGAGTTGTTGCTTTGGTTGCTAATTCTACGGATTTGGAAACAAGTAAACGGAGCATTAAGTTAGCAAAAGACCATCCCGACCATGTTTATGCCACAGGGGGTATTCATCCTTGGAATACCAAACAATTGAAACCAAATGAAGTTAAAGAAACTGTTGACTTAATTTTAGAAAGCAAACAAAAACTTCTTTCAGTTGGCGAAATTGGATTAGATGCCACATATTCTGGAACAGGAGAACCCACAGAAATTCAGATGCAAGTTTTCCAAGAAATGCTTTCTACAGCTGAAAAAACTTCATTACCAGTAATAATTCATTCAAGA